>WFZS01000097.1 GCA_015489465.1 Bacteroidales bacterium | reverse complement strand
TTATAAAGACGGTTCAAACGGGCTTATTAAAGGCGGTTTAAAAATCGACCTCTCCTCTTTTAAATTTACGTATGATTTTGCAGGAGACATGTATCTTGGAGATGATACTACCAATGTTGATATAACGCTTTTTAAAAGTGGTAATGCTCCCGATTTTAACCTGAAACATTATTTATTCGATTACAGAGTATTTTTGAAAAAACAAACTCCAAAACCTATTGATAATTTCAGGGTTTTCGGTTTCAACGCCTCCTCAAATTTTAAAGGTTCTTATCTTCAAAACGGAACAATACATATAGCCACAACGCTTCATACGGACATTCCAATGCCAAACGGTAATCCTTCACTGGATCTAAAGATTAACGCCGGTGAAATACAAATTACTAATGACAATATGGATTTGGTTCATAACCCTGACAGTCAATTGTCGTTTGATCTGGAAAAATGGAAAGTGGTAAGTACCGACGGTTGGATGTTTGACAAAACACGTGATGCTATTATAGTACCGAAAGGAACCATATATACCGGACTTGGTGTAGATGCAGGTATCAAAGGACTTAATATCAGGCCGGATGCGTTAAGGGAAGGGAAAATTGATTTTGATAAGGGATTATCACTGGGAGGTATTACCACTTTACAACTTGCTGACGGTATGAACCCAAAATTTAATTACGATGCCGGTGTTGGTCATTACCGTATAAGTATGGTAGGAAGCACTGACGGGCCTGTGGGTTGGGTTGACAACTTGCCTGCAACACAAGACAGATTGGAATTCACTTCAATAGGCATGTTAAGCGACAACTCAACGGTTTTAAGCTTGGGAAAAACCATGAGGTTTCACAACTTAATGGACGTATATGTGGATCAGATCATATCGGGAGAAGGCTTTTTCCGTCTGGCAGGATTGCCTGATCTCGGAATACCTAATTTTGTGGCTACCCGCGCAGAAATGACTTACACTAAAGAAAACGGAAAACTGAAGTTCAGACTCGAACCACTGAGCGGAGGACCCGACTGTAACGGTAATGTTTCATTTACATTCGAACAAAAAAGAAACTCACAATCTTTAACCGACAAACTTTATACATCGTATGGTACTTTTTATGTCAAACCGCCACCGGGACAAGGAGGTGAAAGATTACAAATCAAAGGAATTCTTCATAAAACTCCGTCCGAATGTTATATTGATGTCGTAACACCCCAATACATTAAAATGGGGAAAGAAAAGTTTGACCTGATAGAAGGTAAAATCTCGGTAACCGGTAATGAATGGGGTGAACTTAATTTTACGGCACACACTCATTCTACCGGCTTAGACAATAGTAATGTTTTGGCATTTAATGTTCACGGTGGTATTGAAGTAACCGGCGACAACATAAAAGCCGATAATATAGAAACTCCATTGGGCAGTTTTACCATTTCATACATATTTGCCGAAAAAGCTTTGGTTGGCATATTAACAATTGACCAACCCGTTATGTTGGGCTTCGGTTCGTTAAACAGCGGAACGTTGGCAACCCGTTTTGACCCGCATGGTTTTTATATAGGGTTTGCCGGAAGCGTAACCATGTTGAACGATATTTATGACGGCGGCTTTATTTTGGGAGTATATGAGAAAGATTTAAATGACGTAACTAAACCAATATTACAAAATTTTGAAACTAACAAACCGGACTTCGGTTCATTACACGGTTTTTATGTTATAGGACAACGTACTGTAGTTAATAAAACATTTCCGCTCTTAATTATTGATGTAGATGTAAAAGCGGGATTCGGTGTTTTTGTTCATTTGGATTATAAACAGGGGTTCTTTAAAGTAGGCGGTTACGGGTTTGCAAAAATGAGAGGCGGTGTAAACGTAACAGGATGTGGCTTTGTAGGTGTAAGACAGGAAGCTTACGCAGAACTTATAGGAAAGTATGAAAACAAAAACCTCTCATTTTCCACATGTCAATCTATCTCAACTTGTGTTGGAGCCTGTGGACTGGACGGATGTATTGACATATTAAGCAGGATGAAAGTTTCAACTAACAGACCATCCGAAACAACTTTAAAATTGGGTGGTACCTGTCTGCAGTAATCAAACAAAATAAAAAGAATCATGAAACGAATATTAGTTATACTTTCAATTGTTTTACCTTTATTAACCATTGCCCAAAACAATGTATGGGTAAAAGAGGTAATCAGCGATTCAAATGTACCGGAAATCACATGGGCTACTACCGGAGAAGTTGACTCTACTGATTTTCAGATTTTCAGAGCAACCTTAAAAGAGAAGAAATTTGCCCGGATTTACACGACACATTATGTCAAAAAAACAGAGGATTCAGATACTGTAGAGTTTACCGTTTTTGATACTACATTAATTAAAAAAGCCATTTACCTTTATTATATTAAAATACAGGTGAAAGGTAAAACGGTAATCTCCGAAACGGCAATGGCTCATAATTTCGGATACATACCGCCACCACAGTTAAATTCATTTACCTCCAAACCTCTTACCGACAGAAAAGCTATCAAACTCAATTGGAAATTAAGCTACATTCAAACCGTAAGCAGTATGGAACTATACCGGAGTAAAAATTGGGATTCAGGTTATATAAAAATTGCAGACCTTTCACCTGACATGACAACATTTACAGATGTAGCTCCCGTTGCTAATGAACCTTTGTTTTATTTTATGATTATTCACACTTATTTCGGAAATACCATTAAAAGTGTACGTATTCCGGCTTTTGCCACTTTTGCGGAAAAGCCTTTTCCTCCACATAATGTTCATGCCGCTTTTAAAAACGATTCGGTAATAATTGACTGGACAAATGTTGGAAAAAATATAATAGGATATAGAATATATCGAAGTATCGACAAACAACCATTCCGTTTAATAAGCGATATGCAACCAGGCATTGACGAAAAAATCGTTTTTATTGATACAAGTAAAGAAGTAAAAAAAGCCGTAAACATCAGCTACTTCATAAAAAATGTTAGTGACGGTTTTGCCGAAAGCAACAATTCCGATACGGTTTCTTTTTACCTTGCAGAGCATGAGCCGGTTTTTCCACCGGAAGAAGTTGATTTTATCAGAAACGATTACGGAAATATTAAATTTATGTGGCTAAAACCTAACAAAGGTCTCACCACGGGATATAACATCTATTTGATTAACAGTAATAACGACACCGCTAAACTTAACAAAACGGTTATTACGAACAACTTTTTTATTGATACTGTTTACAGGAGTAAAGGGAAATACAAATACGAGGTTGA
>WFZS01000096.1 GCA_015489465.1 Bacteroidales bacterium | reverse complement strand
CTGAACATAACCGGTGAACTCAGGTTAGGATCTCCGTCTTGAAATGAGAATTTGGTTATATAATAAACTTCTATCCCGTTTTTAGTAGCCACGGAACCGTCATCGTTATATAAAGTATCAATATATTTCCATCTCACATCTTCCAGATGGTCTTTCATGGCATTTCTGTAAGATTCGGAAGCAAATTCTTCTCCCCAACCGCTATTACCGTCACTGTAGAGCATGGATGCTATCGAACCGAATTTCCCGCGGTTATCCTGTTGCGTAAAAGCAATAAGGAAAATTGTTTCATCCCTTGATATTGCATTAGGGAAATAAGTGGGGAATGAAGCAGCCGTTTCGAGGGCATATTTACCCGAATTTATTACCGAGTCGGCATATGCTATCGTTTTATCGTTATCTTCAAGATAAAGATAAACTCTTGATAAAAGTGCCCAAGCAGCTTCTTTGGAAGCAAATTCTTTTCCTCTGCTCAAATCGGAATCCATTAATGAAGCAGCTTTTTTTGCATCCGAAATAACTTGTTGATAGCTTTCGGCAACGGTAGCTCTTGCCTTTTTTACCGGCTCGTTGGCAGTGGTGCGCAATATGATTCCGGGATCACTGTCAGGGTTTCCCACCGTTGGTAAATTGGCATAAAATTTCAAAAGGTTAAACTCGCAAAAAGCACGTAAAAAATAGTTTTCACCTAAAATTTGATTTACTTCCGGTGTCCGTTCTATTTCACCGCTGTTTTCAACAATATCAATAACAGTATTGGTACCGTTTATCATTTTATAGGAAACGTACCAAAAAAACCTTGAGTTGGATTGGTCCGGCGAGTGTGTGTAAGTAAAGCTGTAATACAACGGGTCGGTTGTAACCTGACCGCAAACTATATCGTCGGCGGCAAAATCGGACATTTGAAAATACTGACGTAAATAACAGTTGTTATCGTCAATAAAGCCGTTAAATTCAACCTGATTTTTGAAAAGAGCATAAACGCCGTTTGTTACATTAACGATACCGTCTTTTGTTTTGGCAATCGATTCGGTTGAAATTTGATCGCGAGGGGCAACATCCCATTTTTCACACGCAGTTATAACACCGACCGTCAAAACTGTCAATATTATGTAATATATATTTTTAACTTTCATGGTTTTCAGGTTTTAAAAATTAAAGTTAAAGTTAACAACATACAGGTGATTATTAGGATATTTAAAATCCGAAACACCGGGCATAGACCAATCGCCTTTTGACAATGTTACTTCCGGGTCTTGTCCCCAATATCCCGTCCAGGTATAAACATTATCGGCGCGTAAGGAAACGGTAACGTCTTTCATTTTCATTGCAGAGCTCCATTTTTTAGGAAGCTTATAACTTATGGTTATGTTTCTTAGTTTTATAAAACTTCCGTCCATAAGATATCTGGATGAGTTTTCCGTTGAAAGTTCTGCATTTTGCATACTGGGATGTGTGGCTATATCACCGGGCCGTGCCCAACGTTTCCAACCTTTTTTAGGTACTATGGCATTTACATAGGGTTCGTGCCCGTCGTTATCCATAAAACGTAAAGTATAGTTATATATGTCATTTCCGTATTGATAAGCCATATTAGCATAAAGAGTTAATCCTTTCCATGATAAAGATGTTGTAATTCCTCCAACAAAATCGGGTAAGGCTTTTCCTACTTCCTGCGGTGTTGCCTCTTTGTAGTTTGATGTGGGCTCTTTTGTGCCGTCGGGATTAACTTTTTCCCATAGCGGGGCTCCCGTTTCGGTGTCAACACCTAACCATTTCGGTAAAATAAATGTGTAAATGGAGGCTCCGTTACGGTATATTTGAGAAATACCGTTTACGGTTCTATAGAACGGACTTTCTATCCCCGACAGTTTGTTACTGTTGTTAGAGAAGTTAAACCCTACATTCCATTCCAAAGAGTGTGTTTTAACGGCAATGGCATCAAAGTTTACTTCAATACCTTTGTTGGTAACTTCACCGGCATTCTCCCACCTGTGCTCAAAACCTTGCGATAGCGGTTGTGCGGCTAGTACTATTAAGTCTTTTGTAATGTTATTATACAAGTTAAGAGTCAGGTTAATACGGTTAAAAAATCCCATATCAATACCTATGTTAAACTCGTTTGTATGTTCCCACGTTAGATTGTAATTAGCCAATTGATAAGGAATTGCAGCCGAGTTGTTATTATATTGCGAGCTGAGGGAGAACAAACCCATATACCTGGAAGCTCCTATATCGGGATCTCCCGTAACACCGTAGCTGGCACGCAATTTCAAAAGGTTCATGAAAGAAACATTGTTTTTAAAAAAGTCTTCATTACTTACCATCCACGACAAGGCTATACTAGGGAAGTATGCCAAATTGTTTTCCGGAGGGAAGTTAGATGTTTTATCGGCACGGAACGAAGCCGTTACAAAATAGAGATTGTTGTAGTTGTAATTTAATTGGGAAATAACGGAGTTAAAATATTCAAGTGTGGAAGTTCCGCCGATTTTTATTTCGCTGGAAGCAACCGAGGGAACATCAAAACCTTCGGGTAACCCTTTTCCTTCAACCCACATATAATCGTTTGAACCGCCATCCAGTTCGATACCTGCCAAACCCGTTATCGAGTTTTTACCGAAATCGAAGTTAAAGTGCAATAAATTTGTTGTTATTCCTCCCCACCAATTGTTCTGACGTTCGTAAATATATCCTTTTTCATGAAAAGGTCCCGCAGTAAGAGGGGAAACATAATCGTGTGATTTATCGGTACTGAAACTCAACCTGTTAGAACTGGTAAAAGACAACCATTTTGAAATTTTTACTTTTAACACAAGGTCATAATCAAAACCGAATCCTTTTGAGTTATGATCCGAATTTTCTATTGTATGGAAAGGATTGATTTTATCACGTGACCACCATTTTCCGGGGGTATTACCATCTATATATTTTAAAGTACCGTCATCGTTATACGGGTTGTCCCAAGGTAAAGCCAAATAAGTATAATACATGTCCATATAGTCATAATAGTTGCCTTTGTTGGCGTAAGCATTAAGGTTATTTGTTAACGATACCCATTTGTTGAAAGTATAACCGGTATTTAATCTTAAATTGACTTTTTCGTAACCTGTTTTTCTAAAAGTTCCTTTATCATTAAAGTAATTACCGCTAATGAAATAAGTGAATTTTTTATTTGCTTTACCTGCTGCCGATAAATGATACTGTTGTGTTACGGCAGGTTGAAAGCCGTTACCCACCCAATCGTAATTTCGTGACGCCAATTCACGAGGGTAATATTTATAAAATTTTATCTTGTCTATTTCGTGTGTTTCCGGGTCACGGTACAGTTCGCTGCTCCAATCAAAAAATTGCTGACCGTTCATCATTTTAAGATGTCCTTGATCAGCCGTTTTCATGCCTACACTGGCTTTGAAATTAAATTGAGTTTTACCGGCAACACCTTTTTTTGTGGTAACAATAATTACCCCTTTGTTTGCACGTGCACCGTACATTCCGGTGGCACCTGCATCTTTAAGCACCGTTACCGATTCAACATCATTGGGATCGAAAGAACCTCCGATAATACCGTCAACCACATATAAAGGTTCCTCATTCCCCGGTTTAATTGTGGAGATACCTCTTATCCTGATTTGCGAACTGCTTCCTGGTTGTCCCGATTCACTTACAACCTGCACTCCGGAAACTTTACCCTGAAGCATTGAACCTACATCATCGGTGGTAACGTCCATAAGTTTATCGGAATCCAGCACCGAAACGGCACTTGAAATCTCGGTTTTGGTTTTATTGGAATATCCCATTACCACCACCTCATTCATATTAACAACTGCAGGAACAAGATGCACGTCGTATTTTCCGTTGGGCGATTCTATCTTTATATCTTTCTCCTTATATCCCATATACTTGAAAACAAGTATGTCGCCTTTTTTAACGTCAATCTTGTAATTGCCGTTAACGTCGGTAACCACGCCTTTTGTAGTACCTTTAACAAACACATTAACACCCGGCAAAGTGTTATTGTTTTCATCGTAAACGGTTCCCGTCACCTGTGAAAATACAGGTATAATCCAAAAGACGAAGCCGATTAAAAGTAAATATTTTTTCATAATTGTTAGTTTTAATTAACTAATGATAATTTATGTTCAATTAATTCTTTAACCGCTTTTATGGCGGGAGGGAATGTTTTTCTTAAATCTATTTCATCGTTGTTTACCAACTCTTTTTTTAATGTTAAGGTAAAAATGTTTTTTATTTCGGTGGCTATGTTCACTTTGCAAATTCCCAGGCTGACAGCTTTTTTAATTGCTTCGTCAGGAACTCCGGAACCTCCGTGAAGTACAAGATAAGCATCGGTAGCTTTGCGTATGGCGGCAAGCCTTTCAAAATCCAGTTTCGGTTCCTTTTTATAAAAACCGTGAGCGGTACCTATAGCGACAGCCAAAGCATCAATACCTGTTTTTTCGGTAAAAATACGTGCATCTTCGGGGGTTGTCAATGCCGTTTTATCTGTTGATTGCCCCAGTTTGGCAACATAACCCAGTTCGGCTTCAACGCATGCACCGTAAGGTTTTGCCATTTTTACAACCTCCTTTGTGAGTTTTATATTTTCTTCAAAAGGCAGTTCGCTTCCGTCAAACATAACAGAATCGAATCCCGCTTTAAGGCATTGTTCAACAAGCTCCAAAGAACCGCCATGGTCAAGATGTATCCACCCTTCCACTCCGAAGTATTTAAGAGCGGAACTGCCCAATGCAACGGCATTATCAAGTCCCATATAATCTATTGAGCTTTTTGTAAGCTGCAAAATCAAAGGTGCATTTTTACTTTTGGCGGCTTCCAAAACACCGCGTAACGTTTCGTAATTATAAAAGTTTGTGGCAAGAAGTGCTTTCCCTTGCTCACGAACCGATTTATATTTTTCCTGAAGTGTCATATTACCGAACCCGGATTTTTAATTTTTAACATTAAATTTTTCTTTTGCCGTTCTTCCGAAATCTTCCAAACTTGTAAAAGCACCCGTTCCGCCTGCCGCGGTAGTATTTACGGCACCCGTTAAATTACCGTACCGCAAACATTCTTGTAAGGACTTGTTTTCCAAAAATTTCGTTATAAAGCCGCTGTTAAAACTATCCCCGGCACCTATAGCATCCACAACTTCTTTATTCAAATAAGGTTTTACCGTGATATCTTCCGATTTTGTTACGCCTCTCGAACCTTTGTTACCCATTTTAACAGCCATAATATTTATGTAAGGTCTAACGGTTTCAATGGCTTCGTCAATATTGCTTGCACCTGTCAATGCCAGTAACTCGGCTTCGTTAGGTAAAAATACATCCACCAAAGGGAGTAGTTTTTTTAAGTTGATATCCCATTCTTCTTCCGGGTCCCATTGAACATCCAGCGACGTTGTAAGACCCAACGATTTGGCTTTTTGAAAAACAGCTTCTACATCCTTTTTTAAAGAAGGTTGTAAAAAAACCGAAGATACGTGCATATGCCGGGCAAGTTTTAAAACATCCTCCCGGATATCTTCTATGTTTAAAGTCTCCATTGCACCCGGATATGTCACCATGGCTCTGTCTTCACCGTAATTCAAAACAACGGTGATTCCGGTTTTTTCATCTTCCGTTTGTATAATAAAGTCGGTATTCACATTTTTTTGCTCAAGACTTTCCATAACCGTCTTTCCGAAACCGTCTTTTCCTATTTTACCCACAAAAGCAACTTTATTACCCAACACACTGCTGTTTGAAGCAAATATTGCCGAAGAGCTGCCTAAAGTGAGATTCATTTTTTCCGCTATAATCTCTTTACCTTCCATTGGTAGTGACGGCAGATTGTTTAATATTAAATCTACGTTTAACTCCCCTACTACGATTATGTCAAAATTCTTTTTCATACTTTTCAATCAATATCAGTTATCGTATTCATAAATTGTAACGCCTTGAACAACCCTGTGTATTGCACCGCTTTTAGACGGTTTGTCGGGATGTAAATCGTAATTAATGGATTTATAAACACTAAACAGCTGAACCGGTATTAAATATACAAGCATAAGGTATGCATCATCTATTCCTGTTTTTTTGCCGGCAACTTCTATAACCGAGCTGTAATAACTTTTATTATCGCAATATTCACAAATACCCAATGTATAAGCTGGATTCTGTTCTTTATTAATTGAGTTTACAAGGTCCAACTCATATTTTCTTATGTATTCATCGGAAGAATGAAAATAAACAACAAGAGTTTCATCGTTAACAACAGCTCTGGGTCCGTGCCTGAAACCGAGAAACGAATCGAATTTGCAAATAAGCTGCCCGTCGGTCATTTCCTGTACTTTCAAATGGGCTTCACGGGCTAACCCGTAAAAAGGTCCGGAACCTAAAAAAACCGCCCTTGAAAAATCCTTTGAAGCCAGAACCGCTAAATGAGGTTCATATTTATCAATAACCTTATATCCGGAAATAGCTGCCAATTCAATTTGTTTTTCTTGTGCTTCGAAATCAGTAATATGAGCAAGTAAAATTGCTACCAAAGCCATTGACGATACACTGCTTGTCATGGCAAGCGCCTTGTCGTTGGCTTCTTCAGGTAGCAAGATTACAAACTTGTTTATTAGTTTATTAGTTTTGGCAAGTTCTCCGTCTTTATTACAAGTAATAATAAGGTGTGATAAATCGGGATTTATTACTTGGGCGGTTTTTGCTGCCGCTACACTTTCGGGACTGTTTCCCGAACGTGCAAATGAAACCAGCAAAACAGGTTTGCCGGTTGCTATGTAATGATCTGGATGCGTAAGAATTTCAGTTGATGAAACGGCTTTGGAACTATAACCTGTTTCCTTTTGAAAAATTCCGGCTACCATTTCTCCTACAAAAAAGGAAGAGCCGGCACCCGTAAAAACAACTTCACCGTTTTCACCCACTGACTTAGCTATAAATTCCGCAACATCCTCCTTAATCAATGACAAGTCTTTATACACCTTTCGCCACAAATCGGGTTGCTGTATTATTTCATTATAAACATTAAATTTTTCCAATTGCATAAATTCAATTTTTTAAACGATACAGCTTTACAAAACCTTTCGTTTTGAAGTTTTCAATACAAAAATAATAAGAAAACATAAGATTGCAAGATAAATTTTAAATTTTTTTAAAAAAATTTTTTAAAACAACCCGATATTGTTATGCAAACATAACATTATTGGTTATCAATAACTAACATATCGCATTTGATAAACCCTTTTCAAAAGTCTTTTACCGCATTCTTTTTTACTATAACGAAAAATATTATATTTGTCTTTCGAAACCTTTCGTAAATAAAATTATGGATAACAGAAAAGAGAAAGATACGTTAAAAAGACGTTCGCGTATCCTTGATTTACTTGAACAATACGGTGATTTATCGGTTAATTATTTAAGTAAGTTATTTAAAGTGAGCGAGGTTACTATAAGAAACGACTTGTCAAAACTCGAAGAAAAAAGTCTTCTTATACGTACAAGAGGAGGAGCATTGAAAAAAATGCCCGTTACTTACGATTTGGGATTAAACCAAAGGATAAACAGACAAAAGGAAGAAAAGCAGCGAATCGGAAAAAAGGCAATGAGCTTTATTAAAGATAATTATACCATTGTAATGGATTCCGGTTCCACAACACTGGAAGTAGCTAAAAATCTTGAAGAATTCAATGATATTAAACTTATTACCAACAGCCTGGCCATAGCCGACAAGGTTGGAGATTTTAAAAATCTTGAAGTTATAGTTCCCGGAGGCATCATGCGGTCGGAAATGCGTTCGTTAATAGGCCCGATGGCTGAACGCAACCTGCTTAATTACTATTGTGACGTTGCTTTTCTTGCTGTTGACGGCATTGATGCCGAGCATGGTATTTATACCCCTGTTATCCACGAAGCAACACTCTGCCGGACAATGATGGAAATATCGGACAAGGTTATTGTAGTATGTGATTCCACAAAATTCCTGCGTAAGAGTTTTGTAAAAATATCTTCAATCAACCATATTGACATAATAATTACCGATGAAGGTATTCCGGCATCGGAAAAGGAAAAATTGGAAGATGCCGGTGTACAAGTTGTAATAGCCTAAAAATTACTGACATGAACATTGAACTGAGACAAAAAGCCGTTAACTCAGGCACATCATTAATGGAGTATATTCTGCAAAAAATAGATGTTTTAAAAAGAGAAACGGGAATAAACAGAACCGTTTTTGCCGCGTGTCCTAACTCCATATCCGTAATAAAAGCCGCTTTACGTGCAGCCAAAAGAGCAAATGCTCCCATTAAGTTTGCAGCAACGTTAAATCAAGTTGATACCGACGGCGGATATACCGATATGACCCAGCACGAGTTTGTTAAAACCGTTAGAGAACAAGCACGACTAATAAATTTTAACGGTCCTGTTATTATTGCCGTTGACCACGGCGGACCGTGGCTTAAAGATATCCAGAAAATTGAAAAATGCCCTCTCGAAAAAGCAATGGACAGTGTTAAAAAATCATTTGAAGCATCCATCGAAGCAGGATACGACCTGATACATGTTGACCCTACGGTTGATATAAATGTACCGGAAGGGGAAACAATTGATATTGAAGTTGTTATTGAACGTACTGTCGAACTCATTGCGCATGCTGAAAAATTCAGAAGGGAAAAAGGATATCCGCGAATTGCATATGAGGTTGGTACCGAAGAAGTTCACGGGGGATTGGCTGACATGGATGTCTTTAACCGTTTTCTGGAAGGATTGAAAGAGGAACTTAAAAAAGAAGGCCTTGAAGATGTTTGGCCCTGTTTTGTGGTAGGCAAAGTGGGCACCGATCTTCATACAACACTTTTCGACCCTGTTGTCGCTAAAAAACTTACCGAAGCTGCAGCTCCTTACGGCAGTGTTATAAAAGGACACTATTCCGACAATGTTGATAACCCGCAGGATTATCCGTTATCGGGTATGGGCGCGGCAAATATCGGCCCCGAATTTACCGAAAACGAATACGACGGACTAATGGAGTTGAGTTCCATTGAAAAGGATTTATTCGAAAGGGGTGTAATTGCCAAAAAATCGAATATCAAAGAAGTATTGTGGAATGCCGTTATAAAATCAAACAGATGGAAAAAATGGTTGCAACCGGGTGAAGACGGCAACGATTTTTATTCGTTGAAAAAGGAGCGGCAATTGTGGCTGATAAAAACGGGATGCCGGTATATTTGGGAAAATCCCGAGGTTCTGGCCGCACGAAATAAACTTTACGAAAACTTGTATAATAACGGTATTAAGGCTGAAACCATACTCCTTTCGGCAATTGAAAAGAATATGGATAAGTATTTTTTTAATTTTAACCTGATAGACTTGAACAAATATTTGCTTTAAAAACGGGAGTTTTAAAATTCCACCCGACCAAAAAATCATATAACCCTTTTCCAAAATTGTGTAACGCCCCGGCAGAGCGTCTTATCTTTCTTTGTATCGTTAAAAAAGAATTATCAACAAACGATACAAAGAAATCATGCTTAATAAATTAATACGGTTTTTTCTGGAAAATAAACTGGTGACGTTTTTGCTTCTGGCGACGTTCATCATTTGGGGTGTAATTACTTCTCCTTTTAATTGGAATCTTGATTTTTTACCCCGCGACCCGGTTCCGGTGGATGCAATCCCCGATATAGGCGAAAATCAACAAATAATTTATACCGAATGGCCCGGGCGTTCGCCGCAGGACATAGAAGACCAGATAAGCTATCCTTTAACCACGGCTTTACTTGGCATTCCGGGTGTTAAAACCATACGCAGTAGCTCCATATTCGGACTTTCCAGCATCTACATAATTTTTAACGAAGGAGTTGAGTTTTACTGGAGCCGCTCACGTATTCTCGAAAAATTAAGCTCGCTGCCGGCAGGCACTCTGCCCGACGGTGTTACGCCCGCTCTCGGTCCCGATGCCACGGCACTGGGACAGGTTTATTGGTACACCCTTGAGGGTCGTGACAAAGACGGTAACCCCGTGGGTGGATGGGACCCCCAAGAATTAAGAACTATACAGGATTATTATGTGAGGTACGGATTGATGTCTGCAAAAGGAATTTCCGAGGTTGCCTCAATAGGTGGTTTTATTAAAGAGTATCAGATAGATATCGATCCCAACGCCATGAAGGCTTACGGTGTCAATATTGCACAGATTATCAATGCCGTTAAAAAAAGTAACCTCGACATCGGTGCCAGAACCATCGAGTTTAACAAAGCCGAATACCTTGTAAGAGCTTTGGGATATATCAAAAACCTCGACGACTTGCGTGAAAGTGTTGTTGCTGTGCATAACGGTGTGCCGGTACGTTTGAAAGATGTTACACATATAACTTACGGTCCTGCCACCCGCCGCGGCGGGCTTGACAAAGGAGGCAGCGAAGCCGTCGGTGGGGTTGTTGTTGCCCGTTACGGTGCAAACCCCATGGAAGCCATTGAAAACGTTAAAAAAGAGATCGCCAAACTTGCTCCCGGACTGCCCTCGAAAACCCTTGAAGACGGAACCGTATCGAAAGTAACTATTGTACCTTTTTACGACCGTACGGGCTTGATAAAAGAAACCCTGGGAACACTGGAATCGGCATTGTCGCACGAAGTTTTGATAAGCATTATAGTAGTATTGCTCCTTGTGATGAACCTCAGGGCATCGCTGTTAATTTCCAGCTTACTGCCTATCGGTGTGTTGATGACATTCATCACAATGCGTCAGTTTGGTGTTGATGCCAATATTGTTGCCCTTTCGGGGATAGCAATCGCTATCGGTGTAATGGTTGACGTGGGAATAGTCTTTACCGAAAACATAATACGGCATTTGGAGATGCCGGAGAACAAAGGTGCACGGGGGAAAAAACTCCTGAATATTATCTATAATGCAAGCGCGGAGGTAGCATCGGCAATCATTACGGCTTTGGCAACAACTATCGTAAGCTTTTTGCCGGTGTTTGCCATGCAGGAAGCCGAAGGTAAACTTTTCAGACCGCTGGCATTTACAAAAACCTTTGCATTACTCTCTTCGCTGGTAATAGGTATTATCATTATTCCTGCTTTTGCAAATATCATTTTCTCGCTGCCTTTTAACAAAAAGCGTTTCAGTAGAATATGGTACTCGACTTTGATAGCTGCAGGCATTTTCTTTCTGATATATTACGGTTCATGGATAGCCATAGCAATAATAGCTATAGGGGTGAACAGTATTCTTGAAGATTTGTGGCCCGGAAATAAAAAGCATTGGGTTAATAAAATAAACATAGGTATAGCACTTTTGGTATTGGTTTATTACCTGGCAATCGAGTGGATGCCTTTGGGAGCCATGAACAGCGAGTTCGCCAACTTTATTTTTGTTATTGCAATAGTAGGTCTTATCCTGGGCGGACTTATGACGATAGTGCATTTTTATCCCGTAATGCTCAGATGGGTTCTAAACAACAAGTGGAAATTTTTATCGATACCGCTTTTTGTTATTGTTTTAGGAATAACGGTATGGCAGGGGTTCGATAAGATGTTCGGATTTATTCCGGCGGGATTTAATAAAATAGGTATTGACATAAGTAACACCAAAGGTTGGAAAGCCGTTTCGGAAACTTTTCCGGGTATCGGCAAAGAGTTCATGCCGTCGCTTGACGAAGGTTCGTTCCTGCTGATGCCCACCACCATGCCACACTCGGGTATTGAAGAAAACCTAGAAGTTATAAAGCTTCTCGACAAACGTGTAAACGCAATTCCCGAAGTGGAAAGCGTGGTTGGAAAATGGGGACGTGCAGCCACTGCACTCGACCCTGCACCGATTTCGATGTACGAGAATATTATCAATTACAAATCCGAATACATGCTTGATGAAGACGGTCATAGATTGCGTTTTAAAGTGGATAAAGACGGAAATTATATTTTGAAAAACGGAAGCACTTACAATCCTGATAAAGGTTTCCGTGTTGTGAAAAAAGAGGAACTTGTTCCGGACCCCAAAGGAGAGTATTTCAGGCAGTGGCGTAAATCCATAAAATCTCCCGACGATATTTGGAAAGAGATTGTAAAAAACTCGTCTTTCCCCGGACTTACTTCGGCACCCAAGCTGCAACCTATACAAACACGTTTGGTGATGCTTCAAACGGGAATGCGTGCACCAATGGGTATTAAAGTTTACGGACCCGACCTCGAAACGATTGAAAAAGTAGGTTACCAACTTGAAGACCTTCTTAAAGAAGTACCCGGCATTAAACCGCAATCCGTTTTTGCCGACAGGGTGGTTGGAAAACCATATCTTGAAATTAATATAAAGCGAAAAGCAATAGCACGTTACGGATTGACAATAAAAGACCTTCAAACATTTTTGAGCAGTGCTATCGGCGGTGTTACGTTGACAAAAACCGTTGAAGGCAGGGAGCGTTTTCCTGTAAGAGTACGTTACGCACGTGAATACCGCGACGACCCCGAATCTTTGAAATCAATATTGATACCCACTGCCTCAGGTGCTCAAATACCGTTGGGTGAACTGGCCGATATAACCTATACACGCGGACCGCAGTTAATAAAAAGTGAAAATACTTTTTTGGTGGGTTATGTTATTTTCGACAAAGAAGAAAATGTTGCGGAAGTTAATGTTGTTGAAAATGCAAAAAAGCTGATAAACAAAAAGATAGAGGGCGGAGAATTTAAAATCCCCAAAGGAGTTACTTATGTTTTCACCGGAAATTATGAAAACCAGATACGTGCTACAAAAAGGTTGTTGCTGGTAGTTCCCATATCGCTTATTGTGATTTTCCTGATACTTTATTTTCAGTTCAAAAACGTTGCAACCTCGTCAATGGTATTCAGTGGAATTTTTGTTGCCTTCGCAGGAGGTTTTATTATGCTGTGGTTGTACGGACAGGACTGGTTTATGAATTTCTCCGTTTCCGGTATCAATATGCGAGACTTGTTTCAGATGCACACCGTAAATCTCAGTGTCGCGGTATGGGTAGGTTTTATAGCCTTGTTCGGTATCGCCACCGACGACGGTGTGATAATGGGCACATATTTAACACAAGTATTTGAAAAAGAAAAGCCAAAAACCGTGGAACAAGTGCGCGAATCGGTTCTGCATGCAGGCAGCAAGAGGGTTCGTCCGGCAATGATGACAGCAGCGACGGCAATAATTGCCTTGATACCTGTTTTGACTTCCGTGGGTAAAGGTTCCGACATCATGGTTCCTATGGCGATACCCTCTTTCGGAGGAATGATACTCCAGGTGATGACAATGTTTGTGGTTCCGGTGTTATACAGCATGTGGCAGGAAAGAAAAATTAAAAAGAATAAAACCGAACAGAAATGAAAAAGATAATATTAATACTAACGGTAATACTCATCTTTGCAGGGATTGCAAAGTCGCAGGAAACACTTGACCGGTATCTGGTTATTGCCGCCAAAAACAATCCCGGATTGCAGGCCAAGTTCAACGAATATCTCGCTGCAATGCAAATCGGCGACCGTGTTAGTTCGTTGCAGGATATGCAACTTGCTTTCGGATACTTTATCCAACCCGTTGAAACACGAGTGGGTCCGCAAAGGGCTAAATTATCGTTAAGTCAGGTATTCCCGTGGTTCGGACAACTTAGAGCTAACAGAAGTGTAGCCGACGAAGTTGCCAATGTAAAACTTGAAGAGTTTGAAGATGCAAAATCAAAACTCTTTTATGATGTTAAATCTTCTTATTATAACCTTTATTTTACCCGTAAAGCCATTGAAATTACGGATGAGAATATTGGATTGTTGAATTTTTTGGACGAGGTGGCATTGGCAAAAGTGGAAGCGGGACTTGTTTCGTCGGTTGACCGGTTGAGGATAGAAATGGAGCTTGCCGACTTGAAAAATCAACAGGAACTCCTGAAAGACATAATGAAAGACCGGGTAGTAGGTTTTAACAACCTTCTAAACGTTGATAATGAACGTGAAATAATGTTTCCGGATACACTTTTCGTACCCGGACATTCTCTGACAAAAGAAGCAATCTTAGACAGCATTTTGCAGTTAAATCACAGGTTGGCTGCAATCAATCACGAATATAACTCTTTTGTAAACAAAGAAAAGGCTTCACGTAAGCAAGGTGCTCCAAAGATAAACATCGGTATTGATTACATCTTTGTAGGCGAGAGCGATAACCCTGCTTTGGACCCTTCAATTAACGGGAAAGATGCTATACTGTTCCCCAAAGTAGGTATCACGGTTCCCATTTACAGAAAGAAATACAAATCTTTGGTTAATGAAGCTGTTTATCGTCAGAAGGCGGCATTGTATAAAAAAGAAGAAAAGATAAACTTGCTGGAAACACTTCTTGAAAAAGTTATAACCGATTATAAAGATGCCGGACGAAGATATAAACTCTATTTACAGCAAAAGAATTTGGCGCATCAGGCAATGGAGATATTACAGGCACAGTATGTTTCGGGTAATACCGGTTTTGAGGAGATTTTGCGCATGGAGAAAAAGCTGCTCAAATATGAGCTGGAACTGGAAAAAGCACGTGCCGATAAGAATGCCGCTGATGCATTCATCTTATACCTGATGGGTAAATAAAAATTAGAAACACAATAACATAAAATCATAAATCATGAAATTAGACAGAAAAACATGGATAACGGGTGCCGCAGCATTGATAATAGGGCTGGGACTGGGTTGGATAATGTTTGGAGGAAGTTCTTCCGGAAACAACGAACACACTGAAGTAACAGCAGATTCACATAAAGATGAAACAATCTGGACGTGCTCCATGCACCCGCAAATAAGAATGGATAAACCGGGAAAATGCCCCATTTGCGGTATGGATTTAATTCCGTTGGAAGAGCAACAACAACAGGAAGAAGAATCCTCTCCTGACGAAATAACACTGACTCCTTCGGCGATTGCTCTTGCCAATATAGAAACCGTTACGGTTAAAAGAGGTATTCCCGAAAAAACAGTTTACCTGTTGGGAACCGTTAAACCCGACGAACGTAACATTGCCGAGCTTACCGCACGTTTCGGAGGAAGAATTGAAAAACTGTATATCAACTTTACGGGGCAAGATGTGAAAAAAGGCGAAAAACTGGCCACAATCTACTCCCCCGAACTTATAGCAGCTCAACGTGAACTGCTGGAAGCTGCAAAATATAAAAACACAAACCCTTCTTTTTACAAATCGGCAAGAACAAAATTGAAATTGTGGGATTTGACGGACCAACAAATTGACGATTTGGAAAACAGCGGTAAAACACAACACTATTTCGATTTGCTATCTCCCATCACCGGAACCGTTACCAAAAGGGATGTTGCCATAGGCGACTACGTTAAAGTGGGAAGTCCCATGTTTGAAGTTATAGATTTAAATAAGGTTTGGGTAATGTTTGATGCTTACGAAAAAGATTTGCCCTGGATACAAAAAGGTGATGAGATAAACTTCACTATCCAGTCGTTACCCGGTAAAACATTTAAAGCAAAAGTTAAATATATAGATCCGTTTCTTGATCCCAAAACAAGGGTTGCTAAAGTTAGAGTTGAGCTCAACAATCCTAAAAAGCTTTTGAAACCGGAAATGTATGCAGCCGGAATTTTAAAATCGAAGATGAAAAAGACAAACGACTTACTTATACCCAAATCGGCAATATTGTGGACGGGGAAACGTGCTGTCGTTTATGTTAAGGTACCAAACCGCAAACAGCCGACTTTTGTTTATCGCGAGGTAACTTTAGGACCTGAAGCGGGCAATTTTTACGTGGTTCTGTCGGGTTTGAAAGAGGGTGAAGTTATTGCCATGAACGGCGTGTTCAACATTGATGCTGCTGCACAACTTGCCGGCAAACCCAGCATGATGAACCCGGAAGGAGGCAAGGTAAATACCATGCCGGGAATGGATATGGGAGGAAGAACAGATGATGTTAAATCACAAAAGTCCGGTAAAAAGAAACCGTCAAAACCGGAAGTCCCAATGGATTTCAAGATACAGCTCGGCAAAGTGGTTGACAGCTATTTACAACTTAAAGATGCATTTGTAAAATCGGATGGAAAATCTATTGAGGAAGCTGCACAAAAAACGCTGGACGCTCTTGATAATGTTGATATGACGCTTTTAAAAGGTGATGCTCATATTCAATGGATGAAAATTGAAAAACCCTTAAAAGAAAACCTGAAAGGAATAATACAGATGAAGGGATTGGAGATGAAACGTTCGCATTTCAGCATTGTTTCCGACAATATTGCAAAAGCTATTGAAATGTTTGGGATTTCAGGAAGCAAAACATCATCGTTGTACCTTGAGTTTTGCCCTATGGCTTTCGATAACAAAGGTGCTTACTGGGTAAGCGAATCCAAAGAAATAAGAAATCCTTATTTCGGTGATGCCATGCTAACTTGCGGTAGTGTTAAGAAGGAGTTTTAGCTGAATTAAGAAAAGTTTTCCGAATGTTTAAGTCAAACCCTCGGTATCGTTACCCATTGAATACCGGGGGTTTGGCTTTTATTGAAAATTGCCTAAGTTTTACTTATAAGTAAAACATATTGTCTTTGTATAAAAAGTTTTACTTATGAGTATTATAATTAGAAATAAATGACTTTTTGCAGGTATTTTGGGCAGGTGTCACCATGAGCCTGTCGAATGGTGGCAGTGTAAGCCTACCCACACACGGTTCGATACGATGCTCCCAAAGGTCGCATCACTCACCGTGACAACCATACGCACTTTTTACAGATTGAGTTACAAGCATTTAAAAAGATGTCATTGGTAGAGAAAAGAAAATAAATTTTCAACAATCGGTAAATGACGTTATAGCGGTACATTAGGCAGGTGTCACTATGAGCTTGTCGAATAGTGGCGGGGTTGTCCGAAGGGTGGCGGGGAAGGAAAATTGCCTGCCCACTGTCACACGTTCGACAGGCTCAGCGTGACAATCCTTACGCTCTGATATACAGTTATATAAAACAACGTCATTGGTAGAGAGAAGAAAATAAATTTTCAACAATCATAAATGACG
>WFZS01000095.1 GCA_015489465.1 Bacteroidales bacterium | reverse complement strand
CTCTTTGTCCATCCACTTTAACTTTTTCAAACATATCCTTCAAATTATCGCTATTTATACCTAAATCTTGGAGTAAATCTTTTACATATTCGCCGTTTGCTTTTTCAAACGCATCGCGCAAGACACCTTTAACCGACGAACCGGGAATAACAGGCAATCCTGTGGTATAGTCAAAAAAGAAGCCGAGTTTGAGTTCCCCTTCAATATTGGCTTCATGCGGATAACCGGAACCGGTAAAAAGCCCCGGATAAACCGTTGTTAAATCAAATTGTTGATTACCTAAATCTTTATAAGCAGTGTTCTCCAAAACACTGTTAAAGATGTCTTTGTTTTTTGCATTTATTATGCTCTTATTTTCATCATCAACTGACTTCTGTTGTCTGTCATTATCATAATGTTTTAAATCTGTTTCATTGAAATAATGCTTGTAGAATAACAGTCCGATATTTTTATAACGTGCCATAGTTTTAGTCTTTAAATTTATAAGTTCGTATTGCTAACTTTAATGCTGTTGCAGCATCTATGATTTTATATTTCAACATGGGTTCGTTTTCGTGTTCTATGTAATAATGTAATAAATCCGTTTCCTTGACATTATCTCTATCTTCAATGACCAAACGGTAAATGGCTTTAAGGATCCTAACCCGTTCTTTGGCGGTTTTGGTATTGGAATAAAATGCTAATGCCGGTTTGATGCCTGAAAGTACCATGGCGGCACCCAATGATGAAAAGTAGCCGTTGAATTTGCTATCTACTTCGTTACTATTATTTGCTATTCCTGTCTTACTGATGATGTCAATTGCTTTTGGTAAATATTCTTCTATTCTTTTTTTCATAACTATTGGATTTTGGAAATTTTTGTAAAACCGTAACCGACAGTGGCATTAGCACCGATGTGTACAATATTATCTTCAAAAGATGAGATAAAAATATCAGGATTGTTCTTATTACCTATAACCGTAAAATAGAACAAGCTATGACTTGGTACTACTTGTTCATACCAAAGGTTTTTGTTTTCGCCCACCTTGTTGCGTGCAATAACGGGCAAATTAAAATCGTCTGTCATTTCTTTGAAATCGTCATCGTGTAGGAAAATTAAATTTTCAATGTCTCCAAAAATAGTTTCCCCTTGATTGTTTTCTTGTTGAAAATTATCAAAGTTTTCTACTATTAATCCTGTTGGATCTGTAAATACGATAGGTCGTCCGGTTTCAGGTGCCAATTTGTCAAATGCGGCTGTATTATCCGTAAAACCGAAAAGTTTCGCATCTTGTTTAAGTTGTTTGATAATCATAGGAGCAGTAGCCAAAAAATAATTTTTTTTGTTGCTACGCAAAGGAATTGCCAAAAGTTTGGCACTCAAAAACTTGAAATCGGCGTTGTTGTCATTTGAGCCGAAAAATTCTTTAAGATCAGGTATGTTACGATTTTCAAAAAACTCTTTTAGCGCACCTTTGATACTTGAGCCGTTAATAGTTGGTAATCCGGTGGTTACGTCCCTTTGGACAAGGTTATCAATAACACCGTAGTTGGTGTCACCACTTCCCACATGCATATTGGTTAATGCTTCGATTTTGTATGTTGTAATATTCATAATTAATTGATTTTTAAAGTTTTATTATACCCTATTTTTATAAAATTATCGTTGTTTAGTTTGTTGAAAAAGTTATCCATTCGGTTTACATCTTTGAAGTAAAAAACAGAACCGGCTTCAAAGAGGTTGAATTTGTTACTGCGTATGAATGTTTTATTTCCTTTTTTTAAAGGATCTTCGCTGTAATATTTGTTTCCCGCTTCTACTTGTGTTTGGAGAAAACGGAAAGTTTTGGTTTCCGAAATAGCAAAATCGTAATCCGTAAGATTGTGATTTTCTATAAATGCATCTGATAATAATACTATTTTTTGCTGATTAAATGCAGGAATTTCTATTTCCCTTAATTTATCAACTTCTTCAAAAGTAATATGAAACATGCTTTTTTCCGTTCCCATCGGCACAAAAGGAAATGCCTTGGTTTTATTCAAATCAAAACTATCGTCAAATTCGGCAATGATACCAAAACTATAAGGATCATTCATCTTAAAAAAAACTTGTTTGTAAAAAGCATTGTTTAAGGTTTTACCGTCTTTTGCTTTGGTTATACCCACACGTTCAAATTTGATAAATACGCCTTGTGGGTTTTCTTTTTCATCATAATCATAAGGCAACCATTCCTTTTCGTTATGAAACAGGAAACGGCTTATGCCTTCTTTTTCGACAAAATTAGGAAAATAACTGAAATTGTCTGTGAAGTTTGTTTTTATATCAAGGGAATTCCCTTCCAATTGTTTAACTATTTCCTTTTCTTCATTATCCAGCTTCTCTTGTTTCAAAACATAATCTTTCGGATTGGGTATATATTTTTTGTTTTCATTATCTACGATGAAAACTTCCGAAATGTTTTTTATGGTTTTAAAATCAAGAGGGGTATTTGTAATTCGAAAACTTTTATCGCCGATTAGATTTTCAGCTTTTGCTTTATTTTTAATGGGAATTTG
>WFZS01000094.1 GCA_015489465.1 Bacteroidales bacterium | reverse complement strand
CATTTAAACCGTTCTAACTTAAAAATCGCCGGAAAATGAAAAAAATTACCGTCTTTTTAATTTTAATACTAAGTTTTCAACTGAATGCCCAATCTTTTAAAAACGATTTGAATCCGCACTCACGTTTTGTAAATTATTTAGTGTATAAATCGGGAGCACAACGTCCGGTGGAAAAGTTTGCTTTAAAACAGCTGTTGAATGTTGTTACGATAAATAACGGCGATTTTACTTTTAGACAAGAAAAGCAGCAAATGGATTCGATTGTGTATTGGACAAAAGAGACTTTGGGAGGAATGCTTGATTCATTAGGTAATGATATCCTTACCTATTTTACTTATAAAGACAACGGAAAAACGGATGTGGAAATGTTTGCCAAAAAAGATACCGTAACAAACGAATGGAATGATGTGATGAAGTTGGAGATGAAATATAACCAGGATGAAACCGTTAAACGCGCGATTATTTCTTACTATTACAATAATGCTATATGGATTGAGGGCATTAAGGCAAACTTTGTTTACGATGAGGAAAAAATGTTAACCGAGATAGATATCGTTTATCTTGACAGCGAAACTTTTGAATGGAAAGACATGATGAAACTTTTGTTTACCAGGAATGAAAGCGGACTTGTTACGGTATTAACCGCCGAGAAGATAGATGAGAATACGGGTGAATGGCAAGATGTGGCGGAATTTGAAATTTATTATCTGAATGACAGTAATGTTATTGACGAGGTTATTATTCATACCAATATTGATTATTATCCGAAAGACTATAACACCACTTTAAAAGTGAAAATGGTTTATGACGGTGACGGTAAGTTGGTGCGCGAGGACGATTATTATCTGTTCGAAACTATAAACCAATGGTTTAAAATAGCTAAAAAAGAGTATTATTATGATGATCACGAAAATGTTGAAAAGATAATGAGTTACTCTAAAATCCAAGGCGATACGATTACCTTTACCATGAGGGAAACGGGGAAAAAAGAATTTCAGTATAATAACGATTATTCATATACCGACCTTATTGTTCCTTACAGTTACATTTCCGTTTATCTGGATATGAACAACAAGATGTATTTTAATCACATGTTGACATATTCGGTTTCTTATGTTAAAACCGTCGGAAAGGAATGGGTTAAATCCAATGAAGCGAATTATTACTATTCTTCGGGTAATTATTCCGCAGTTGATGAAAAGGAGTTTCGAAATGTAAAAATTTATCCTAATCCGGTTACGGACGAGTTTTCCGTTTCATTGCCATCCAACGGAACTTATAATTTGAAAATTTTTGATATGACCGGCAAGGTAATAAAGTCCGGACCTGTAAAAAATTCCCAAAATGTTAATGTAAGTGCTTTCCCGGGAGGTATTTATTTTTATAAAATATCTAAAAACGGTAAAACTTTCAGTGGTAAATTTGTAAAACAATAAAATTTTAGGGTTGTTATGTTTTAATCCGTATTTATCATGAGTATGAAAAGACTAATGACAAGTGTATTCGGATATTTATGTCCGGGAGGTAACCCCGGGTTAAAACTTTTGTAAATTGAAGAACGGGGTACAAAATTCAGGAATAATTTAATCCTTTAAATATCATGATTCCTGAGCCTGTTTTTATGATATTATATCTTCGGCTTCTTTTAAAACATTTTTAATTTTGAAATCATTGAACCCCAATGATTTCAAAACTTCCTTTTTGTCATTAAGTTCACGGCACAATACGATATCCTTTTCCAAAAGAAGTTTTTTCTCGCTTTTATTAAGAGAATGAAGAGCTGTTACGGGATAATATCCGCTTTCGTCAATCCATTCCCTTAAACTGTTACCTTCCGGATAATCCCAACTGATTACTTTTAATCCGGCGCAATTCGCAAACCGTTTCGCATCATCCGTAAAACGGGTATTGGTGGCAACCATTCCGTAAAATTTAAGTCCTGCCAAATCCGGGTCTTTTATCCATGTGTGTTCCACATCTTTAAACCGCGAATTAATGTAAAGAGGAACTTTAACATCACTTTTTTGACCTTTGTTACTGTGAAATTTACATTCAACCATTATTTGTTCAGTATCGTTACGCGCAATAACATCAATCTCGTGTGAAACGCATTTCCCTTGAACCGTTTGGTCAACGTTAACCTTATAACCTCTCGCTTTGAAAAGTCTTCCGAGGAATTTCTCAAAAGGATAACCCGATGGTCCCAAATCCATTACTGCTTTTTTTAACACAAACTTTCCTGCTGCTCCGGCGGTTTGTTGTTTTAATAGTTTTAAAGCTATTTTGTAAATCTTTTTTGTGGTTATTCCGGGATATAACTTTGTTTCTATTATATCGGCAATTTTATCTGCAGTTTCAGGGTTGGTTCCCGAACGTATCAAAGAGTTTAAAAATTTCTGTCTGCTGAAATTGTCTTTTTCACCTGTGTTTTTATAGATATAAATATTCGTTGATTTGTTTTCACTCATTATGCAATAATTTTAAAAACAAATCTAAAGTAGTTAATTTTAAAAAAGAAAATTTATTTAACGTCATTTAGAACGGTTTCTTTAAAACTTTCCAAAGAATATGCATCTTTAACGTTAAATCCGCCGATTGCGGTTCTTCTTAAAGCTGTAAGATATGCACCGTTGTTAATGGATGTCCCAAAGTCGCGTACCAATGAACGGATATAGGTGCCTTTACCTGATTTTACATAAAAGTCTATATAAGGAAGTTCGGTGTTCAAGAGTTTAAACTCATGAATAGTAACTTTTCTCGGTTTTATTTCGCCGTCGATTTTTTTTCGTGCAAGGGTATAAGCACGTTTGCCGTCAATTTTAACTGCAGAATAAAGCGGTGGAATTTGGTCTATTTCCCCGGTAAATTTTTTTGCCGCTTTATCGAGGTCTTCTTTGGTAATGTTTGAAATGTCAAAATGATTGTCTTCTTCCGTTTCTTTATCATAGGACGGTGTTGTAGCTCCTATTTTCATTTGTCCCACATAAACCTTATCCATTCCTTGGAATTCGTTTATGCGTTTTGTCATTTTGCCGGTACAGATAATTAATAAACCTGTTGCCAAAGGGTCAAGCGTTCCGGCATGGCCCACTTTTAATTTCTTAAAATCATAAGTCCTGCGCAGAAAAGACCTTAAATAGTTTACCACATCAAATGATGTCCATTCAATAGGTTTGTCAATTAAAATAACTTCGCCTTTTTGAAAATCGAAAGCCATTATGATACGCTTAAATCAATACCCAGGAAATATAGAATGATAATTATCAAACCTACAATAATCCTGTAATATCCGAAAACTTTAAATCCGTGGCTAGTAAGAAAATTTATAAAGGATTTTATGGCAAACATGGCAACAATAAAAGCTATTACGTTGCCGAAAATCAATATTCCTATATTGTCGTGTGTTATGGCGTCATGGTTTTTTAGAAGTTTATATCCGGAAGCGGCAACCATAGTAGGAACAGCCAGGAAAAATGAAAATTCCGCTGCGGCTTTTTTATTAAGTTTTTCAACCATGCCACCTATAATTGTTGCAGCGGATCTGGAAACGCCGGGAACCATTGCCAAAACCTGAAACATACCTATAACAAAGGCATTTTTGTAGTTCACATCATTTTTACCCTTTGTCTCGGTATCTTTAAACCATTTGTCCACAAAAACCAACACTATTCCTCCCAGGATAAGCATAACCGCGACAACATAGACACTTTCCAGAAGTTCTTCAATATAATCGTTTAGCAAAAGTCCGAAAACCGCAGCTGGAATAAATGCAACGAAAAGTTTATAATAAAAATCCAGCGATTGAAAAAACCTTTTCCAATAAAGCACCACAACAGCTAAAATAGCACCGAACTGGATATTTATTATAAATGCTTGTACGAAGTCATTACTTTTCATTCCCAAAATACCCTCGGTAAGTATCATATGTCCCGTGGAAGAAACCGGAAGAAATTCGGTTAGACCTTCTATTATTGCTATTATTAGGGCTTCAAACCATGTCATGTCCTGTGTTGCAGTTATTGCAATACCCTGAACACTTGCAGCTACAGAAGTTAGAATATTTAAATCCATAGTTTAGAAAGTAAAAATGATGCTAGTTTTTCTTGGGTTTTTTCATAATAGCCCAAAACTCTATACTGAAACCGATAATTAGTAAAATAGGAGCTATGGTTAAACGACGTGTGCTGAAAATGGCTTCGTTAAACACGTTGGGATCTTCCGATTTACCTCCTATCATTAAAATAAATCCCAAGGCCAGAAAAATAAGACCTAAGAAAAGATATTTATAATTTTCTTTATGGAACGCAAACAGGCTGTCGGTATTTTTGTTTTTATTATTGTTTTTCATTTTTTTAAAATTTTTAGCAAAAGTAATTTAAAAACTTTTATCAGCCGTAAAGTTTATCGGAACCTGTTCTTAAAAATCTGTTAACTGCAAACCACGTTGATACTCCCGAAATTAGGATACCCAAGAGAAATATTATTAAATACAAAATCAATGTGGTGTACCTGTCGTGTAACAATTGAAGTTCCGGAATATTCTCTTTCAAAAAAGCAAACGAACCGGAAAGTAATAATATTGCAAGAACACCGCTTATAGCACCGTGTAAAATACTTTTTTTAACAAAAGGCGCCGTAATAAATCCGTTTGTGGCACCTACTAGTTGCATGTTTTTAATGATAAATCTTTTTGAATATACAACCAATCTTATGGTATTGTTTATTAATGCAAATGAAATAAATATAAATATTGCACTTATAATCAGAAGAGTTAATCCTATTTTCCTGACGTTTTTGTTTATAACGTTTAATAAAGATTTTTGATAATAAACTTCTTTTACTATTTTATTTTTGAGTATGTAGTTTTCTATTTTTTTTAAACTGTCGGCTGTTGTCCAATCGGCATTAAATTTTATTTCCAACGAAGGTAATAACGGATTGTTATCTTTTCCTAGAAAACCGGTAAAATCCTCACCCAGGGCTTTGTTCAAGCGTTTTGCCGCTTCTTCTTTTGAAATGTATTCGGTATATTTAACGTAATCCTTAGAATCAAATATTTTTTGAAGTTTAAAAATATCGGCTTGCTTGGTGCCGTCTTTTATTACCACTTCAAACCCGATATTTTCTTTAATATATTTTGACAAAGCATGTGCTTTAATCAAAATAATACCCAGAAAACCAAGTGTAAACAGTACTAAGGTAATACTTATTATGCTTGTTACATAAGAGGCGTTTATTTGCCTTTTATATTGGTTTTCCGGGTTGAAATTCGACATATCCTTTTAATAAATTTTGTTATTTACGGGGGTTTCGAAACGGGTATTTTTGAATAATGAAAAACTCAACGAAATATACATAATATTCACCTTTTTACCTTCATAAGGCCTTACGGTGTTTCCGTCAATAACCTCGGTATAATCCTCGTTAAAGAAATTAGTAAGATAATATTTGAATTTAACGCTCATACCGTGCGGAAGTTGAATTCCAGCAAATACAGTGTGCATGCAACATTCGGTTCTACCCGAAAACCAACCGGTTATTTTAGTGTCGATTTTATCATTATTAATAAATGTTTTTTCTTTATAATGAAAAGGAAACTCTATTTCGTATCCTCCGAAAACGAAATATCTTTTCATTATTCCCAATTTTAAACCAACCGGGATACCGAAATTGTATGTACGGTATTTTTTCTTTAATTGAGTGTTGTTAACGTCGGGCATGTCATCTATAAAACCTACATTTCTTATTGATATACCTAACAATGCCCCCATGTAATTGTTAAAATCGATATTGCCGTAACTTTGAAAGTTGAACCATGGAGACCATCTCATTATACTTTGACCTGGCATTCCGTTGTTGTCGATATCCGGTGCAAAGGAGAAAATCATTTCACCGCCCGTTGTAACGTAAAAATCCGATTGGCTGTAAATCTTGTTTATACTTAAAAATGTTAGAGTCAATAACAAAAGAGTAATTTTTCTTTTCATAAATGTTTTTTTTATAAGAAATAATAGATAAAACAAAGACCTTGAGATAATATCTCAAGGTCTTCAAATATAGTAATACTTTTTTAAGACTCGGAGTGGACATGAACATCCATTTGCGGGAATGGAATGTTAAGATTTTCTTTAGCGAATGTTTTGTAAACCTTTTCGTTAAAATCGAAAAATACACCCCAATAATCTTCGGCTTTTACCCATGCTCTAACCGTAAGATTTACTGAACTGTCGGCCAATTCACCGAGAGCAACAAAAGGTTCGGGATCGGAAAGAACTCTTTTGTCGTTTTTCAAAATATCGAGCACAACATTTCTGGCTTTGTCGTAATCGTCACCGTAAGCAATTCCTACCGTCCAGTCAACACGGCGCGAAGGCTGTACGCTAAAATTTGTCAAAGAACCGGTAGCAAGCCCACCGTTGGGAATGATTATGGTTTTGTTATCCGGTGTGGTAAGTACGGTTACAAAAATTTGAATTTCTTTAACCACACCCATATAGCCTTGTGCTTCAATAAAATCGCCTACTCTAAACGGTTTGAAAATTAAAATCATAACACCTCCGGCAAAATTCTGCAAGGTTCCAGACAGAGCCATACCTACGGCCAAACCTGCAGCACCCAAGATGGCAATAAATGATGTCATTTCGACACCCATCATGCCCAAAGCGCTTATTATTACCAGAGTTTTAAGCAAAATGGATATCATGCCCGAAAGAAAACCTTTGAGCGATTCATCCATTTTTTTCTTGTTCATTAGTTTTTGCGTTTGGTTTGTGATAATTTTTATTATCCAAAAACCAATAATAAGTACTACTACAGCACCTAAAAGCTTAAGCCCCCACTTTTCCATCAAGGGTATTAGCTTTACCAGATAAATTGTTAATTTGTCAGTGTTCATAATTGTTGTTTTTATGTTAAAAATATGATGATAATTAGTTGCCTAAACAAATACCCAATCCCCTGGCTGTTTTTACCAGGGCTGTATCGGGTGTAACGAGGTTCGGTTCTTTAATAGCTTCTTCGAAAGGTAC
The DNA here is from genome assembly GCA_015489465.1 of Bacteroidales bacterium. Taxonomy (GTDB): domain Bacteria; phylum Bacteroidota; class Bacteroidia; order Bacteroidales; family F082; genus B16-G9. Next base: position 7,393 of record WFZS01000094.1, on the reverse strand, counting down.
ACCTACAAAATTAGGATGTTGATAAGAAACCATTTTACCGTATTCTTTATTAAGAACCATTTCGAAAGCTTTTACACCGAATTGAGCCGAAAGAACCCTGTCGTAAGCAATGGGAACTCCCCCTCTTTGTAAGTGACCCAAAACCGTTTCCCTCATCTCTCTTTTAAATCCGATTTTTTTTAGGTCTTTCATTATTTTACGTGAAATACCACCTAAAATTTTATTTTCATATCCGACAATGTCGGATTTTTCCGAAACGGTTTCTCCGTCTATGGGTCTTGCACCTTCAGCTACTACAACAACGGCAAAACCTCTGTCATGATGAAAACGTCTTTCGAGAGCTTCGAAAACTTTATTTATGTCATAAGGTATTTCGGGAATCAAACATACTTCGGCACCACCTGCCACTGCGGCGTTAAGAGCTATCCATCCCGCATCACGTCCCATAACTTCAAGGAAGAAAACACGGTTGTGACTGGCGGCAGTGGTAACCAGCTTGTCAACGGCATCGGTTGCTACCTGGACAGCGGTTTGAAAACCGAAAGTAGAATCTGTTGATCTCAAGTCATTATCAATGGTTTTGGGAACACCTATTATATTTAAACCTTTATCATAAAGCCTTTTGGAAATTCTTTGTGAACCGTCACCGCCAATGTTGATGACCGCATCTATGTTCATGTATTTTATCTTACGAATCATTTCGTCCGAGCGGTCAACGGTAGTCCATGTCCCGTCGTCATTTTTAACAGGCCATGCAAAAGGACCTCCAATATTGGTAGTTTCTATTATAGTACCACCTCTGAAATGAATACCCGCAACTTTCTTTCTATCCAAAACGACAATTTCCGGCGGTTCCCACAAAACACCGTTAAATGCTTGAATGCTACCCAAAACTTCCCAATCTTTTTCTTGCGATGCTCTGTAAACAATTGCACGAATTACAGCATTCAATCCCGGACAATCTCCACCACCCGTGGCCACCAATACTCTTTTCATAATCTTATTTTATTTGTAAATTATAACCTTGTTTTGGAATTTTTGCAAAAGTAAAGAAAATTAATAATAGCAAAGTTAAAAAATCGTAAATGGGAAAGTTTGCCGAACTTGTTGTTAATTAAGGTTCTGTGTTTTTTTGGCGATTTGAATATATTTCTTAACCTTAATGCAAACCTTTGCGGTTAAACCCGGTTTTAGTTAAAAAGTAATTAATTATGTACGGTATTTTTAACAATTAAAAAATTTTAAATAGCTACTTTTGTAATTTATAAATTCGGCAAGCAAAAAAGGTAAAGGGAATTAATGTATAAGAAAGATTTTTCTTCGAGAAAATATGTTATAATACTGATATTCATTACAGTTGCAATTACATATTTGATTAAACTGTATAATTTGCAAGTTGTAAGCCCTTCTTTAAGTGATAAAGCAAAAGGGTTGGTAATGCGGCAAATTACCGAATATCCCAGGCGTGGAAGAATTTATGACAGAAATAATAAGTTGATAGTTTATAATGATGCCGTATATGATTTAATGGTGATACCGCGACAGGTAAAGGATATGGATACAGACGAATTTTGTTCGCTTTTGGAAATTGACACTTCTTTTTTTGTTAAACAAATGAAAAAAGCCGAACATTATTCGAGGTATAAACCGTCGGTATTTCTTAAACAGTTATCAAAAGAGGATTATGCCCGTATCGAAGATAAGATGTATAAATATAGAGGCTTTTTCGTTCAACGACGGGCTTTAAGAAAATATACAATGCCTATAGCAGCCCATTTGTTGGGTAGTGTTGGAGAAGTTAATACACAAGACCTTAAAAAAGATAGTTATTACAAACCCGGTGATTATATAGGTAAGTCGGGTATCGAAAGGTTTTATGAAAAATTGTTGAGAGGGAAAAAAGGGGTGAGGATGGTCAAGGTGGATGTCCATAACCGTGAAAAAGGAAGTTACCAAAACGGTAAATATGATACTCTTTCGGTTCCGGGAAAAGATTTGGTTTTGAGTATCGATTCAGAGCTTCAGCAATATGGCGAAAAGTTGATGAAAAACAAAACAGGAAGTATTGTTGTTATAGAACCTGAAACCGGTGAAATACTTGCTATGGTTAGTAGTCCGGGTTTTAATCCTAACGATTTGATAGGCAGACACAGGTCACGAAATTATGTGGCATTACAAAAAGATTCCTTAAAGCCTTTGATTAACAGGGCAATATCCGGAACTTATCCTCCGGGTTCAACATTTAAAATGGTAAATGCGTTAGTGGCATTACAGGAAAGGGCTATAACGCCTTACACCAGTTTTAGTTGTAACGGTCCCGAATCTACACCTATTAAATGTACTCACTATCATGTTACACCTCTCAGACTTAATGAAGCCATAAAACAATCGTGTAATCCGTTTTTTTGGAATACATTTAAAAGTTTGATGAATAAACCTTCGTTGGGAGGTGTTCATAATGCTTATAGAAAATGGTATTCCAACATTAGAAGTTTCGGTTTCGGTAAAAAATTTAATACCGACATTCCCTATGAAAAGAGAGGAAATATACCTTCGGCAGAGTACTTTGACAAAGTTTACAGAGGCAGTTGGAATGCCTTAACAATACGTTCGTTGGCAATAGGGCAGGGTGAAATTCTGGTTACTCCTATACAGTTGGCAAACCTGGCAGCGGCGATAGCAAACAAAGGTTATTATTATCCGCCGCATTTTTTGAAAAAAGCCGAGGGTGAAGACAGTTTGTTGGCAAAATATACCACTAAGGTTTATACTGCCGTTGAACCCAAATATTTTAATATTGTTCAAGATGCCATGCGTGATGTTTTTGCCAAAGAGCATGGTACTGCACATTATTACGAAGTGGATAGCTTGGAACAGTGTGGAAAGACCGGTACGGTACAAAACCCTCACGGAGAGGACCATTCCTTATTTATAGCTTTTGCACCCAAAAGTTATCCTAAATTAGCCGTATCTGTAGTGGTCGAAAACGGAGGATACGGTTCGCGTTGGGCTGCACCTATCGCAAGTTTGATTATTGAAAAATATTTAACGGGAGAAATAAAAAGAAAAAAACTCGAAAAAAGAATTATGGAAGGTGATTTGATTCACAATAAAAACACAAAAAGCAAGGGTGAAGAATAATGAGAAAAGGGGCAAATATTTTAGCTAATACCGATTGGTTAACGGTTATACTCTATCTTTATTTGGTATTTTACGGGTGGTTGAGTATCTATTCGGCTACTTTTGACGATCCTAATGCTCCTATGCTCGATCTTTCGCAACGTTACGGAAAGCAGTTGCTGTGGATTGGTTTAGCGGTAATACTCGCGATAACCATTATGATTATAGATGCCAAATTTTTTAGCGCTTTTGCATATTGGTTTTACGGTTTTATAATATTGGTGCTTATCGGGGTTTTGATTTTCGGAAAGACCGTTGCTGGTTCCAAATCTTGGATACAAATAGGGAGCTTTGCCATACAACCTTCGGAATTTGCCAAGTTTGCAACGAATTTGGCTTTAGCAAAATTTCTAAGTACCTTAAACATAGATATACGCGATTTAAAAACAAAAATAATTGCTGTGGGGATTATATTTCTTCCCGCCACTTTGATTTTATTACAAAATGATACCGGTTCGGCATTGGTTTATGCGTCTTTTGTTTTCGTGTTGTACAGGGAAGGTGTTTCCGGAGTTTTTATGCTTGTAGGACTTTTGATGGCTGTTTTATTTGTCGTAACACTTCTGTACGGTCAAGTAGCGGTTATTGTTTTTCTTGCACTTATAACCGGATTCTTGTTTTGGTTGTCGGATAAAATCAGAAGGAATTACAAATTTGTAGCAGGTTTTTTCCTGGCAGCGGTAATGTTTGTTTTCAGTGTTAATTATGTTTTCGAAAATGTTTTACAACCTCACCAGCGTAACAGGATTAAAATAATACTTGGAATGATAAACGACCCGCGTGGAGTGGGCTATAATGTAAATCAGTCCAAAATAGCTATTGGCTCCGGAGGATTTTGGGGTAAAGGATTTAAAGAAGGTATGCTTACCAGATATCATTTCGTGCCGGAACAGAGTACCGATTTTATTTTCTGTACCGTTGGTGAAGAAAGAGGCTTTGTCGGTTCGCTTGTACTTTTCGGATTGTTTTTGGCACTTTTAATACGTATAATTTATCTTGCGGAACGTCAGCGGTCGGAATTTAGCCGTATTTACGGATATGGTGTCGCGTCAATATTGTTTTTTCATTTTGCCGTGAATATAGGGATGACAATAGGTTTAATGCCTGTTGTGGGTATTCCTTTGCCGTTTTTCAGTTACGGCGGCTCGTCATTATGGGCTTTTACAATACTGCTGTTTATTTTTATTAAACAAGATGCCAACAGACTTAATGTTTTGTAAATTCCGGAGTAAATCAAGGTTTTTCCAGAAAATCGTATGTTATCTCGAAAAATTTGTCCGGAGCTTCGGCATGTACCCAATGTGAAGCCCCTTCAATAGTTACGATTTTCGAATTCGGGAAAAGTTCTTTAATTATTTTTTCGTCTTGCCGGCGTATATAATCCGATTTGCCGCCTCTAATGAAAAGTGAAGGTTTTGTAAACGCGGATGATGACTTTATTGAGTCAAATATAAAATTCAGGTTATCTTCTATTGCATTTATATTAATGGCCCACCTAAAACCTCCTTTTTCATCTCTGCGTAGATTTTTTAAGATGAACATCCTTATCCTTTCTTCATGTATATACTCTTGCAACAATTTATCCGCTTCCGCTCTTGATTTTATTTTGCCGGTGTCGATACTTCTCATGGCTGCAAATATTTTTTTATGTACCGACCTCGGTCCGGTAGATTGAGGAGCAATATCCACAACTATAAGTTTTTTTACAAGTGCAGGGTTTTCCAAAGCAAACATCATTGCAACTTTGCCACCCATAGAGTGACCTATTATTACGGGATTTTCTATATCGTGTTGGTCCATGAAATCAAAAAGATCTTCCGTTAAAGCGTAATAATTGAATACATCACTATGCGGCGATCTGCCGTGATTCCTTTGGTCGGGAATATAGACCTCATATCCTTTTTCAGCCAAGCGTTTTCCATATGTCACCCAATTGTCCGAACTTCCGAATAATCCGTGTAGAATGATAACCTGTTTGGCACTGTTTTCACCGAACTTTCTGTAAAAAAGATTCATCACAATATTATCTGTCGTTTACAAATGCAAATGTAAAAATGCTATATATTTGAACGTGTCAAAAAAAAATAAAATTACAAGTGATGAAAAAATTTATAATTCTTTTTGCGATTTATTTCTTGGGTTCTGGATTTATGGTAAATGCACAAAACTCAAAGAAAAAAATAACACTGGATGAAATATGGCATCAATATAAATTTTATCCTAAAACCGTTCATGGTATCAATTCCTTAAAAAACGGCAATGAGTTTGCCATAATAAAAAACGGGTCTTTGGTAGTTTACGATTATAAAACAGGTGATTCCGTGGGTGTGCTTTTGGATAAAGACAAACTGGTTCCCGAAGGTGAAGATAAGCCTGTCAGATTGAGCTCTTACAAAATAAGTGAAGACGGAACCAAGTTTTTAATACCTACACAAACGGAATCCATTTACCGCCATTCCAGAAAGTCCGTTTTTTATGTTTATGATAAAAAAACAGGTAAAATGACCAAACTGTCGGACAAAAAAGGAAAACAACGTTTGGCAACTTTCAATCCGGCAGGTGATAAGGTGGCATTTGTTAGGGACAACAATTTATTTATAAAGGACCTGGTTTCAGGTGAAGAAAAGCAGATAACAACAGACGGAGAAAAGAATAAAATTATTAACGGAACATGCGATTGGGTTTACGAAGAGGAATTCGGCTTTACCAAAGCGTTTTTCTGGTCGCCCGACGGTAATAAACTTGCATATTACCGCTTTGACGAAAGCCGTGTTAAACAATATACTTTGACCTTTTACGGCACTCTGTATCCGAAGTTATATACTTACAAATATCCCAAAGCGGGAGAAGATAATTCGATAGTGGATATTTATGTTTACGACATGAAAACCGGAAAAGCCCGTAAAATGGATACCGGAGAAAATACCGATATCTATATTCCCAGGATAAAATGGACAACGGACCCCAATATTTTGGCAATAGAACGTCTAAACCGTTTGCAAAACCACTTGGATATTTTGCTTGCCAATTCCTCCACAGGTAAAACATCCACATTGTACAGTGAAGATGATAAATATTATATTGACATTACCGATGATTTGACATTTTTACCGGGTAAAAAAGGTTTTCTGTTGACATCGGAACAGGATGGATACAATCATATCTATTATTACAACATGAAAGGTGAGCTTGTAAAACAGCTTACTTCTGGAGATTGGGATGTGATGAAAGTTTACGGTTATGATGCTAAAAAAGGAAACGTTTACTATCAAAGTGCGGAATCATCCCCCATAAACAGGGATATTTATGTTGTGAACCTAAAAGGTAAACGAAAGAAATTATCCGGAAAACTTGGAACCAATGATGCAAATTTCAGCTCGAATTATAAATATTACATAAATACTTTCAGCGATGCCAATACACCTCCTTATATAACAATGAATAATAATAAAGGGAAAGAGTTGCGTGTTTTGGAAGATAATAAAGAGTTTGTGAAAATGATGGAAGAATATGATTTGAGTAAAAAGACTTTTTCGTCATTTACCGACTCTGTAATAACGCTCCCTGACGGAAAGCAAATAAGTTTGAATACATGGCAAATCTTGCCTCCCGATTTCGATAGCACGAAAAAATATCCTGTGTTGCTATACATTTACGGAGGTCCGGGAGTGCAAACGGTTACCAATAGTTGGGGTTGGAGCAATTATTTCTGGTTCCAAATGCTTGCCGAGAATGGTATTATAGTGGTTTCCGTTGATAACAGGGGAACCGGAGCAAGAGGCAGTGAATTTAAAAAGATGACATATCTTCAATTGGGAAAATATGAAAATATTGACCATATAGCTTTTGCCCGTTACCTTTCAAAACTTCCTTATGTGGATAAAGATAATATAGGTGTTTTCGGTTGGAGTTACGGAGGTTTTATGTCAAGTTTGGATATTCTGAAAGGAGCTGATTGGTTTAGTACGGCAATAGCTGTTGCTCCGGTAACAAATTGGCGTTATTACGATAATATCTATACCGAAAGGTTTATGAGGAAACCTCAGGATAATCCCAAAGGTTATGATGATAACTCTCCCATCAATCATGTTGACAAGCTTAAAGGGCATTATTTGCTGATTCACGGAAGTGCCGATGATAACGTGCATTTTCAAAACAGTATGGATATGATAACTGCTTTGGTAAATGCCAACAAACAATTTAAGTTTTTTAC
>WFZS01000093.1 GCA_015489465.1 Bacteroidales bacterium | reverse complement strand
CTACAAAATAACTCAGAGACTAGTTTTTATAGGGAACTGATACTAGAACTAGCCGATAAATATTTACATATATATTATAATACTCCCCAAAAATCAGACCACTGGTTAAGTTGAAAAAAAGTTTAATTTTAGCAGTGGAATTATGAAATCAAAAAGAAGAAAATTTACAGCAGCTTTTAAGGCACGGGTTGCCTTATCTGCGTTAAAGGAACGGGAGACTTTGTCAGAGTTATCGAAAAGATATCAAGTACATCCCAATTTAATTTCCAAATGGAAAAATGAGTTTATTGACCGTTCTTCGGAGATTTTTGAGACCAAATCACCAGAGGTTGATTTTGAACAAGAAAGGGAGAAGCTTTATGCAAAAATAGGTCAACTGGAAGTAGAGCGTGATTGGTTAAAAAAAAACTTAAACAGGATCTGACGATGGAAGAACGTAGAGCTTTGATAACTAGGGATGAACAGTTAAGCATCCGCAGACAGTGTGAGTTAGCCTGTGTAAACAGGAGCAGCGTTTATTATCAACCTGTAGTTGAATCACAAGAGAACCTGGACATTATGCGATTAATTGATGAGCATTATCTTGATTATCCTACTCATGGGGTCTTACAAGTACAGGATTTTTTGAAGACAAAAGGGTATAAAGTAAATCATAAAAGAGTTCGTCGGTTGTTAAGGAGAATGGGGGTTATGGCTATCTATCCAAAGAAAAATCTAAGTAGATTGGGTAATGCTAAATACATATATCCATACTTATTAAAGGGGCTGAAAGTTGTCAGGCCTAATCAAGTATGGGGTATTGACATTACATATATTCCAATGCAACACGGGTTTATGTATTTAACAGCCATTATTGACCATTACAGTCGATTTGTAGTATCTTGGGATATTTCAAACAGTCTGGATGCAGAGAATGTATTATCAGTGTTAAAACAGGCGATAGCAAAATATGGGCAACCAGAAATCATAAATTCTGATCAAGGTAGTCAATTTACATGTGCACTATGGGTTGATTATTTAAGATATAACAAGATAAGAATCAGTATGGACGGGAAAGGCAGAGCTTTGGATAATATATACATCGAGAGGCTATGGCGAACTGTAAAACAGGATTATGTATATTTGAACCCGGCAGAAGATGGTTTAGACTTGTATAAAGGTTTAAAAGAATTTTTTGAGTATTACAATTATGAGAAATTCCATCAAGGGATAGGCCGGATTCGTCCGATAGAATTGTTCAAAAAAGCATCTTAAAGATGATGTTATTAGAAAAAAACAGAAATCAGAAACTGTTCATTTTGGGGAAAAACCCCATGGGGTTTTTCCCCAAAATGAACAGTTTTAACAACACAAATAATAATAAAAATTCAACTAAGAATAACCTATTTTTGGTCTGACAAATGGGTAGTACTTTACTATTTTGTTTAGTATCATTTCCTGTAATTTCTCGTTTACTTCACCCGTCACCACAAAATAAGGCAACCCCTCGGAATTGTTTACCCAAAATTCGGTCATCCCTGGCAAACACAATTTCAAACGGGAAATATGTTTTTTGCCAAGATTTGCTTTATGTCCACTGTAAACTTTTACGTGGCCATCTATATAATAAAATGTATTATCTTCTTCTTCAACCCAGTTTTTGGCAAGCTCTCTGTTCCATGATTTTGTTTTGTTTTGCAAGCTTATCTGGCGTATTTTCTTACGCAGGGTTTTTGCTTCCGGCAGACGATCCAATCCGATGAGTTTGCCTAATTCTCCCGGTGAGTAATGTTTGAGTTGTTCAGGATTCTTTATTCTGCTTAAATATAAAAACGAAAGACCTGTTATGATATGATCCAAACTGTAATATCCGCCCAACTCTTGATAATGCGATTTGTAACTGAATAATCCTGCAGAAATTAAGGAGGGAAGTAAAAATAAAACACCACCGAAATCAACGCCTTCACTTGGAATAAATCTTATGGAAGCACTTTTTATTTGACCAACGGCTGCCAGCGTTCTTTCAATAACATTTGTCGTAGCTATTCCAAAACCCTCTTCTGCTCGTATGTCAGCTTCATTCCTTTGACTTGGTGTGATTAAGTCTGTACCGTTTAGCTCTTTTTTTTTAAATTCCCTTTTTTCAAATGATAACGAATAGTCCCTTCACTTACACCTATCATTCTCGCTGTCTTTGCCTGTGAAGTTTCGTTGTTTAATAATTCTTGTGCCTTGCGCAACTTCTCGTCTGTAAGTTCATGGCGTCTGCCTCTTCGCTGGTCTTCACCAAAAAAAGCTTCTGCTCCTTTCTCGCGAAACATCCTGGCATAACGATTAAAATTGAATGAACCTACACCAAATACCTCGCTTAGCCTTTTGGCACTACACGAATGATTTACTATTAAGGTGGCCGTTACGTAACGATATGTCTTTATATCGTCTCTATGGTGCATGTGTACCGGAGAACCGTTATGTAAATAATGTACATAATCATCTTTTTCAAATACACCCCAACTCGATGATAATAACTTCGTCTTGTCAGGAAATAATGGTAATTGCATTTGCATCGTAAAATACTCCTTTCTTAATATATACTTTTCTATTTTACGACACAAAAATAACAATCCCTTGATATTTACTGTATTAATCCGAACAAGTCAGGAGGTCTGAACTCACATCCGGAAAACCCTCCTAACGCACCAAAAGGCTTGTATTTATTCTAACACTGGTACCCTCTACCGAAACAACATAACTGCCCGAAGCAATTCCCCTGAGGTTCAAATGCTCTTTCAGGGCATTTCCCGTTACGTTTATCTGTTTTATCAAGACAGGTTTCCCGCTTATCGAATAAATTGTTAATTGTACTATTCCGTCGGGAATATTCCGGGCGGTAACCGTTACGTTTTGGCGGGCGGGATTGGGATAAACTTTCAGATTTTCTGTTTTTACGGTATGTTCTCCGGTTCCCGTATAAATGTCAAGGTCGTAAGTGGCGGTAAACAATCCCCTGCCGTGGGTTGCAGCCAATACCATATTGGTACCGCTCTGTATTTTCAGCATATCCACCCTTACATTGGCCATTCCGTCAACAGCGGGAGCCCATTCGGTTTCATCTTCCATAAGGGTATTGGTTGCCCAAACACCGAGTTCCGTTGCCAACAGAGCCTGACCCGGATTTTGCGGATGATACAGAGCCCAGCGAACGGGCATATCCGGCAGGTTTGCCTCTTTCTCCTGCCAGGTGGCTCCTCCGTCGTAGGTTTGCCATACCGACGAAACCCCGTAATTGGAAAAAGTAACCAATAATGTGTCTTCCGACCGTCCCAATGCGATACACGAAATATTTGCCTCCGGAAAATCGGGGCTTCCTATCTCTGTGGTCTCGGGATTGGTATCTGCATGTTCCACTTTGTACAGCCTGCCCGAAACGGTTCCTACAAAAAGGGTTGAGGTTCCTGTAGGGGCAAAACGGGAATAGGTAACGGCACTAAAGGGTACCGTAAGACCGGTTCCAATGTCGATGAGTTGTTCCGACGGATTAAAAGGGATATTCTTTACCCTCAGCAGCCGGTTCGGGTTGTTACCGAAAAATCCCACTGCATTGGAATAGAGAATATTGTTATTGTAATCATAATCGGCAGGACTGATAAACGTCCCGCTGTTCCCACCGAAAAACGAAACGTAATTGCCATTACTGTAAGCGGTATATTGATTATAATAGACCGAAGTAATGTAAATGGATGCCTCGTTGTTGTCCCAAAAGCAGAAAGCGCCGTCGCCACCGTCTATCATATCAAATAAATCAAGCGGTTGTCCTGTGT
>WFZS01000092.1 GCA_015489465.1 Bacteroidales bacterium | reverse complement strand
TCCCCCGACAATGCCTCCCACCCCCGGCGAGTATAAAAAATTTCCCTAACTTTATTCCACCAACCGCCCGCCTGTGGAAGTGATAAGGGAAAATACGGCTTACCGCTACCAACCGGCCGCCCAACGCGCCGGCGGGCCCTTCTCCACGCGCTACAAGTTCAACGGCAAGGAACTCGATAAGCAAACCGGCTACTATTACTACGGCGCCCGCTACTACGACCCCGTGCTTTCCCGTTGGCTGAGTGTGGACCCGCTGGCGGAGAAGTATCCTAGGTTTTCACCATATAATTACACGCTCAATAACCCTATTCGAATGTTTGACCCCAACGGGAAAGGGCCGGAGGATATTATTTTGTTGGGTACAAATGGTTCCAGTGTAACCATTAAAACTGATCTTATTGATATTAAAGTAGATGCCGGTGAAGTTTTGGGAGATATCGGAGGCAACCTTACGGTACAAGGAGATGATGTTTTAGTTGCAGCACTCGATATTGCCGGAATATTTGATCCTACCGGAATTGCGGATGCCGTTTCCGGTACCATTGAAATAAAAAATGGTAATTTTTGGAGTGGATTGGCCAGTTATGCCGGTATTTTCCCGTATCTCGGTGACCTCGCTAAATTACCTAAATTACCTAAGGATATAAAGGTAATAAAACGTGTAATTTCATTAGTTAGAAAGGCACAAAAAGGATTAAAATTTAAAAGTGAAGCTCATTTGATAGAACACTTTACCTCGCATCGTGATGAGTTTTTAAAAGTATTAAAATTAAAGAAATATACTAAGGAACAATACATAAAAGATGCTAATATAGTAATTAAGGAAGGAATATATGTTTCTGAATTGAATGCATATATAAAATATATAGGAGGAAAGGGTGATGATGCCAAATATTTTTTTGTCGGGTTAACAAGAGATGGAAAGAATATAACAACGTTCCACATAAGGAACGCTAAAAAGTTAAAAAAGAAAGTTCATAATTTAGCAGTACCTGAATAAATTTTTCCACAATGATTTGCATGAAAAAAATTAAGATAGATTATTTATCACAGGAAGCTTATGTAATTTTATCTGATGGCAATATAGACATCCTTGTTTTTTCACATCCGTTTGAAGGTGAAATAGAATTACCATTAATGGGGTTTGCTTGTTATGATATAAATAAATCTGATAAAAAAAAATATTATGTTGAAAAATTATTAGATAGTTATTTTGGATACAAAATTAATGGGAAACTTATAGACAAAGAAAAGGGAATAGTAAAATTAGGAGAATTTACAATAGAATTAGACGACAAGGAATCAATACCACAAGATATTAAAAATGGGGACTTTATTCAGTTCAAAGTCGTAAGGATAGATATGTAGTTTTCGTTTCCCACTTCCTTAGCAACGGCCCCGCCGGCCTCCCGCTACGGCGGGGAATTAAAAATTTCCTAACTTTACTCCACCCGCCCCGTAAGAATCACGCTAACCTGTTTTTTGATTGATATTTATAATTCAAATTTTTACCAATAAATTTACTTGTTGGCTATTTTTTGATTTCAAATATTTTCCGATTTTTTGTATCTTTGGCATAAATTTGAATCCTCATGACGGTCTTCATAGAAAAAAAGTTATTTGAAAAATTTAAAAATAAGTATGTCTTTTCAAGGAAGGAATTATATGATTTTTATTTGCAATTTGAGCCCGGCTTGAATAAAAACACTTTTGCTTGGAGAATTTTTAGTCTTAAACAAAAAAATATTATTAAACCGGTAAAAAGAGGCTACTACACGCTTTCAAACAAACCGGTTTTCCAACCGGAAATTTCCAAACGCTTATATAACCTGGCCAAATTTTTCGCTAACGAACTTGCTCAAATAAATTTTTGCATTTGGGAAAGCAAGTGGTTAAATGAATTCTCCCGGCATCAATCAAACAAAAACTTCATCATCATTGAAATGGAAACGGAGAAATCATGGCTTGAAATGTTCTATTTTAAGCTCAAAGAAAAAGAAAAAAAACACGGCGTAAATACTTTTCTTAATCCCGACAAAAAGACCTTTGATTATTATATATCGGAAACCCATAATCCGGTTGTGGTAAAAAAATTAATCAGCCGGTCGCCATGCACCGTAACACCCGTAAAAAAAACCAAGATTCTTACGCCTAAACTTGAAAAAATATTAGTGGATATTTATTCGGATAAGGAATTTTTTTATCTCTACCAAGGTTCGGAATTGGTTCATATATATCAAAACGCATTGGAAAACTACACGATCAATTTCACCACTCTTTTCAATTATGCTAAACGCCGCGGAAAATATCAAGAAATAAAAGATTTTATAAAAAACAATCTTTCGTTTTCATCAATAGAAAAGTTTATTGAATGATAAAAGATATTTGTTTTACAAAAGATTGGCTTGACGGTTTTAAAAAGCAAAGCCGGTATAGGCATATAGATCCGGCTATTCTTGAAAAAATGATTTATGCTTTACATTTGGTGGAACAACTCAAAATACATGGTCTGGATTTTGTTTTCAAAGGAGGAACCAGTTTAACCCTGTTATTCAATAATTTTGACCGGTTTTCAATTGATATAGATATTGTTTGCCGCCCAACCCGTCCAGATGAAATAGAAACCATTTTAAAAAAGGTGGTTTACTCATCCAAGTTTAGTTCATTTAAACGGGATGAAAAGAGAAGTTTCAAACCGGGTGTTCCAAAAGCGCATTACACTTTTTATTTTCATCCTGCAACACAAGGAAAACATTCGGGAAGTATTAATTTGGATATTTTGTTTGAAGAATTTTTATATCCTGAAATAATAGAAGTACCTTTAAAAACAAAGTGGATAGTCACGGAGGAGGAAATTCGAATTAAAGTGCCGACTATTGATGCTATAACCGGCGATAAACTTACTGCTTTTGCACCGGACACTATCGGAATACCTTATTTTAAAGACGGGGTTTCATTTTCAATGGAAATCATAAAACAACTTTTTGACCTGGGTAGATTGTTTGAAAAAATCAATAGTGTTGAAACAGTAGCCCGAAGTTTTGATGTTTTTTCCCGTCGCGAAATAGCATACAGGAAACAGTCCCAATCATCGCTCACATCCGAACTTGTTTTGGAAAACATCTTCAACACTTGTGCCGTATT
>WFZS01000091.1 GCA_015489465.1 Bacteroidales bacterium | reverse complement strand
CTAAAATGCTTAATAATATTTTTGCCTCATGTTGAACAAAAAGAGATTTTTATCCGGAACAGGGTTGAATCCCACCGAAGCAATAATATTATTGTATTTAACAATAACCGCTTTATACATTTTAACGGGAGTTTCGGAACTTAGCCACGTCACATACCATTTAGCCATAAGAATTTTTTTTACCATAATTATCTTCGGGATTGCATACCTGAATAACAAAGTTTTTAAAAACAAAATATTTACGCTTCTGAGAAATATCTACCCGTTGCTTTTCCTCGGCTTTTTTTACAAAGAAACCGGATACATGAACAACATAATTTTTAATTATTTCGACCCGTGGTTTGTGAAAGCCGAACAATTTCTGTGGGGAATGCAACCGAGCCTGGAATTCTCGAAACATTTTCCTCAAAAATGGTTTAGCGAAATAATGAATTTCGGGTACTTTTCTTATTATCTTTTAACTATAGGTACCGCTCTTGCCGTATATTACTACAAAAAAGAAAAAACCGAAGAGACGGTTTTTATAATAATTACATCCTTTTTAATTTATTACTTTTTCTTCGCCCTTTTTCCTGTGAAAGGTCCGCAATTTTATTTCCCCGCTTCTGAAGTTAAAACCGTAGATTCATATTTTTTCAGTCACTTGGTAAAAGCGGTTCAAAATACGGGAGAAACACAAACCGGCGCTTTTCCCAGTTCACATGTGGGTATGTCAATGGTTTTTCTCATTCTTACTTACAAATATGCGCGAAAAATATTCTGGATAATACTTATACCGATTGTACCTCTTTGGTTTGCAACGGTTTATATTAAAGCTCACTACCTTATTGACACTATTATAGGGTTTCCATCGGGATTATTGGTATATTGGTTATCCGAAAAATTATATTTAAAATTAAAACCGTTAACATTATGAATGTAGTAATAACAGGTGCCGGAAAGGGAATAGGACTCGAACTTGTTAAAAAATTCCTGAAAAAAGGTGATAAAATCGTGGCAATTTCAAGAAATATTTCAAAATTGGAGAACTTAAAAGCTGAAAACTTGTTTCTTGCAAGTTTCGACCTGAAAGAAAAAGATTTTTCGGGATTGGTTAAATTTATTTCGGAACAACTTGGCACTGTCGATATATTAATTAATAATGCCGGATTACTTGTTAACAAACCGTTTTTAAAGTTAACCGACAGCGACTTCGATGATATATTCAATGTTAACGTAAAGGCTGTATTTAAACTTTCCAAAGGACTTGTTCCTAAAATGAATAAAAATTCACACATAGTAAACATAAGCAGTATGGGTGGTGTTCAAGGAAGCGTTAAATTTCCGGGACTTTCACTTTACAGCGCGGCAAAAGGTGCTTTGGCTGTTCTTTCGGAATCGATGGCTTTGGAATTATCAGAAAGAAAAATCTCGGTTAATGCTCTTGCTCTCGGTGCCGTGCAAACGGAAATGCTATCGCAAGCTTTCCCGGATTATAAAGCTCCTTTAAAGCCTGAAGAAATGGCTTCTTTTATTTACGATTTTGCCGTTAACGGAAATAAATATTTTAACGGAAAAATTCTGCCTGTTTCTTTATCCACACCGTAATTCCGGAAACTAAGGCAAATATTCTTCGTCAATATTTTTTAAAGAATTGAAAATATTGAACTTCGCTTTGGGGTGAATGCTTTCCAATTGCTCCACAAGTTTGCGGGCGGTAGTTCTTTTTGTAACATCTTCGTAAGGACAAGGTTTTTTCAATACGGGAAAGTTTTTAATACGAGCATATTCGTGCGTATCTTTATCCGTTAAAAGTATCAAAGGTCTTATTAAAAACATCTGCCCGTCAAACATTTTCAATTTTCCGGGTAGTGACGAAACATGACCGTGGTAAGCCATATTTATCAACAAGGTTTCAACGGCATCGTCAAGGTGGTGCCCCAAAGCAAGTTTTTTAAATCCGTTGCTTTTGGCAAATTCGAATAAAGTTTTACGCCGGTGCCACGAACATACAAAACATGGGGCTTTTTTTCCTCTGTTTTCAATCCCGGCTTCAATGGTCCTAAAATTCATTTTAACCCCCAAAGCGGAAGCATGGTTCATAAGAAAATCCCTGTCAACCAGGTATCCCACATCTTCAACATCTATATGTATGGCTTCAAGGGAGAAATTTACTCTTTTATACCTCATAAAACCGGCAAGAGCTTCCAATAAAACCAGCGAATCTTTTCCTCCGCTTACGGCAACAAGCACTTTATCACCATCATCAATCATGTTGTATTCATGCACTGCTTTTGCAGTCATATTTTTGACATGCTCAATGTGCCTTATTTGATATTTGGTAAGTTTATCCGCCACAATAAATTATAACACTTCTTCTTCCACACGAAGATTCTCGATGATAAAATTCTGACGGTCAGGGGTATTTTTACCCATATAAAAAGCAAGCGTTTCAGCCAATGCGGATTCACGTTTCAATATAACCGGTTCCAAACGAATATTCTTACCTATAAAATGCTTGAACTCATTGGGCGATATTTCTCCCAAACCTTTAAACCTTGTTATTTCAGGATTCGGACCCAGTTCTTTAATTGCCCTCTGACGTTCCTCTTCGTTATAGCAATATCTTGTTTCCTTTTTATTTCTAACCCTGAAAAGCGGTGTTTGTAAAATGTAAACATGTCCGGCTTTAACAAGATCGGGGTAAAATTGCAAAAAGAACGTTAGTAGCAATAACCTTATATGCATACCGTCAACATCAGCATCGGTAGCTATCACAATGTTGTTATAACGAAGATTTTCCAAACTTTCATCAATATTCAAAGCGGCTTGCAACAGGTTAAACTCTTCATTTTGGTAAACTATTTTTTTGCTTAATCCGTAGCTGTTTAAAGGTTTACCTTTTAAGCTGAATACCGCTTGCGTTTGAACATCCCTCGATTTTGTAATGGAACCGCTGGCAGAATCACCCTCGGTAATAAAAAGTGTGGTTTCAAGTCTTTTTTCGTGATTGCTGTTAAGATGCACCCTGCAATCCCTTAACTTTTTATTGTGTAAAGATGCTTTCTTAACACTTTCACGGGCAAGTTTTTTAATACCCGCCATCTCTTTACGTTCTTTTTCGGATTGCAGCAGTTTTTTATAAAGAGCCTCCGCCGTTTCGGAATGAATATGCAAATAATTATCCAGGTTCTTTTTAATTATATCAGAGATGTAATTACGTATGCTTTGTCCTCCGGGCTCTATGTATTGTGAACCCAGTTTCGTTTTTGTCTGCGACTCGAAAACGGGTTCCTGAACTTTTATGCTTATCGCAGCCATAAAGGACGTTCTTATGTCACTTGTCTCAAAATCCTTACCGTAAAACTCCCTTATTGTCTTAACCACGGCTTCACGAAAAGCCGTTTGATGCGTTCCTCCTTGAGTGGTATGCTGTCCGTTAACAAAAGAATAATATTCTTCCGAATACGACCTGTTACTATGTGTAAAAGCACACTCGAAATCACCTTCTTTAATGTGAATTATGGGATATGCTATTCCGTTGGGATCACCTATGTTTCTCTGCAAAAGATCATACAGACCGTTTTTTGCCTGCATTTTTTGCCCGTTGAAATAAATTGCCAATCCGTTATTGAGAAATGCATAATTCCAAAGCATTTCTTCAACATACTCGAAAATGTAATTGTAGTTACCGAAAATCTCTTCGTCGGGAACAAAGGTTATTATAGTTCCTTGCTTTTCATCGCTTGGCTGCAAAGGGTAATCTTTAATTATCTCACCTCTGGAGTATTCAACAATTTTTGTTTTTCCTTCCCTTATGGATTGAACTTTAAAATATGATGACATTGCATTTACCGCTTTGGATCCTACACCGTTCAATCCGACGGCTTTTTTAAACACCTTCGAATCGTACTTGGCTCCCGTGTTAATTTTACTAACGCATTCTATTACTTTACCAAGCGGCATACCTCTACCGTAATCGCGTACCGTAACGGTTTTATCGTGGATTGTAACTTCAATCTGTTTTCCGTAACCCATAACAAATTCATCGATGGAATTGTCTATAATCTCTTTCAAGAGAACATAAATACCATCGTCGTGTGAACTGCCGTCACCCAATTTCCCGATATACATACCGGGACGTAATCTGATATGCTCTTTCCAGTCAAGCGACCTTATACTGTCATCATTATATTCAACTGCCATACGGTTCTCCCTTTTTTGTTCAAAAATAAAACACTATTCCATAACAAAACGCTTGCCAATAAATAGTTTTCCACCTTCAATTGTTGAAAATGACAGAAAAAAAAAGCTGCTCCGTTTTAAAACGAAGCAGCAAAGATAGTTAGTTAAATTTAGTAATATGTAGTGATATGAACAAGGGGTCAAAAGTATGCAGGCCGCAAAACGCCTGAAATATATTTGGCAACACGTATAACTTGCATGGTATAACCGTATTCGTTATCGTACCAAACATAAATTACAATGCTTTTTCTGTCATTTGATATTTTAGTTGCCAAACTATCGTAAATCGCCGTCACGGGTTCTCCGATAAAATCGGACGAAACAGCATCGGCTGAGGTTGAATATTTTATTTGTTCTACAAGATTGCCTTCCAAAGATGCTTTACGCATAAGTTCGTTAATCTCTTCAACCGAAGTTTCTCTTTTTAATGTTAAGGACATTATAACAAGTGAAACATCGGGTGTGGGAACCCTGATTGCGTTTCCGGTCAGTTTTCCTTTTAAACTGGGTATGGCTTTGGCAACTGCACCGGCAGCTCCCGTTTCCGTAATAACGAGGTTGAGTGGAGCAGAACGACCACGGCGGGATTTTTTGTGAAAGTTGTCAAGCAAATTTTGATCATTAGTGTAAGAATGTACAGTTTCAAGATGTCCTTTCTCCACTCCCAATTTTTCCTCTATTACGGCTAACACGGGAACCGATGCATTAGTTGTACAAGATGCCGCAGAAAAAATATTCTCTTTTTCGGGAGCATATTTTTCCTGATTTACTCCGTAAACAATATTAGGTATATCCCCTTTTCCGGGTGCAGTTAACAGTACTTGCGAAATACCTTTGGCTTTTAAATGCCTGGAAAGTCCTTCCCTGTCACGGAAAATACCTGTATTATCTATTAAAATGGCATCGTTAATACCATATTTCGTGTAATCAAGTTCTTCGGGTGAATTTGCTGCCAAAAACAAAACTTTATGCCCGTTAATTTCGATATACTTTTCTTCCGGGTTTTCAATGGCAACACCTCTGAATTGACCGTGAATGGAATCGTGACGGAACAACGACGCACGTTTTATTATCTGCTTGGGGTCATTTCCCCTGATAACAATAGCTCTTAACCGCAACTGGTTTCCATTACTTTGAATAATAAGTTCACGCGCCAAAAGTCTTCCTATTCTACCGAACCCGTAAAGTACAACATCTTTCGGCTTCTTATCCGAATTTGTATTACGGTTTATAAAACTTTTCAGCTTGTGTTTTATAAAATCATCGGCATCAAGATAGTTGTTCTTTTCATTTGTCCACTCGTGATTTAATTTGCCGATGTCAATTCTGGAAGGTTTTACATCACAATGCAATATAGCTTTTGCAAGTTCAAGTGAATCCTTTATATCAAGTTTTTTGTTTATTATGTTCTCGGCATATGAATGTCTATACAAAATAACATTCGAACTTCTGTCGATGAGCTGGCTTCTGAAAAAAACCAACTCTATCGATTTATCGTAAAAAAGTTTATAAATGACATTTATAAACTCATTTGCCAACTGCTCCTTGTAAACCCAGTCTTTTAAAGAATTTTCATAGTTGCCGTTGAACGCCGATGGTGACATTGTGTGTGTTTGTTGTTCGTTGTTTTTATCAAATAAGCTGTCGCGAACAAAAGTATAAAAAGAAAAGATTTATAAATCAACAACTTAAAATTTAAGAGTTACACTTAATTACTTTACTAAAAAATAAAGTAAACATTAAGTGTATTTATCAAAAAATAGGGTAATACGTTCAGAAATTTTAAAATTTTTTACAAGGTTCCGCAATCGTTTGCATAAAAGGAAAAAATATTAATGATCAAACCATCAATTTTGATTCCGGTAAAATAAAGTTGATCCGAATAACTATTTTATTTCTATAACCTTATCTGCATTATCGAAGATAGTTTTTACCATATTTTGCCAACGAACCGGAAACGACTTTTTACTTTCGGGTGTGGCATTGGGCCCCAATACGCTCATTAAAATCTCTTTGGGAGAAACAACTTTTCCGGGGGTGTAGTTTACATCAACATATTTTCCGGTATCAACCCTGGTAAACCTCACCGTAAAAGGAATTTCCGCACCGAATTTCATTAAATTCCTTCTGTTGAACTTACCGGTGGGAAGTCCCAAAAAACCGGTATCGACAGTAGCTCCGGTAATGTTCGAAAGCACTTGTGATGTAACCCCGGTATTATCGCTTAAATCTCCTTTTAACTCAACTTTTATTTCCCCTCTCACGGGAAGTTCTTCACCGTACAAAGCTTTCAAACCTTTCAAAGCCATCAAGTAAGCACCGGCAACAACAGCACAGCTATGACCTGCCATTTTCACAATTTCAAGATATGATATATCTATAATTCCTTTTTCCGTGGAACCAAGAAACTCGCTTAATTCATCTTTTAATATAATGTGTTCTATTTTATCAAAATATTCAGGATAGTTCATATTAATTTTTTCTTAAAGATTATTTTCATTTGCTTTTCAGCGAGTAAATGTAATTATTAATCGGCAAAATCCGGTTTTCATTTTCTTAAAGTTTGTTAGTGAATAATTTGTTTCCAATCATGACCTATCCCGTAAAACAAAGTTATCTTTGCATCACAAGTTAATTCACCAATTTAAATAAGATGACTAAACTTTCATCGGGTCTGAAAAAATATATCTCAATATCAATTATTGCGGTAATTCTCATTTTGGGGCTTTGGCCGTTACCCGAAATACCTGCAATAAAATATATAAACAGACAAACCGGAAAGATTGAAACGGAAAAAGTAGCCGGCGAAAACTGGTTGAAATGGCTGTATTACAATCCATTAGGGGAATTATCCTTAAATACCATTGTTAAACGTAAGTTTGTTTCGGAAATTTACGGCAGATTAATGGATACCAAATGGTCGGCTAAAAAAGTGGAACCGTTTGTTAAAAAATACAACATTGACCTTTCAATTGCTCAAAAACAACACTTCGATTCGTTTAACGATTTTTTTACCAGAAAGCTAAAACCCGGCGCACGACCGGTTGATACGGCTTTAAACGTGCTGGTATCTCCAGGCGACGGCAAACTGCTTGTTTATCAAAATATTGACAGTAGCTATTTCATTGTCAAGGGTTACAAATTCGATGTAAAAACATTTCTCGCCAACGATTCATTGGCAAATTTATACCGAAACGGCAGTCTTGCTGTTTTGCGCTTATGCCCCACCGACTATCACCGTTTTCATTTTCCCGTTGATGCCAATGTTTCGGGAGAACATCTGATAAACGGCTATCTCTACTCCGTTTCACCCATAGCATTAAGGAGGATAACCGACATATTTTTACTTAATAAAAGGGAATATGTTATCCTTGCCAATCGCAGGTTCGGAGAGATCATTATGACGGAAGTAGGTGCTACCATGGTAGGATCCATTATTCAAACCAGTAAAAACAGCAATGTTAAAAAAGGCGAAGAAAAAGGGTATTTTAAATTCGGAGGCTCTTCCATTGTGCTAATTTTTAAAAAAGGGAGCATAAAGTTCGACTCCGATTTGGTTAACAATACGAAAAAAGGGTTTGAAACAGAGGTTAAAATGGGTGAAAGAATAGGAATTTCTTTAAATTAAAAGTATGGCAAAACTTCTGGAAATAGCCTGTTACAATATCGACTCGGCAATAAAGGCTGCAAAAGCGGGTGCAAACAGAATAGAATTGTGCGAAAACCATTTTGAAGGAGGAACAACACCTTCGTACGGAACAATCGTTTCAGCAGTTGAAACATTAAACATCCCCGTTAACGTTATTATAAGACCCCGTGGCGGCGATTTTGTCTATTCCGGTTCCGAATTTGACGTAATGAAAAAAGATATTAAAACCGTCAAGCAAGCGGGAGCTAACGGTATCGTTACAGGAATTTTAAACGAAAACGGAACCGTTGATTTCGAAAGGATGAAAGAGATAATCGAGTTGGCACGTCCTATGGAAATAACATTTCACAGAGCCTTCGACGTTTCGCGCAATCCGTGGGAATCTTTGGAAGTACTATTGAAATTGGGAGTTGACAGGCTTTTAACATCGGGCATGAAACCGTCAGCCGCTGCAGGCACCGACCTAATAGCCGAAATGATTAACAAAACAAACGGCAAAATAATTATAATGCCGGGCGGAGGAATAAGACCGGATAACTTGAAAAAGTTGGCATTAAAAACTGGAGCAACGGAATTTCACAGTTCCGCAATATCTTTTATAAAAGGTAAAAATACGGGCAAAAAAGTTAAAATGGGAGACAATGATAATGACGATAGCAAAATAGTAACCGTTGATGAAGAAGTCATAAGAGAGATGATTAAAATTTTAAAATCATTTTGAAAAAAGCAGCTCCGTTATACCCGGTAAAAGCCGCATTAAAATGATTTATTTCGCATAAAAATCGTTTGCAGACATTTTTCTAAAAACATCCTTGTTTTATTGAAAAAAATTAATTTACCTTTGCCTTGCATATGAAAGCAATAATTAATACATATAGCTTTTTCTTTTTTTATTTCTTCTGGGAAATTCAGGGGAGGAAATAGCTGTATGTAAAATATAGGTATTAGACTCCCGGAAATTCCGGGAGTTTTTTTTTATAAAAATTTATTGAAATGAAAGTAGCTATACAAGGTATTTCGGGGTCGTTTCATGAAATCGCGGCAAGAAATTATTTTAAAGATGATGATTTGCAAATGGTTGAATGCATCTCTTTTAATGATTTATTCGACAGTCTTGCTTTCGGCAAAGCCGATGTAGGTGTTATGGCCATCGAAAACACCGTTGCGGGTAGCATTATTCCGAACTACGCCTTGTTGAAAAACTCTCATTTAAAAGTGATGGGTGAAGTTTTTTTAAGAATAGAGCAACATTTGTTAGCCTTAAAAGGCGAAAAAACCGAAAATATTAAGGAAATACTCTCCCACCCCATGGCAATAGAACAATGTCATGAATTTCTTAACCCTCTGCGAAGAAAAGGCGTTAAACTCGTTGACAGTGAAGACACCGCATTAAGCGCCAAAAGAATAAGCGAAAACAATTTAAAAGGAATAGGATGTATAGCAAGCGATTTGGCAGCCGAGTTGTACGGACTTGATATTTTAGCACCCAATATAGAAACCAACAAAAGAAATTTTACACGTTTTTTGGTTATAGCAAATAACGATGTTTACGAAAATCATTTAAAAAACAAAAAACTTAATAAAGCATCGATAAACTTCAAACTGCCTAACGAAAACGGAAGCCTGTCAAGGGTTTTATCAATATTGGCATATTACAAAATAAACCTTACAAAAATACAATCGCTGCCGGTTGTGGGTAAAGAGTGGGAATACATGTTTTATGCCGACTTGGTTTTTGATGACTACAAAACATACAGAGCCTCTTTGGACGCAATAAGGCCTTTAACCATAGATTTGGAAATATTGGGCGAATATCAAAAAGGTAAACGTCCGGACAAAAACGGAAAAGAACAAAAAGAAGTTGAAACCGCAAAATATTAACGGCAAAATGATTATTCCGAAAGCTGACAGACTTAAAACCGTTAAAGAGTATTACTTTTCACGAAAGCTGAAAGAAATACGAAAAATGAAAGATGACGGTATCGATGTTATAAACCTCGGTATCGGCAGTCCGGATTTACCGCCTGCAAATGAAGTTATTGACAAGTTAACGGAAGCTGCCAAAGACAAAAAAAATCATGCTTATCAAAGTTATGCAGGCATTCCCGAATTGAAAAAAGCTTTTGCGGCGTGGTATAACAAGTTTTTCGGCGTGGAACCGGACATTAATGAGATATTGCCTTTAATAGGCTCCAAAGAAGGCATTATGCATATTTCAATGGCTTTTCTTAACCCCGGTGATAAAGTATTATTACCAAATCCCGGATATCCCACATATAAATCCGTAAGCGATTTGGTTGGAGCCGAAACCGTTTATTATAATCTTAAAAAAGAAAACGGTTGGTATCCTGATTTTGAAGAGTTGGACAAAACGGATATTACCGGTGTAAAAATCATGTGGGTTAACTATCCGAATATGCCGACAGGTGCCGGGGCATCAAAAGAGCTTTTTGAAAAACTTGTGGATTTCGGGAAACAAAACAATATCCTCATAGTTAACGACAATCCTTACAGTTTTATATTGAACGATGAACAACTAAGCATTTTATCGGTTGACGGAGCGAAAGAAGTTGCTTTAGAGCTTAACTCGCTAAGCAAATCGCACAATATGGCGGGGTGGAGAGTCGGCGTGGTTGCCGGTGATAAAGATTACATATCTACAATACTTCAAGTAAAAAGCAATATGGATTCGGGGATGTTTAAAGCGGTTCAACTTGCTGCCGCAAAAGCTTTGGAACTTGACAAAAATTGGTATAAAGGATTAAATAAAGTATATTCCGGCAGGAGAAATATAGTTTTTGAAATTTTGGATATTCTGGGTTTTAATTACGATAAAAACCAAACCGGAATGTTTGTTTGGGCGGAAATAAACGGAAATTATCCTGATGCCGAATCTTTTTCGGATAAATTACTTATAAATAAAGGTGTATTTATAACACCGGGAATAATTTTCGGTTCAAACGGTAAAAAGTTTGTAAGGATTTCACTTTGCACGGAAAATGAAAGACTTAAAGAAGCGAAAGAAAGAATTAATGAATTTGTTAACAATTAAATAAATAATTAAAGTGGTTGTAACGATAATAGGATTGGGACTTATTGGAGGGTCGATGGCTCTCGACCTTAAAAACAGAGGGTTTGCCGACAGTGTAATCGGTGTTGATAAAAATATCAATCACCAAAACATAGCCCTTTTAAGCAAACTTGTTGACGAAGTTGACGAATTGGATTCGGCGGTAAAAAGGGCTGACCTTATTATAATAGCAACACCGATTGACGCCACAAAGTCTTTATTGCCCCATATTCTCGACCTTACAAAAAGCAGTATTAAAGTTGTTACCGATGTGGGTTCTACAAAAGCAGGAATAGCCGAAGTTGTTGAAAATCACAAGTTCCGTAAAAATTATGTTGCCTCACATCCTATGGCCGGAACGGAATTTTCAGGACCTTTAGCTGCACATCACCGACTTTTCGATTATAAAAACGCTATTATCTGCGATAAAGAAAAAAGTTCCGAATACGCACTAAGTCTTGTTAAACAGATGTACGAGACCTTAAACATGAAATTGATTTTCATGAATTCGCAGGAACATGACATGAGTGCCGCTTACGTTTCCCATATGTCTCACATATCGTCATTTGTACTTTCGTTAGCAGTACTCGACAAAGAGAAAAACGAAAAAAACATTCTCAATCTCGCCAGCGGAGGTTTTGCTTCCACAGTACGGTTGGCAAAAAGCTCGGCGGAAATGTGGGTACCTATTTTTATACAGAACAGGAAATACGTCCTCGAAGTTATGGATGCTTACATAAAAGAATTGCAAGCATTCAGGGATTCCATTGATAAAAAAGACGAAAAACATCTACATGAGCTTATAAATCAAGCAAATGCCATTCAAAAGATATTATAAAAGAAAGAATTAAATAAATTTGAAAGATGACAGAGAAATTGGATATATTACCGTTGCAGGAATGGGGACTGCCTTACAGCGAAAAACCTTTCGTTATTGCAGGTCCATGCAGTGCGGAAACAGAAGAACAAGTTATCGAAACCGCAATAGCTCTTAAAAAAACAGGAAGAGTACATGTTTTCAGAGCCGGAATTTGGAAACCCAGAACACGACCCAACAGCTTTGAAGGTGTAGGTTCAAAAGGGCTTCCTTGGATGCAGCGTGTAAAAGAAGAGACAGGACTTTTGACAAGTACGGAAGTTGCAAACGTTAAGCATGTTTACGAAGCCTTAAAATACGGCATTGACATATTATGGATCGGTGCCAGAACATCGGCCAACCCTTTCGCCATGCAAGAAATTGCCGACACACTTAAAGGTGTTGACATTCCCGTTTTCGTAAAAAACCCTATTACTCCCGATCTCGAATTGTGGGTAGGTGCCATCGAAAGAATCAGAAATGCAGGAATTAACCGTGTTGGTGCTATCCACCGCGGATTTGCCACTTACGAAAAAACCATATATCGAAATCTCCCCCATTGGCAAATACCTATCGATTTAAAAAACCGCATTCCCGGTTTGCCCATGCTTAACGACCCGAGCCATATTACCGGAAAATCGGAAATGATTTACGACCTTTCACAACAGGCTATGGACCTTAATTTTGACGGTCTTATTATAGAAAGTCACAGAAACCCCGAAGAAGCATGGAGTGATGCCAGACAGCAGGTTACTCCCGATGAACTTAACGAAATATTGAGCAGGCTCATCATCAGACAACCGGTTCCTGATAATCAAAGTGTTATGGATGAGCTTGGAGAATTGAGAAATATAATAAACATTCTCGATGACCAGCTTTTGGTAACTCTTGAACAGAGAATGAAAGTAGCCGAAAAAATAGGCCGGTATAAAAAGAAAAACAACATTACCATTTTACAGAGCAAACGTTGGGAAGACATAATAAACAAAATGCTTGAAAAAGGTAAACAAAAAGGGTTGCACGAAGAAACGATAAATGCCATTTTCAAAGCCATACACCAGGAATCGATAAACCGCCAAACGGAAATAATGAAACAAAAGGATTAAGTTTGTCAAAACTAACAAAATGCAAACAATCGAAATAAAAGGTAATAAAACTTCAAAAATCCTTATCGGGGAAAAATTGGAAAATCTGGAAAATTATCTCCCCGGTAAAAATGTCGTAATTGTTACCGATGAAAATGTTGACAAACTTTACTCTCATAAATTTCCGGACTTCCCCAAAATAGTTTTAGGTACCGGAGAAAAAATTAAAAATTTGTCAACCGTTGAAAAAATCATCGGGCATTTAATCGATTTAGGAATTGACAGAAACGGTTTTTTAGTGGGAATTGGCGGTGGCATTGTTTGCGATATCACGGGTTTTGCAGCTTCGGTTTTTATGAGAGGTATCGATTTCGGATTTGTCTCCACTACCCTGCTGTCTCAAGTTGACGCAAGTGTAGGCGGAAAAAACGGTGTAAACTTCGATTCGTACAAAAACATAGTGGGAAATTTCAATCAACCGTCCTTTGTAATATGTGACGGTAACATGTTAAAAACTTTACCGTTAAAAGAGATAAAATGCGGAATGGGTGAGGTTGTAAAGCATGCTTTGATAGCCGACAAAACGATGTTTGAAATGATTGAAAACAACTATGACAAGGCATTGTCGTTGGACGACGAGGTAATAAATGAATTGGTTTACCGTTCGGTGCAAATCAAATCCGGGATTGTCAATAAAGACGAGAAAGAAAAAGGGGAACGTAAAAAACTTAATTTCGGGCATACTCTTGCCCATGCCATTGAAAAACATTCAACCGTTTCGCACGGCGAAGCTGTTGCCACAGGTATGTTATTCGCTTCCAAAGTTTCCAATCATTACGGTTTTATAAACAATAACGATTTATCAAGAATAGAAAACTTGTTAAACAAATTGCAGTTGCCCGTAAAAACAGACGTTCCGGTCGAAAGTCTTAAAGAAGCTATCCAAAAGGACAAGAAAAAAAACGATAAAAACATCGATTTCGTATTGCTGAAAAATATCGGAGAGGCTGAAATAAAAAAAGTAAGTATTAACGAGGTAAAAAGCTGGATAGATAAATTTTTATAATAATATGGTGTTCAAAAAAGGTAACATTATAAAAATACCGGCTCCGGCATCAAAAAGTTATATGCAAAGGGCATTGGCAGCCGCTTTGTTAGCAAAAGGAGAAACCGTTCTTAAAAACGTTTCATGGTGTAATGATTCTTTGGTTGCAAAAAAAATTATCGAAGATTTGGGAGCCGATACGGTTCAAAAAAACCACGATTTATTCATTACCTCCGGTTTTTTGAAACCAAAAACAAAAGTTTTTTCAGCCGGTGAAGCCGGGTTAAGCGTTAGGATGTTCAGCCCGGTGTTGGCACTTTTTGATGATGAAATTGAATTTACAGGTGAAGGCTCTCTGCTAAACAGACCCGTTGAAATAATCGAAGACGCTTTAAAAAAACTGGGAGTAAAAGTAGAATCAAACAACGGCTTTTTACCTTTAAAAATAAAAGGACCTTTAAAACCGGGAAAAATCACTGTTGACGGTTCATTAAGCTCCCAGTTGTTAACAGGACTTCTTATCACACTTCCTTTATTGGACGGCGATTCGGAAATAAAAGTTGAAAACCTCAAATCGATTCCTTACATCGACATGACTATAGAGGTTATGGAAAACTTCGGCGTTAACATAGTCAATAAAGAATACAAATTATTCAAGATAAAAGGAAACCAAAAATATAAATCCACCGTTTATAATATAGAAGGCGACTGGAGTGGAGCCGCTTTTTGGCTTGTATTGGGAGCCGTAAAAGGAAATATTGAAGTTTTAAACCTCGACTATTCTTCCCGTCAAGCCGATAAACAAATAATTAAAGCCTTAACTTCGGCAGGTGCAGATGTAAAAATAAAACCGGGTTCAGTGTATGTAAATAAAAATAAACTTAATGCTTTTGAATTTGATGCCACACATTGCCCCGACTTGTTTCCACCGTTGGCTTGTCTTGCTGCGGCATGTAACGGCACCAGCGTTATAAAAGGTGTATCACGTTTAAAACACAAAGAAAGCGACAGGGCAACGGTGTTGAAAAAAGAATTTGCCAAAGTCGGCATAAATATTTCGTTAGATGGAGATTTTATGAAAATCACGGGGGGTAAGATAAAAATAGGAACCATAGATTCGAACAACGACCACAGGATAGCTATGGCCGGAGGTATCCTAAATTTAATATTCGATGAACCGGTTAATGTTATAAACAAAAAAGCGGTTAATAAATCTTACCCAGAATTTTTTGAAATTTTAAATTCCTTTGAAAAGTAAATTTTAAAAAATACGGAACAAAACAACGGCTCCCCGGACAAAGGGAGCCGTTGTTGCAAATCGACACCTTTCACAATACACCGGAAAAATTCTTACATCATTTACCGTAATATACTTTAAAGGTTTTAACACTGTTACGGGTAACAATCCTTACTATCAAATAAGCATCGGAAGAATTTAACGAAATAACGTTAAAATTACCGGGTTCAAGTATTTTTTCAAATAATTTTCTACCCGTTAAATCATATACTTCCAATTTTTTAGGAACGTTTTCAAAATCTCCTTTACTTTTTACATAAATTTTCTTGTCACTCGCGAAAACATTTATATCATTACCTTTACTATTATCGGTAACACCTGTAGTATTTCTTCCGACCAACAATTTAAACCTGCCGGGATATTCCAAATCGGTTGTTTCGAAAGTATATTGAGGTTCTTTTCTTAGGTCCTGGAATATATTAAGTTCGGAATCTTCCAGATACACATCAAAATTTTCGGGTAAATTTATTTCGGCGGTAATTGTTTTAACACCTTCGGAACCGGGCTTATAGCCCATCGTTATAATTCTTTCTTCACCGTCGGAAATAGCCGGCAAACTGTTAAGACTTAAATTAACATTTTCGATAGAAGAATAAATTTGGGGAACATCGTCATACATCGAGAAAAGTTTACGGGTATCGTATTTGTCATAACCCTCTGTGGCACCTTCAATGAATACAATATTCAACTCGTCTCCCCCCGTTGTTTTCAATGTGATTTTATCCAATTCTTTGCCATTTCCTTTATAATAACCTTGTGTGGAGTGAACAGCTGCATCAACAGGAATCGTTATGGACGGATTGGAACCGTTTGTATGAACAAAAAATCCTTGTCCCATAGGGATTATCCCGGTATTTAAAGAACCTGCACCGGTATTTGAGTTCCAATCCTTATAGGTACCTCCGTTGGAATTATCAACATTGGGGTCCCAAACCCAGAATTGCCTGTCAACATTTGTAAAAGACCATGAACCCGAGTTAAGATCCAATGCACTGGTAAACGGATTGGCAATAAGATTATAACCGTGTGATGCATCAGTAAATGATAATGATAATGTTACGTCATCATCAACAAACGGACCCGTCATATTAACTACCACACCGCTTTCAGGATAACTCTCATCAACCCAAATTTCATGTCCTTCACCCGGATTGATAGCCATATTCAAATCCGTTAAATATGTTCTGGAATCATCATTTTCATTGTAATGTGTCAACCAAACATCGGGATCATGATCAAAATAAAAAGTATTTAATGTTTGATTTTCAGCCGATACACCTATATCGTGCCACTTTCCTTTTGAAACATACCTCTGTACGGTTTTGCTTCCGTCCGACATTAAATATTTACTTCCTATTATCGAACCGTCACCCGACGGCGTCGATGAAACAATTAAATTATGTACATAACCTGTTTTTGTTAATGTAGGATAGTGCGATTTACCGTAAGGTATTATCACGTTTGTTGATGATGTCGGTACACCGTAAGGCCAGTTATTCCGGTTTGACCAATCATTATCTCCTTCCCCGTCCCATTCTTCCGATGTTTTATATCTTGCCACCTGAATATCATCAACATATAAAAATCCCATATTCGCATCGCTGTATCCGTGAAATCCGACATAATAAGTACCCGAAAATTCAGGAGTAAATGTGCCACTACCTATTTCCCATTCGGTATTTGTAATTGTTTCGTTAATAAAAATCGGATTACCCGACATAGCCGTTGATACCTGATCGGTTCCCCAATCAACAGCGAGTTTTTCCAATTTAGTGTTATATTTTCCTCTGTAAACAAAATCAACCTGATAAGTAACACCACCTGTAAGTTCAATGCCCCTTGTAAAAAACCAGTCATTCATACTTTGCGTACCGTTGTAACCGATACTTGCCGACCTTGGAGCGCTGTTATACACAGAAGTTGCTATTCCCCATTCACGACTGTCACCATTTGTATTTTCAACGGTCATACAATTCGGAAACGTCGTTTCACTGTCGAAATCTTCGAAATAGGGAATATTCGTACTGCTCCCGCATTTTGTTGTAAAAGTACCGGGACCTACCCAATTACTTGCAGATGAACCGTTATCTTCATAACAGTCGCTACGCACATACCAATCATATTCGGTATTATCATTTCCGCCGGTCCAAGTGTATGGGACTTCGGTAACACCATCAACGGTAGGTATTGTGCCTGCATTTGGAGGAGTTGTACCGTGAGGTACAATATATAAATCCCAGGTCGAAACCACATCATAATCCCAATCCAAATCGGCTCCGGTTGTAGTTATATTACTTTCACTCAAATTAGTGGGAGCCGAACACGTTAGTTCCTTAACGTCTATATCATCAATATACCAGCCCGCCCTTTCATTATTGGCATCTGATGTTAATCTGAATCTTATTCTTACATTGTTAGTTGCAAAATCACTTAAATCAAAAGTTTCTTTCTTCCACCAACCATTGTTGGGAGTTTCTCCTCCATTTCCCCATTCGGAATAAGAATCTTCATCAAAATATCCATGGGTTTTATACCCGCTTGAAACTCCCATATACATAGATCCGGGAAGTACACTGTAAGTTGAACCTGCATCGGTTGAAACTTCCACGTAACATTTGTCAGCACCACCCTCTGTCTTGGCGATATGCCAAAATTGCAACACGGGATAATTTGATGATGAAAGATCCAAAATTCCGGTTTCTTCCAATATATCCTCGTCATTGGAACCGTATTCGTCATGCGCACAGCGAATTCCGCTATGTACAATATAATTACCGATAACGAAATCGGTAGTATTGCCCGGGGCATTATCAAAATAAGTAAAATTATTTTCAAAATCTTCTTCCAAAGGATAAATATCCGGTCCGGGTAATGTAGTAAACGTATCTGGGCCCGCCCATAAACTGGTATTTAAGTTATCCTGATTACAATCCGATCTTACATACCAATCATACGTTGTATTAGGGATACCGTCGGTCCATGTATATTTAATGTAATCAAGGTCATTAATTGTAGGAGTAGTATTTTGGTTTGGTGCAGGCTGCCCTGACAAACAAATATAAATATCCCAATGAGAGCCATTATCGTCAATCCAATCCAAAGTAGCGCCATTTGAAGTAAGATTGTACGACTGTTGGTTAGTAGGCATATTACAAGAAACAGATATTCCGCCGAATATAATATCGGCAATGTAACTTTCCAGATGTGTTGCATCCGGTGGTGATGACGGATCGGGATTCGTGCTGTTATTCATATATACCAAAGCTCTGTTATCCGATACCACAGTTGCTAAAAAGTCATCGTTTAAACCATCGTTTCCCGAAGCATTTTCGTCAACGGCAACAACAATATTATCGGTACCGTTATAATACCAGTCGGTTATATCAAAAGTTACCCATCCCGATGCCCCGGGATCCGGAAATGTACCCGAATAAACTTGTGTTAATGTAGAAACATCAATCCAATCCGAAACGGATGAAAAAGATGATTTTGTCGTAGTACCTATATAAATAGTCCAATCATTGGAATTACTTAACGACGTTCCGTCAAAATGCCATTTTAATTCCGTAATTGTTCCGGAAGCTCCGATTTCCGAAGCTAAATAAATAACCTGTGAATAAGAATACCCGTAATTGGGTTCAATAGGTAAGCCTTTACCGGTTTCGGCTCCTGTACCAACTTGTATATCGGCTTTAGCCAAACAAGAGAACAGTATTAAAAAAATCGCGGTAAATAAAGATTTTGTTTTCATAGCTGTTATATTTGGAGATTCTTAGTTTTCCAAGTTTATTCTTTAGTAAATCTCGGCAACACAAAATCTATTACACCAAAATATCATAAAAAGTAAAATACATCTTTGTTTTTTTAATTTTTAAAACTTTTCATGATTACTTCAATAACCAAAGAACCGGGCCGTATAAATGTATTACATTCATTATACGGTCATTACAGCCGCCCAATTTAGTAAATAAATTGTATTTTTCAAAATATTTTCATATTTTTTTTACTAGGGTAGATTCAACCACTAAGTGCAAGTTTTTTGTTTTTGTAAATATATTGATAAAAAACTTCTTTAGGAGTTTTGTAACCTAAATTTTTTCTTGGTCTGTTATTTAAAAGATCGACAACATAATTAAGATAATTTTGATCAATATTTTCAAGGGTTTTATTTTTAGGGAAATACTGTCTTAATAGCTTGTTTGTGTTTTCATTAAGACCTCTTTCCCATGAACTGTAAGGGTGTGCAAAATAAATATTGCAATCTAATTTTTCCGCTATCTTTTTGTGTTCTGCAAATTCTTTTCCATTATCATTAGTAATGGTTTTTACCCATTTTTTGTAAGGTGCTAATGCGTTAATTAATTTTTTAGCAACAACATCCGACTTTTTACCATGGGTATTTTCTACTATTAAGAAACAAGATTTTCTATCAACAA
>WFZS01000090.1 GCA_015489465.1 Bacteroidales bacterium | reverse complement strand
GCAACGAGGATATTTCCGCCCGTTCGCATTGTATTTTTC
Source organism: Bacteroidales bacterium (assembly GCA_015489465.1). Taxonomy (GTDB): domain Bacteria; phylum Bacteroidota; class Bacteroidia; order Bacteroidales; family F082; genus B16-G9. The sequence continues at coordinate 2,305 of WFZS01000090.1, read as the reverse complement.
ATCAAGTAGAAGGGTTATACATAGACAAAGGCGTCAGCTTTGCCGACTTGAAACAAACTTTGCTTTACTTTACCAAAGAGATGTTTGGCAAGAGTAAAATCCGTTTGCGTCCATCATACTTTCCATTTACCGAACCCAGTGCCGAAGTGGACATTTATTGGGGACTGGAAACCGAAACCGATTACCGTATCACTAAAGGTACCGGCTGGCTGGAAATTATGGGTGCCGGTATGGTGGACCCCAATGTACTGAAAAATATGGAAATAGACCACGAAGAATATACGGGCTTCGCTTTTGGTATGGGTATCGAACGTATCGCCATGCTTTTGTACCAAATCCCGGATATTCGTATGTTCTATGAGAATGATATGCGGTTTTTGGAGCAGTTTAGGGCGGGGGTGTAGAAACCTTGCAAGCAAGGTTTCCGGTTAAAAGCTGAAAGTCGAAAGTTTTTTAGGAATCTAAAACAAATGATGCTTTGTGTTTCTGACCTTAAGTATTATCTCGGCACAATCCCAATTATTATTGAGGTCACTCGTCGACCGCTTTATCCTAACTCCTCAATATTCCAGTAAACTCTCAAGTTCGTCTTTAAATTCCATTGCGAATAGTGTCATTTCTTTTCGGTTTGAAAGTTTTAATTTGTTGAGAATACTACTGAAATGTGTATCTACAGTGCTGGGGCTAATGTATAGCCTTTTAGCTAATATATTTCTGTCAGTTGTGTTTGTACATTGTAATACAAGTTCAATTTCTTTGTGACTTAACTGATGAATGCCAAAAAAAGAATCGCTAAAAACAGATTGGATGTATTCATATCGTTTAGATTTTAGGTGTTTCATTGTTTCCGATTCAAAATTACCATGTTTTAAAACGCCTTTTACAGTACTAGAAAAATCTTTATAGGAACAACCTTTATCCAGAAAACTGTCAAAACCACTTTTCAGGGCTTTCTTCATAATTCTGTAAGAATCAAATGATGTATGGGCAATAGATTTGATGTTTGGTTTGAGTGTTTTGATTTTTTTGATAATTTCAAAACCATCTAATGTTGAACCATTTCTAAAACTTAAATCGCATATGACCAAATCAATAGGGTTTTGCGTAACCAAACTGATAGCTACGCGTGCATTATTGGCAAAAAAACATTTGACATTGTCTAGAGCTTTGTTAAGCCGTATGCTTAAACCTTCAACAATAATTTCATGATCATCAATTATAAGAATATTTATGGTTTTTGGTTTCATTGTATTGCATTGTTTTTGGTTTTAAGGTTTTAAAGTTAATTGTAAACTTTAGGGTAAATCCTTTGTTTGTATTACTTTGAATTTGTAATTCACCTTTCATCAAAGTTATTCTATCACGAATATTTTTAAGTCCGCTACCTTCTTTAAGATTTGTTTTGCCTATGCCATTATCTTTATATTCAAAATATAAAGTCTCACCTTTCAGTTCAATATTGATTTCGGTTTCTGTGGCTTGGGCATATTTGAGACTGTTGGCTATCAGCTCTTGTATTATTCTATATAAATGTGTGCCGTAAGGCTCCGGCAGTTTGAGATTTCTCGGTTCAATATGGATTTTAAATTGTTTACGGGATAGATTTTCGGGTAGTAATTCTTCAATTCTATCGGCAAAAACCTCATCGTGCATGGGCGTATTGTTGAGCTGGTGCGACAGCGTACGAATTTCGTTATAAGTTTGGAGCAACTTGTCCGACAAATCCAGATTGTCGCCTTCGGTTTCATACACTAGTTTGATCAGTGAACCGGCAATACCGTCGTGGAGTTCTTTACCGATACGTTGCTTTTCGGCTTCACTTGCCTTGACGGCAGATGCCAGCACTTCCAGTTTTTGTTGTTGGCGACGACGTTGCCAAAACAACAACCCCAAGCCTAATAAAAACACCGAGGTCCCGCCAATGGCATACATCGTAAAGCGTGTTTTGGCAAGTGCCGCTTCTTTTTTGATATTTTCGTTGGATAGTTTTAAGATTTTAGCTTCCTTTTGTTGGGTTTGGTATTTTATCTCTATATCTCTTACAGCATTGATTTTTTCAATATTTAAATTTTCTTTCTGTATTGAATCTAGAATTCTGTCATATTTTAAAGCTTGCTCAATCTTATGGTTTTTATAATAGAGCTTCATTAAGATATTATAAACTTGTTCTTTTACAAGGGGTAAGTTATTTGTTTCTAGAAGTTTTTTTGCTAATAATAAGTTTTTTTCGGCAGCCCTATCTTTATCAAGGAAGAATTGTGCTGTTCCTAAGTTTAACAAGCTAAATATTTGATAATCAATATTT
>WFZS01000089.1 GCA_015489465.1 Bacteroidales bacterium | reverse complement strand
ATATATAGATACGTCTATATATAATTTAAAAGAAAGCAATAGAGCTGAATATTGGGATGAGATAAATAAAATAATTAGTAACGATGATGTTTACGTCTTTGTATTCGAATATGATTCGTTAAACTATTGGAATACAAACGAAATTTTGCCTTTGCAAGGAGAAATTTTTGAGAGAAAAGCCGGTATTACCAAGTTAAACGGCGGGTGGTATCAGTTTTATCATTCTTTTCGCGGAGGTAAGGATATTTTTCTGTTTAAAAAGATATTAAAGCGCTCTCCTGTCAACAATAAATTTTTTACGGATTACTTTGACTCCGACTATATCAATTCCCCAACAGTAATCTTAACCGGAAATCAGAGTATAGCCGATGTCAATATATTTTCAAAAAACGGCGACTTTTTAGTGGGATTTGTTTTAAAATATTATTTACCGGTAAATACAAAAACCGCTAACATATTATCTTTGATTTTGATATTGGCTTTTATTTTTACGGGTTTATTCATCACGGTTATCTATACTAAACTGAATATTTCCGCAGTAACAAAAATCGTTACATCGTTATTTTATTTTATTGCACTTTATTCGATTTATTCGGTTTACTCTAAACATTCCGGTATAAATCATTCAATATTTTTTAAAGGCTTTGATAATATTGCTTTTATAATATCAAACAGGGGAGGGGCATTGTTATTTTCATTTTACGTCTCCTTTTGGTTTTTTATAATTTACAAAGCGCTAAGCAGTTTAAAACTGAAAATAGAAAGGGTTAAATACCTGATTCTTACCACAGGGGTAACCTATTTTATTTTGCTCGGTTTGATACTTATATTCAGGGAGTTTTATTTTAGAACCGTTGAACCCGGCGGAATTGCAATGGCATTTTTAATTAAAAAAGATTTTGTCGAATTGATATTTTTATTGTCAATTGCTTTTTCCGTTTTTCTGGTATTGTTGTCATTTGTTTCGTTGATTCATCGGGAAAGAAAAAACATCTTAAAAACATATGTTGTAACTTTTATATTTTTTGTTACGACTCTTGTATTTTTTGTTTTTTACGGATTGCCTCTGTATCCTACGCTATCGGTGTTGGTATTAATGCTATTGTTTCCTGCGGTAATATACTTTACACCGTCTAAGCAACGTAACCTCGTGTTGTTACGTTGGTTGTCAACAGTTCTTTTAATATCGGGTGTTTTTACGGTTTTAATAAACAGAACATTTTTTGAAGTAAACAACAACAATCAAAAAAATATAGCTAAAGCTCTTGTTTCAAATTTCGATATTACACTCAATAAAACTTTTAAAAAGGTTTCGTTCAAAATTAAAAACGACCCTGTTTTGATTACTATGATGAAAGATACCGTAAAGGATGAAGAAGTAATCAATTACTTGATGGAAAGGTATTTCAAGGATATTTTTAATAATTATGATATTCAAGCTACATTGTGCAGAAAAGGTTATTTATTGGAACTGCAACCCGAAGGTAATGTTGTTGAATGTTCCGATTTTTTCGAATCGGTAAAAAATAAAAGCTATAGAGCCAACGAAGATTCAACTTTGTATTTGATTGATAATGAGTCGGAAAATGTTTATTACCTGGGGGTTATAAATCTTGCTGCCGATTCGTTACATCAAGATAAATTATACATTGAATTTTATTCTTCCATTATTCCAAGTGACTTGAGTTATATCAAAATTTTGCAGAACGGTAGAAAAGATTTTGATATTTCAGGTTATACATTGGCAAAGTTCAGGGATAACGAACTTGTTTACCAATATGGCGATTACGAATACCACAACAGCATTATCTCCGATACCTCGCAGTACAATACTTTTCTTAAAAAGAACGGATATATACATTACATGATAGACCTTCCCGGTAATAAGATTCTTGTAGTGAGCCGTCCCGAAACAGGGTTAAATGAAAAATTCTCTACTTTTTCGTTGTTATTTATATTGTTTATTATTTCAGGGGTAATCTTCTATGTACTTTATTTCGGTAAGGATACTTTAAAAATTATAAAACACTCTTTCGGAACACGGCTTCAACTGTTTTTTATAAGTACGATAATATTTTTATTTATTGCTATAGCTTTTGTTACGGGATTCAATTTTTACAAAATAAGAAACAGTGTTATAACAAACCAGCTCAACGAAAAAACAAAATCCATTTTACAGGAAATTCAATACAATTTTCCGGAAGACAAGTTTGTTCATTTTACCGGTGAAAAACTTAACTCCCTTTTGAAAGAACTCTCTCTGATTTTCTATACAGATATAAATCTTTATTCAAACGACGGGTATCTTATGGGTACAACACAACCTGAAATTTATGAAAAAGGAATTCTGGCACCCGTAATTTATCCCGAAGGTTATAAAAAAATAGCCCTTGAAGGTAAACTTGTATTTATGGATACCGAAAGTATAGGCGAACTAAAATATTATTCTTCCTATGTTCCCGTAAGTTTCGGTAATGCCGGTATTGACGCAATTTTAAACATCCCTTACCTCACAAAACAAGGCATGATTAAAAAGTCATTTTTCCTGATGTTTTTTAATTATCTTAACTTTTTTGTTTTGATAGCGATTGCTGGAATGTTTATTGCAATTATTGTTTCCAGAGCTTTGACAAAACCACTTGCGATGGTTCAAAAAAGTCTTGCATCAACCGGTCTTGAAAAGAAAAATCAAGAAATAGACTGGTCGCAAAAGGATGATGAAATAGGGATGCTTATTGACGAGTACAATAAGATGTTACGAAAACTTGAAAAAAGTGCCGATTTATTGAAACGTTCCGAACGTGAATCGGCTTGGCGCGAGATAGCACAACAAATAGCCCACGAAATCAGGAATCCTCTTACACCGATGAAACTCAACGTTCAATATCTGCAAAAATCATTTAAGGAAAAAGATGAAAAATTCGATGAAAAATTCAAATCTCTTACCCGTTCGTTGATAACACAGATAGAATCATTAAACGATATAGCATCCATGTTTTCCGACCTTGCGAAATACACAACCACACAAAAAGAAAACATTGATTTGGTGCCGCTTATCAAATCGTCAGTACTTATTTATAAAACCGGTTACAACGTTGATATAACTTTTGTTCCGGATGTTGATAAAGCAATAATAAAAGGTCGCGAACCAGAATTATTACGTGTTTTTAATAATATTATTAAAAATGCCGTTCAGGCTATTAACGATGATGACGGAAAGATAACAATAACCTTAAAAGAGCGTGACGATTATTACGAGATAAAAATAAAAGATACCGGTAAAGGTATTTCCGATGACATGAAAAGTAAGATATTCTCTCCTTATTTCACTACAAAAACCAGTGGTACCGGAATAGGACTGGCCATAGTCAAAAATATAATTAACGAAACGGAAGGAGAAATTTCATTCTATTCGGAAGAAGGAAAAGGTACCGTTTTTACAATAAAATTTAAAAAAGCTCTATAATTTGACATAAAATAGTGTATGTTTAAGAGCCGTTTAATATTTTTGCCGAATGGTTAAAAGCCCATTGAAAAGACTAGCCGGAGAAACGGTAATTTACGGTTTGGGAACCATAGTGCCCAGGCTGTTGAATTATCTGTTGGTACCCTTTTATACATATTTGGTATTCGACCGGAATGAATACGGTCAAATCACCGAATTGTACTCGTATGTGGGCTTTTTTGCCGTTTTATTGACTTTCGGACTAGAAACGGCTTATTTCAGGTTTGCAAACAAAAGTTCCAATCCTCAAAGGGTTTTTGATACGGCAATACAGTTTTTGATTTTTGCTGCCGTTACCTTTGTTGTTATCATTTGGTTGTTTTTACCGTCCATTGCTCAGAAGTTGGGATATGCCGGGCATAGCGAGTACATAATGATACTGGCTTTTGTGGTGGCGTTGGATGCTATTACGGCATTGCCGTTTGCCTGGCTCAGATTTCATCGCAAAGCCAAAATTTTCTCCTCCGTAAAAATCATCAATGTTGTAATAAATATTTCATCAAATATTATATTACTTCTTGTTTTGCCTAAGATATTGGGAGGCAACACAGTGTTTTATTTTCCTTACAATTTGACAACAAATGTAGGTTTGGTTTTCGTTTCAAATTTATTGGCGTCGTTTGCAACACTTTTGATGGTGCTTCCGGTATTCAAAGGATTCGATTTTCATGCCCATACGAGACTGCTCCGTAAGATGCTTGCTTACGGTTTACCCATACTTGTTATTAGTCTTGCCGGAATGATAAACGAGGTGGCTGATAAAATATTAATGAAACATCTTTTGCCCGACCCGGCCACCGCCGAAAGTCAGCTGGGTATTTACGGGGCAAATTACAAGCTGGCTATTTTGATGATGATTTTTATTCAGATGTTCAGGTATGCTTTTGAACCGTTCTTTTTTGCAGAAGAAAAGAGAAAAGATTCAAGGATAATATATGCCGGGGTAATGACGTGGTTTGTAATTTTCACTTCGTTGATATTTTTAGCCGTTACCCTGTACATCGACATTTTCAAATATTTTGTAGGACCTGCTTTCAGGCAAGGGTTGATTATTGTTCCCATAATTTTGGCCGCAAAAATGTTTTTGGGCATTTTCTATAATCTTTCGGTATGGTATAAGCTGACAAACAAAACCGTTTACGGGGCTACCATAGCAATTATTGGAGCCGTAATAACCATAACACTCAATATAGTATTAATACCGGCGTGGGGGTATTTAGGAGCCGCCTGGACCAACTTTATTGCCTATTTTACCATGATGACGATATCATACTTCTGGGGCAGAAAAGTTTACAAGGTTCCTTACGATGTAAAAAGAATACTTCTTTATTTAACATCGGCCGCATTGATATTTTTCATTTCCCGGAATATTCCCCGGGTTAGTGAAGCGGTTAACATGTTGTTAAATACCGTACTTTTAATGTTGTTTTTAAGTTTGGTTTATTTTAAGGAAATAAAAGGACGGGAAAATCCCGTTTAATTGTTTTTCTGTTCTTCAGTGTCGTTTTCAAATATTACATAAATTCTTTTTTTACCGTCCATACACACATTAAAAGGTTTTTCAAACTTAACGTGGGTAAAATATTTCCCTTTGTAAACCATCTTTTTTCCACGAAGTTTATCATAGTTGATAAAGCCGTTACCCAGTTCGGGTTGAACGGAAAAATATCCGGTCTTTTTACTGGTTACGTTATAGAAAAAATGGGAACCCAAAGAAGCCTCCAGCTGGTAGTTGTTTAAGCTTGTTTCCACAATAACTTTGGCATTTGATATCTGATACCATTTTACCGGAATACCCGTCCACTTGTCGCGAGTACCCCAACGCCCCGGACCGATAAGTACGTATTTTCTGTCTTCATCAATCATTTTTTCGTTCAACTTTTCAATTTCAAACGCCATTTCTTCGGTTTTGGTTTTATCAAAATCGTCCGGGTCAACATAAATAACATCACTGATAAAATCATAATGTCCGTTACCCATTCCTTTTTTTGAAAGGAGAATAATTTTGTCTTTATCAATTTTATCAAGGTTGATATTACAATCCATGCCGGCTTGATTTATTAAAGGCTTTATCTGCAAAATATAAAATGATGCCCTTCCTTTTTCATCTTTGGTAAGGTCAACGGCAAATTCAATTTCCACATCCGTACCCATGGACTCTTTACCTACGGCAAGCACTATCTCAAGAGTTTTGGCAAGAGGTATATAATTGTATTTCAAAATATTAGCAAAGTTTACAATTCGGGGACCCGGTTTTGTCAGTCCGGGATATATCATATTATTGTCGGGATTATACACCGAGGCACAATGTTTAAGAGTACCTTGTTTTTCGGCAACACTGATATCTTCAAAAGCAAGTCCTCCGGCTTCTCCTTGAAAAAGGTCGGGATTTATTTTTCTTAAATCCACGGCGTAAAATTTCATTTGCGAATCTTTGAACTGGTCTTTGGTAGAGCTTATTTCTATATTGGTATATTTTGGTGAAAATCTGTAAGCTTTATTGCCGTCAACGACGTATTTACCAAGACCGACAGCTATTACGGCAAAACCTTCTTCAGGTTTCATATGGGCAACGGGGTAAAAATTAAAGGATTGTGCTACACCGCTGATATGAGGATAAAAAAGATAATCGTGTTTTCTTCCTACAACTTCTTGAATGATTACGGCCATTTTTTCATCCTCTATATCAAAATTAACCGCCCTGACATATCCTTTGGCTGTATTGGAAAATACCGATGCGAAAACAAGTTTTATGGCATCGCATAGTTGTTTTAAACGTTGTTCATCGTCGGGGTGGTTGTTGGGAAGCAGATATGTTTCGAATATTCCGGCGAAAGGTTGTGTTAATGAATCTTCCGAAATGCTGGAAGACCTTACCGCCAACGGTTTGTCGAGGACCGTAAGCAGATATTTGAGCTTTGACTTGAGTTCGTCGCTAAGCGAATATTCGAGGAAAACCTTTTTAATTTTTTGATAATCGTTTTCTTCTATAATAAATTTCGAAAGTTTGTTTTTCTTTATGAAATTTTCGAATTCTTGTGTACCGATAATGAAAGTTTTGGGGTTCCTGATTTTTATATCGGGAACATGTTTGCTGAAATCGTAATTGTGGATGAGAGCGTTTATGAAAGCAAGACCTCTACCTTTACCTCCCAACGAACCTTCTACCAGAGTATAAATATTATCTTCGGTAATTTCCATACCTTCGGTAAAAGGAATTATGTTTCCGGTTTCACGTTCGTCACGGTGTTCTTTTATCATGTTGAGAAGTTCCTGACGTAGCTCCTTTGCATCTTTAAAATCACTGACTTTCTTTTGAGAAATAATTTTAGCGGCTTTTATTTCGCCCCTTGCCATAAGCCACATCGAAAAATGGTTGCGGCTGGCGTGAAACAGCAACGAATCTTCGGGTATTTTTTTTAGCTGTTTTTCAAATTCACGCATATTTGAGGCTTTGGCTATAATTTCACCTTTTGAGTTTTTGAATACGAAGTCGCCGAAACCTAGATATTCCGTTAAAAATTCAAGTAATTCCTCATACAATGTTTCAGAATTTTTATATATAAACATTGACTTGTATTGCATTGCGGTATTTTCGTAATGTTTATCGGACGACTGTATAATTGTAGGTAAGTTGGGTAATATTTTCCGTGTATATTTTAAAAGTTTGATGCCTGCGTTTTCGTCGGTAACACCGTCTTTTTTATATTTTACGTCGGTTATCAGACAAAGCATGTATTCTTTGTATTCTTCCAATATTTTTTCAGCTTCTTCAAAGTTTGAAGCCAATAATATTTTCGGACGTACACGCATGCGGAGTACTTTGTAAAGCTCGTCGGTGCTAACGTCTTCTATTATACGTTTTGTTTGCACCATAACCACTTTATACAAAAAAGACAGGTATTTGGAATAATATTTTGGCGAATCTTCAACCAATAAAATAACTCTTACATTGGCTAATGCCGTATCGTTTTTAACGTTTATTTTATCTTCCAGAAGTTTAATCATCGAGAAAAATATGTTGGAATCGCCGTTCCATGTGAAAACCCTGTCGATGTAATCTACGTTATCTATCTTTTTTGTAAAAGATTGCAAATCTGCACCGTTGTTAAGCAAAAGATAAATAGGGATATAAGGATATTTATTTTTTATCTGTTCGGTAACGATTAACGGTGTTTGTTTGTCAACACCAACCATATATATTATCAAATCAAAATGTTTTTCGCGTAATAACGAATAAGCCTGACTTATTGTTGCGGCACCGGTAATACGTGGAAATGAAGTTAGGTTAAGTTGTCCGTATTGTCCCAGCATATGCTCCGTAAAACGCCCTTCCCTTTCTATGGTATAAGCGTCATAAAGGCTTGAAATTAGAAGGATTTCTTTTACTTTAAACGGGGTGAGATCATGATAAATGTCCCTTGTGTAAGTATCCCTGTTTAAAAATTTTTGTAAAAAGGTAGGACTTAAAATACTTTCCTGTTCCTCACCCGTATCAACAATACCTATGCCTTCGCTGTCTTGTTTTTGCCGGTTTTCTGGCGAGGCGAATGAATTCAAATATTTTATTATTAAACTCGTAATGGCGTTTAATAAATATAATGGCGTTTTACTATCGTTTTTATTACCGTTTGATAAAACGTTCCGGCATATTTGTAACGAGCCTGTTTTTCCGTTTAACGTTGAAAATTTTTGTTCATGACATTCTGAAAGTTCGTTGAAAAGTAAAGTTTTGTATTCCTTGCCGTCGTAAGAAATTTTCAGTTGTATAACCGAATTATTATCATTAAATCTGTCGATAAAATTCACAATAGACATAAACGTTTCGTCTATACCTCTTTTGGGTTTTATTATGCTGTCTATTTTGTTGATTATTTCAAGAGCCTTTAAATAATCGTTTTTACCTTCCGATGCCATAATTAAAATCGTTTTAAGATATTGTTATGTAACAAATTTAAAGTATTTATTGTATTTTAGCGATACAAACCTTTTTTAATTACTACCTATGATCAGAGTAGCTTTTATTGACAAACATCCTATTATTTGCGAAGGTCTTTCGTCGTTGCTTAAAGATGTAGCCGATATTGAAGTGGCAGGCTGTAATTCAAGTTTTGATGAATTTTTCAGATTTCTAATAAAAAACAAAGTTCATATTGTTATAATTGTTCATTACAACCTTGACCCGACGGATATAGATTATATCAGGAAACTTGCTCAACGTTACCCGAGTATAAGGGTTCTTTCCATTACACTTTATAACAATGAAAAATTTATTCTAAAACTTATCAAGGCTGGTACTAAAGGTCATTTGGGTGGTGACGCTTCTAAAGCCGACCTTTTGGAGGCTATATATTCTCTTAGAAGCGGACATGAATTTTACACGAAAACAATAACCGATTTTCTTTTGAATAATTATCTTAACGATAAAGGTGATATCAATGAAATTGAGAAAGAGCACAGAAAGAAGAATATCTCACCCAGAGAGATGGAGGTGCTGAAACTTTTTGCCGAAGGAATGACTAACAGGGAAATTGCCGATAAACTTTTCATCAGTGTGCGTACCGTTGAAACACACAAAAACAACATTATGCGCAAAATAAACTTGAGAACAACGGTTGATCTCGTAAAATTTGCAATTAAAAACAGTATTATCGAGCTTGAGTGAAAAATTTGAGTATGAACCTTTCACATATAGAACATATCGGTATTGCCGTTAAGAGTTTAAAAGAAGCCGCAAAATATTACGAGGATATATTGGGTTTGGAATGTTATGCCGTAGAAGAGGTTAAAGATCAAAAAGTTAAAACGGCTTTTTACAAGATTGGAGAGACAAAAATAGAATTACTGGAACCCTTGTCGGACGATAGCCCCGTTGCAAAATTTATTGAAAAAAGGGGAGAGGGTATTCACCACATTGCTTTTGCCGTAAACGGGATAGAAAAAGCCCTTGAAGAAATTTCGGGAAAAGGTGTTAAACTCATTGACAAGCAGCCGCGAAAAGGTGCCGAGGGCTTGGATATAGCCTTTTTACATCCCAAATCAACTTTCGGTGTATTGACAGAGCTTTGCGAAAAAAAATAAAGTTCTCCGGATTATTCTTTCTTCAGGTAAAAGTCAAGAGGGTGTAGAACCCTGTCGAAAACATAATATTGCATCAAAACAAAATCTTTACCGTCGTGTATGGAACCGTACATCCTGTCGAGGTCAACGGGAACAAGTTCTTCAACGGCATTATTAACTTCGTCGGGAAAACGCGGCTTGTTGAAAATAACCACTTTATTGGTATCGTTTTTCGTTGTTACAAGTGTTAATATGTATTTGGGTTTTGAATTTAATATGGAATCAATTTTTTGAGGGGGCAGTTCGTTATTCATAAGAGCCTCGTATTTAAGATCGCGGAACGAGGTAAGGAAATTGAGAACTTTTAATGTGTCGTAATTTTTAATTTTACTGCCGTCCGAAAGTCTGATAACATCATAATTGCCGAAAGCATCATTTACAACAACTTTAAAACTTTCTTCCGGTTTTTCATTATTTTGAAGTGTTACCGATTTGATATCGTTAAGTTTTTCGTTAAAAACAACGTGACTTTTCCAATCGTCTTCTTTGGGCGAAAACCTTACCGATACAAAACCTCTGAATCCGGGAATGTAAACAATATATGGGTGTTTGGCACCCTCCATTAACATATAAGTCCCCAAGTTGTTTTGTGTTACGTCGCCTACATAAAAAACCTTGGTTCTTTTGTCGTGATAAAACAGTTTTATTTTGTTGAAAAGGTTAATACGTGGAACATGCCGGTAAACCTCCACTTTAACGGATTTTCCGGCCATACGTTTAATAACGTTGTTATGTTCTGCTTTTGAAACGGGGGATTTTACTTTAATTTGACGCAAAGTTTCCAAGAGGAAATTAACGGCTTTGGTATTGGCGGGATATTTTTTATTTAAAAGCCAGCCTTTTTTAGTTCTCTGCAGTAAAACTTCGTTAACGTTGTTGTCGGCCAAAAATATCTTTGTTACACTAGCCGTATCAAGTACTGAAAAGTCAGATTCTTTACTGTTTAATGTACTGTAGCTATCACTTGTAAAAACAGCAACGGCAGCAATAATTACTAAAACAGTGGCAATAATCAATCCCTTGTTTTTCACCTTTTTTATTTTTTTATTTTTCAAGGATGCCAAAAATAACTCTTTTTATTTGATTTGTTGACAAAAAAAACCGCCACGTTTCCGCGGCGGTTTAAAAATTAATTTTAACGGGTTTTTATTCTTTATCTTTACCCGAATATAATTTTTTGAATTTGAAACCTAACATTATGTACGATATACCTGCAGTAAAAAATGCAAACGCAGTATAGTAAATAACCGTTAGTACTCCTAATACAGGGTGGAAAATAACCAACCATGAGAAAATCATCAATAAGATTCCCCAAGCGAGATACCATCCCCATTTGGAGTGTCCTTTGGATTGAAGTTCAAAAGCCAACCCCATAATATCGATGGACCTGAACATCATCCAAAATCCTACTATAAAGGGCAACGTAACGGCTGTTACGCCCATATTTGCCAGCAAGAATATTCCGAGTAATGTTTCGAAAATACCCATTGCAAATTGCCATCCCCATCCTTTCATATATTTTCTAACGGAATAAGAAACGGAAATTTGCAAAATACCACCTATCAGCAAAGTCACTGCGAAAAACAATGCCATTGCCAAGTAAGTTTCTACCGGGTGAGGGATTACGTAAAATCCCATGAAGAGAAATAATGCTCCGATCAGCGGATATACCCACCAATATTTAAGCTCTTTGATTCCTGTTTCATTTGTCATAATTAAATCCTCCTTTTTTTATTTGGTGTAAATTTTTTTCCAGTCGTTTTTCATATCAACAACAAACCAGTTATTTTTAGCGGCAACTTTCAGGACTTTGTTAAGTCTTCCTATTCTGGAATCTTTATCGTAAGCCCACTCGCGTTTTTTATCCGTGTGATGAATGATTCCTACCAATGTTGAACCGCTTCTTTGAGCAGTCCATTTCATCATGTAATAATCATCATCGGAGTTGCCGAAAACAACAACAGGTTTTTTTCCCGGAATTTGTTGAAGAGAAACAACTTTGTTTTCCCTGTTATTCACAAATTCTATGTCAGACTCTCTAAACAAGACAATTTTTCCGTTTTCTTCTTGAAGAGTCAGCACGCGTCTGCTTGCAATTACATTTTCCGGGTTTATGTCAAAAACCTCTTTAACCCAAGGTTTTAAAAATCCCGAACCGTCTTCGGATACCATATAAACTTTGAAACCGTAGTGTTTGAGGTATTTGATAAGTTGCAACATCGGCAAGTAAGCCATATCTTTATATTTCATCCCGGTTTCCGGATTTCGTGCGGTATCTATCCATTGTTTGACGATTTTACAATACTTATCAGTAGTCATCCCTGTTTGCGTTATCCTTGAAAGTTTTAAAAGTCCTTGGGTTCCGTATCTTCTTATTTTTTCCAAATCCCTTTTAAGGACCGCTTGAATAAGTTTATCCCTTTTCCATTCGGGATGATCTTTATACATCGATTTTATCCTGTCAAAAACAAATTCCATTTGAAAATAAACCGGTTTTTCAGGCCATAGTGTTCCGTCGAGGTCAAAGGCTGCAATTCTGTCAGTTTTACTAATAAAACTTTTGCTGTTTTTGTCAGTTATATTTTTAATAAAAGCTTTTATTTTATTTTGAGATTTATTGTTCCAAGCATTTAGTGATGGGATTTTAGCATTGTTTTTCTCGGGTACTTTTATAAAAACGGTGTCTTTTATTATCTTGTTGTTAACAATTTTAACCGTTGATGACGAATCCGTATCGCTTTTTCCTGCAACCGTAGTCTGCTGTTTTTTACTTTCTTTTTCAGAACATCCCGTAGAACATGAATTGATAATTGAAATAAAAATCAACGAAACGGTTATTAAAAATATTTTTTTCATAATATGAACGTTACAAAATATAAGCGAGGTAATTTTAAAGAAAGTTGTTAAAGTTATTCAATTTAAATCGATTTTTCAAAAAATACCGGTTTTTAGTGTATAAAATAGTTCACTGAAAAATATTGAACTCCTAAATATATTGAGTTT
>WFZS01000088.1 GCA_015489465.1 Bacteroidales bacterium | reverse complement strand
TTTTCATAAAATCCTATATAAAGTTTATCATTAAAAGTATTTAAACATGCTTTTAAAGTAACTGAAAAATTAAAAAGCCTTAATTTGCTTAACTTATAAATATTTATAATCAAACATTGTGAAAACACTCAATGTTTGTTGAGACGGGAAATTATTCAAATGTTCAGGGTATAACTAAATACCGGGAATGCTTATGTAACAAATAAAAGTAGTTTCAGATAATGCAAATAGCGGCATTTTATTATATAGCAAATGTTGTAAAAAACATAATTTTAAATAATTTTGTTAGTGTAATAACATTTTGTCAAGTAAATTTACACTTCTTATCTAAATTTCAGGAAATGATTTTTGTCATGTGATAATCTTTTGTTTAACCAAAAACCATAAACCATGAAAAAGAGTTTTATAAAAATCAACCCTCCATGAAAATGGAATTATTAATACCTGTACGGTCGTTAACAATAGCGGTCGTTTTTTAAACAGCCGAACAAACGGGTGTTTAAAATAAAGTTTATTTTTAATTAATCAATTTCAAAATGTATTAATATGAAAAAAGATTGTACGATTTTGTATTTTCTGAACATCGCGGCTAAATTATCCGTTAGAGGCATATTATCATTGCTTTTTACTTTTAGCATTGGTGTTCAGTTAACAAATGCAGCAAATTATGCTGAGCCGGGATTTGCTTCACCTGTTCCGGGATTTCCTCAGCAAGCAAAACACGAGGTAACCGGAGTAGTAACCGACAATGACGGAATTCCGCTGCCGGGAGTAAACGTTTTTATTAAAGGCACGAATATAGGTACCGTTACCGACATTGACGGTAAGTACTCTATTATGGCAAGCGATAACGACGTATTGGTATTTTCTTTTATAGGTTTTACACCTCAAGAAATTACCGTTGAAGGAAAAAATAAAATAGATATAACATTGGTACCCGAAGCCAGCGACCTCGACGAAGTAGTAGTTGTAGGTTACGGTGTTACCAAGAAAAAGTTATCTACGGGTGCAAATCTTAACGTAAAAGGTGAAAGCATTCAGGAACTTGCTCCCAACAATGCCATAAACGCATTGCAAGGTATAAGTCCGGGGGTATCGCTTACCAAGAAAAACGGTATGCCCGGTGAGTCTGCTAAAATTAATATCCGTGGTATGGGTACCATTGGTAACTCAAACCCTCTTTATATTGTTGACGGTGTTACGGTTAACAATATCGACTATTTAAGTCCTTCGGATATTGAGTCCATTGACGTTTTAAAAGACGCCGCTTCGGCAGCAATTTACGGAGCACGTGCCGCTAACGGTGTAATACTTGTTACAACCAAAAAAGGCACACAAACCGAAAATAAAAAAGTTGACGTTAACCTCAATACCTATTGGGGATGGCAAAATGTTTATAAAAAGCCCGATGTATTGAATGCCCAGGAATATGCATTGATTCAAAATGAAGGACGTTTGAATGACGGGCTTCCCCTTTGGGATTATTCCACACTGGTTCCCGACTGGGATAAAATTGAAAGCGGACAATGGCACGGAACCAACTGGTTTGACGAAATGACAAAGAAAAATGCAATGGTTCAGAACTATGCATTAAACATGTCTTGGGGTAACTCAAGGTCGGTTTACTCGTTAGGAGCTTCTTATTATTCAAACGACGGTGTATTGGGAAAACAGGTTGATCCGAGGTTTAAAAGATTCACTTTGAGGTTTAATTCGGACCACGTTTTGTATGAAAAGAATAACCTTAAAATTATCAAATTCGGTGAAAACTTCACATACACCAATAGTGTAAGGGTTGCAATTAAAGCAAGCGGAATTTACTGGAACGATATCAGATCGGCTTTTGCAACAAGTCCGTTCCTTCCTTTATACGATTCAACGGGAGAATATCATTATGCAATACCGTGGAACCCTCTTGAATTCAACCCAATTGCAAAAATGGAATATGACGGTAAATATGTTTGGCCTAAAAACAATAATATGGTTGGCAACTTCTATTTAAATATCCAACCCATTAAAAATTTCCATATCAGGTCAAGCTTCGGTTTTAACGCGGGTGTCGGTTCATATCGCCATTGGGTTCCCAAATACCAAATATCAGACAATAAGCTGAACCCTTACGAATGGACACAACAGAGTATGCACACGAGTTTTGCTTATACTTTCACCAATACGGCAAGCTACGACTTTGATTTAAACCAAGACCATCATTTTAAAGTACTTGCCGGTACCGAAATGTATAAAGTTACCCGTAATTTAAGCATTAACGGTAAAAATCAAGATGGTGTTTTCGGTGATGCCGAACACGCATATCTTGACAACTACCCGATTATCGACCCGAGTTTAACGGATTTAGGCGGAAGAGATAATTACGGTCATGCCATACTTTCTTACTTTAGCAGGGTTTCGTACAATTATAAAGAAAGATATTTGTTAACAGCGGTATTACGTGCCGACGGTTCTTCAAACTTTGCCAAAGGCCACAGATGGGGTACATTCCCTTCGGTAGCTGCAGGTTGGGTTATCACCAATGAAAATTTCATGAAAAATATCAAAGGTCTTGACTTTTTGAAATTGCGTGCCAGCTGGGGACAAAACGGTAATGAAAATATAGGTGCTTTCCAATACAGCTCCACAATAACATACGATGCAGCAAGTTATTTCTTTGGTCCCGATAAAACCATCGAATACTTGGGAGGATATCCTTCAAGAGTTCCGAACCCCAATATAACTTGGGAAACATCCGAACAAACGGACATCGGTTTGGATATGTATGTTTTGGATTCAAGACTTAAATTCAATTTCGATGTTTACAAAAAGTTGACAAAAGACTGGCTGGTAACGGCTCCCATTCTTGCAACGGCAGGTACAAACCCGAGTTCAATAAACGGTGGTACCATTGAAAACAAAGGTATTGAAATAGCTCTCGGTTGGTCCGATTACGGAAAAGACTTTTCATACGGTATTACCGGTACTTTTGCTTATAACCATAATGAAGTTACGGAAATTGCCAATGATGAAAAAATCATTCACGGACCTTCAAACGTGTTAACACAAGGTATGGGTGAAATTTATCGTGCTCAGGTAGGATATCCTATAGCTTATTTCTGGGGATTCCAAACCGACGGCATAATTCAAAACCAAGCGGAAGCAGATGCTTACAACAGTAAAATATCCTCGGACCCCCGTGCAATTACTCCGGGACCGGGAGATTTCAAATATGTTGATCAAAACGGTGACGGTGTTATTGACGACGATGACAAAGTGATGCTTGGCGATCCTAATCCGAAAATAAACTACGGTATTCAAATAAATCTCGAATACAAAGGTGCTTACCTTAATTTCACAGGTATAGGACAAGCAGGAATGCAAGTTGCTAAATCGTACCGTATGTGGAATAAACCTTGGGATAATTATACAACCGACGTATTTAACCGTTGGCACGGTGAAGGTACTTCAAACACATATCCCAAGATTACCTCAAGCGGTAACCAGAACATGCTTCAAATGTCTGATTTCTTTGTTGAAAATGCCGGATTTTTCAGATTTGCCAATTTGACAATTGGTTACGACCTCAGCAGATTGCACTTCTGGCCCATTAAATCAACAAAACTCTATTTCCAAGGACAAAACTTGCTGATACTTACAAATTATTCGGGACTTGATCCGGAAGTTGGTTACGGACCGACCAAATGGGCATCAGGTATTGATATAGGTACATATCCGCAACCCCG
Source organism: Bacteroidales bacterium (assembly GCA_015489465.1). Lineage (GTDB taxonomy): Bacteria > Bacteroidota > Bacteroidia > Bacteroidales > F082 > B16-G9. The sequence goes on along the minus strand of WFZS01000088.1, from coordinate 18,132 downwards.
TAGTTTATTAGTTGGTTTACAAATTAATTTTTAATGTTAAAAAGTAAATAAAATGAAAAGATATTTAATATACTCATTTTCGTTGGTATTATTGTTCATGGTAAGCAGCTGTGGCGATAAATTTCTCGACAGGGAAAACCTCACCCAACAAGATGAATCAAACTTTTACACAAAACCCGAAAAGGTAAAACAGGCATTAACTGCCATTTACGCAGCTTTGCCGGGTAAAGGAACCGGAGATGCTTTTACTGTAGCTTGCGTGTTATCGGATGATAACTTTGCAGGTGGTGGTCCCGAAGACGTTAACGTTCAAGGTGTTGACGAATTTCAATTAACTAAAGACGACCTTTACGATCAGCTTTGGAAACATGCTTATCAAGGAATTTTCCGTGCAAATATGTTAATAAAACATATTGACGATGCAGCATATGATTCGGAAGATGAAAGGAACCAAATTTTAGGTGAAACATACTTTTTGCGCGGATATTTTTATTTCAGACTGGCTAAATTTTTCGGAACCGTTCCTTTGATTTTGGATCCTATCGGTGATCCGAACCAGCCTAAAGCATCCCCTGAAGATCTTTACGGTCAAATAGCTTCCGATTTAAAAAATGGTATCGAGCTGATGATTTCCAAACCGTATAAAGAACTTGAATACGGGCATGCAAACAAATGGGTTGCCGAAGGAATCATGGCAAGAGCATTTCTTTTCTACACCGGTTATTATGAAAAATCGTCGATGCCTGTTGCAGGTGGCGGTGAAATCACAAAACAACAGGTTCAGGATTGGCTTGTTGATGCTATTGAAAACAGCGGTTATGCATTAGTACCCGATTTTAGAGATATTTGGCCTTACTCTTATGATACAACCTATTACAAATATGCCAGAGTAAATAATTTGCAATGGGTAGGTGAAAATCCCGACAATACCGAATCCATGTTTGCAGTAAAATTCGGTCCTTATGCAAACTGGGGAGTATCATTAAATTACGCCAACAATTTCAATCTGTTTGTAGCACCGCGTAGTAATCCTCCCGGCGTACTGGGTAAAGGTTGGGGATGGGCTACCGTTAACCCTCAATTATGGGACAGCTTTGAAGACGGCGATACACGTCAAGCAGGCTCCATATTAAGGATAGGCAACCCCGAAGAAAATCCGGAATACCAGGAAAACAAATGGAAATGGGGAAGAAACAACTATCAACAGGAAACAGGATATTATATTAAAAAATACATTCCTGTAAACAACAAAGATGAAGAAGGAAAATGGAAAAGCATATACTTCTTAATGTATGGAGGTCAGGATAACTTCCAGCTTTGGAATATGCAGGATATGCAAATACTCCGTTTTTCGGATATTCTTTTAATGGCTGCGGAATTGGGTTGTCCTAACGCACAAGATTATTTCGATCAGGTAAGGGCAAGAGCAGGTTTAGGTTCCAAACCCGTTACTCTTGATGCCATTAAAGAAGAAAGAAGACATGAGTTTGCTTTTGAAGGACTTCGTTATTTCGACTTATTACGCTGGCACGATGTTGAAGAGGCTTTCGCAAAAGTTAAAAACATTCCTGTTAAAAATTCAGGAGCCGATGCGTATTATACTGCAAAATTCAGACCTGAAACAGGTGGATTTTTACCAATTCCTCCAACGGAAATAAGATTGTCAGGCGGTATTCTGACTCAAAATCCAGGTTGGTAATAAATTATTTAGTTATTAATAGAAACAAAAATTAATAATATGAAAAAAATATTTCTTGTCTTGTTAGCGGGTTTGACAATTGCGGGTTTTTACTCGTGTAGCCCTATAGACGACAGAAACGAATTGGGTGAGAAAGTTTCACCCGATAAAATAGATCTTGAGGTGATATCAATAGATGGCACAAACAAGATAGTAATGATAAACCATACTCCTCAATACGGAGGTATGTGGGATTATAAATTCGGAACATCAACAAAAATGATTGATACGGTAATTGTTCCGGTTGTCGGCACATATTCAATAACATATTATGCTACAACCGACGGTGGTATTGTAACCAAAGATGTTGATGTTACCATTGATAACATGGCATATTCCGTTCCCGGATATTCCGAACTTACCGGTAACGGAGCAGGTAAAACATGGGTTTACGACAAACAACAATGTGACAACGGAAACTGGGGTAAATTCTGTTATTTAGGTCCTCCCGACCCGGCTAAATGGAATAAAATATGGTGGGACCCCGGTTGTAAAATAGGTGACGACTGGTACAAAGACTTTAATGCCGAAATGGAATTTAAAATCGACGGAGCAAATCTTATTTGCACGTTTATCCCCGAATCGGGAGATCCGCTTGTAGGCTCATTTGTACTTGACATGCACAATATGAAATTACGCGTTCTTCCACCCGCTCATATTTTGGATTATGATCATCCCAATACCTTACCGGGTAATCCCGAATCGGGTGAATATGTAATTTGTGTACTTGAAGACAGCAGCCTTATACTGTATCAAGCACAGAAGAAAGGTTGGTTTTGGAGATTCAAACCCAAAGAATAACGATTGCTGATTGTTAATTAAAAAAACGCGGGCATTAATTACGCTCGCGTTTTTTATTTGCCGTTATAAGTGATAAAAACAATAAGGTTTCTACCTTTTTATCTCTTTCATCAACCGTTTATTGATTTTGCGGGCTATAAACGGTCCTTCATAAACAAATCCGGTAAAGACTTGTATAAGGTCGGCGCCGGCATTGAGCTTTTCAAGAGCATCTTCAGGAGAAAAAATTCCTCCCACACCGATAATAGGAAACGCTTTACCCGATTTCTCAGAAAGATATTCAATTACTTCGGTACTTCTGTCTTTTAAAGGTTTTCCGCTCAATCCTCCTTTACCTGTCTTTTTTATTTTTTCAGCCGGTGTTTTAAGATTATCCCTCGTTATTGTAGTATTAACGGCTACAACACCGTCAATACCTGTATTTTTAATAATTTCTATTACCTCGTCAAGTTGTTTGTTGTTAAGGTCGGGGGAGAGTTTTAACAGTATAGGTTTCGGACCCGGCTTTTTCTTATTGATTTCCTGAAGTCTGTTAAGTATTTCTGTTAACGAGTCCTGATCTTGAAGTTCACGCAAATCACTAATATTCGGGCAACTCACATTTACCGTAAAATAATCTACATAATCGAAAAGACCTTTAAATAAAGTAACATAATCTTCAACGGCTTTATCATTTGGCGTTGCGGTGTTCTTACCCAGGTTACCTCCTATGATAATATTTGTCTTTGTCTTTCTCTTTTTCAGATTTTCAACAGCAGCTTTAAGACCTTTGTTGTTAAATCCCATTCTGTTTATCAAAGCCTTATCCGCCGGCAATCTGAACAACCTGGGTTTAGGATTACCGGGCTGACCTATCGGAGTAACCGTACCTATTTCCACAAAGCCGAAACCCAAATCACCAAGTTCGTTATAAATTTCCGCATTTTTATCAAAGCCTGCGGCTATACCTACCGGATTAGAAAATCTGATACCGAAAAGTTCTTTCTCCAAAACCGGATTCTTAACAACGGCATAATTTTTTATCAAATTTCGTAGCAGTGGAACAGTTAATGAAAACTTTAAAGTTTTAAAGGCAAAACGGTGAACTTTTTCGGGGTCGAACAAAAAAAGAACAGGTCTCAAAAAGCATTTATACATCTTAAAAAGGAGTATTATTAAAAAATAAAAAAACCTGCATCATAAAATGCAGGTTATAAATTTACTCTTTTTCTTCATTGGGTTCTTCCTTGCCTTTATCTTTCTCCTCCTCATCCAAATCTATAAGATTATTATCCAAAAGAATGTTATACCAACTGAAAACACTTTTCATATTGGAAACATAAACGGCATCACGATCATAATCGGGTAAAGCTTTTTCGAAAAGTTTTTTAAGTTCTTCCGAAGGCATTTTTTTCGGGTTTTCTATAGGTTTTCCCTCCATAACCTTATAAATATTCTTAAAAACTTCTTCCAAAGGAACATCGTCATCTTTCGTGTAAATACTAATCTCCCTCAGGGAGCTTATTTTATCATGAGAAAATGCAGGATATCTTTTTCCGTCAATTAATGATTCAACAATTATTTTGTTCTTGGCCTCACCAACCATTTTGTATAATCCGGGTTTACCCGAAATCGATAAAATCTTCGTTAGATCCATAGTACGTAAATTTTTGTGCAAAAATAAAATTTCACCCAAACCATTAACTTTTTTTATTGAAAATTATTTGATACCGTCGATTAAAAAATGTTAAAAACAGTTGATTCTTAGCTAAAATATCCCTAGGTAAAAATAAAAATCTCACCTTATTTAACATATGGCAAACCCGTTAAAGCCAACTTAAATTATATCAAATACGTTTTATAATAATTTCATTCATAATAGTTTTAACAAATTTTTTCAAGAAAAAAAATAGATTACCTTTGCACACATCTTAAAAATAAAAAATTTAATTCGATGGATATTTTTGATAAGTGTGTTGTAAATCCGGGTCCTTTGGGGAAATTTGCGAAGGATGCCGAAGGTTATTTTATGTTTCCGAAACTTGAAGGGGAAATCAGCAACAAGATGATGTTTCAGGGTAAAGAGAGGTTGGTTTGGAGTTTGAATAATTATCTTGGATTGGCAAATCATCCCGAAGTAAGGAAAGCCGATGCCGAGGCTGCCGCACAATGGGGTCTTGCTTACCCTATGGGAGCAAGAATGATGTCGGGACATACAAAATACCATGAACAATTGGAAAATGAATTGGCTGCTTTTGTTAAACGCGAAGCCGCATATCTTTTAAACTACGGATATCAAGGCATGGTTTCGATAATTGCAGCTTTGGTAGGAAGAAACGATGTTATTGTTTACGATTCCGAAGCTCATGCCTGTATTATCGACGGTATGCGTTTGGCATTCGGAAAACGTTTTGTTTACCCCCATAACGATATTGAGAATGCCGAAAAACAACTGCAAAGGGCAACCAAAATAGTTGAAAAAACCGGTGGAGGAATTTTGTTTATCACCGAAGGGGTTTACGGCATGTCGGGAGATTTGGGAAAACTTGACGAGATTGTCGCACTGAAAGAAAAATACAAATTCAGATTACTTATCGACGATGCTCACGGTTTCGGTACTATGGGTCCGACAGGTGCCGGCACTGACGAACATTTCGGTGTTCAAAACAAGGTAGATCTTTATTTCGGAACATTTGCAAAATCAATGGCGGGTATCGGCGGATTCATAGCAGGCAAAAAAGAAGTGATAAAATACCTTCAATACAACATGCGCTCGCAGATATTTGCAAAATCATTACCAATGCCGATGGTAATCGGTGCATTGAAGAGATTGCAGATGTTAAGAGAAGAACCCGAACACAGGGAAAAACTTTGGACAATAGTTAATGCTTTACAATCGCAGCTTAGGGAAGCTGGGTTTGACCTCGGGAACACAAACTCGCCGGTAACTCCGGTTATCCTTCACGGCGGTGAAATGGAAGCTGCAGGAGTCACCTACGATTTAAGAGAAAAGTATGACATTTTCTGTTCGATAGTAATTTATCCCGTTGTTCCGAAAGGTGTTATTTTATTAAGGCTTATACCTACGGCCATGCACACTCTCGAAGATGTTGATTACACGGTAAAAGCTTTCAAAGAAATTCAGCATAAACTTGACACCGATGCATACAAGGATATAGAGTTGGATAAATTGTTTAACTAATTTTTTAAAAAAAATCTTTTTTCAAAGTTTCCGGAATTATAAATTTCAAATATTTCGGAAACTTTCTTTTTATTGGTTAATTTTGAAGTGTTAAAAAGATAATCCGTATGGCTAACGAATTAAGTAAACTTACCAGAAGAAACTTTTGGATAATAGCAATAAACTCCACGTCGGCTTTTGTGTTATCTGTTTTATTTATCTTTTATATAGACTTTTTCCTGAAAATAATAACAGCCGGTATGTTCGGCTATGATATCAGTTTCAATTACGAAATTATTTTTTATCACATAGAACCGTATCAGTGGACACATGATGCCGTAAAATTAATTTACAGTGCGGGTCCTATTGTCATATTTATCTTCGGTATTATTTCGTTAGTAGGATTTTATTCTTTAATTCAAGAGCCTTCGCGAGGAAAAATATTTTTTATATGGTTCACTTTCCTGTCTTTTAATTATACTTTCGGAGGAATGCTTATAGGAAACCTTTTCACAAAAGGGCTGGGTCATGTTTTTAATTGGATGTATTTGAATAGTACGGAAAAACTTTTGGTGGCATTGACAGGTTTCTTCGGTTTGATAGGAACGGCTTTTATATTGGCAAGACCCATCGCTATTTCCGCCAATTCATACTTTAAGCAGTTTAACGAGAAAATGTTTCCCTTTTTCTTTACGGCACAAATTATCGTACCTTTTATATTGGGAACGGCACTGATTGAATTGTATTTTTTACCTGAACCCGATTTTAATATTATGTGGTTCTGGGGTCCAATGGCAGTTCTTATTTTTATAATTTACAAGCTGTTAAGCATGTACGATAAACTGTTGTTTGAAGAAGATGTCAAACCGATTGAAATTTCGAAAGGTTTGGTCTATACTGCAGCCATAGTATTTTTCGGGTTACGTTTACTACTCTCGCATGAATATTTTATTTTTTGGTCGAAGTTTTAAACTTTTACAAGGAAATTTTCCTCTCAAGTTTAATATCTTCCGATGAAGTTCCCACTTCGATTTTAGCCTCACCTTTATAGTTTGTCACCTTACCGGTGTTTTCATTCCATAATGTCAAATTACTTTTGGGAATGGAAATAACGACTTCTTTTTTCTCACCTTTTTTAAGGAATACTCTTTTGAAACCTACCAGTTTTTTATTGCTTATATCCGTTTTGTATTTTATATAAACTTGCGGAACATCGGCGCCATCCATTTTTCCTGTATTTTCCATAATAAAACTGATATTTAACGTCTTATTATTGCTTTTAATATGAAGTCCGGTGTATTTAAAAGTAGTATAGCCGAGACCATACCCGAATTCATACATAGGCTTTCCTTTAAAATATCTGTATGTTCTGCCTTTCATGGAATAATCATCAAAAGGAGGCAGGTCTTTCACACTTTTATAAAACGTTACGGGTAATTTTCCCGAAGGTGAATAATCGCCAAATAGTACGTCAGCCACAGCATTTCCTCCTTGCTCACCGGGATACCAAACAAAAATTACAGCATCTGCAAGATTTTTTATTTCAGGAATTGATATTGCACTTCCCCCGGTTATAACAACAATTAGCGGTTTGTTTTTCGATTTTTTTCTTAACTCTTTAATAAAATTAATTTGATTATCCGGAAGACGTAAATTTTTACGGTCGCCACCGTTTTCATTTAAAAACGCATCACCGTTTTCCCCTTCCAAAAATCTTGAATTACCTACACAAGCTATCGTGTAATCGGCACTTGATGCCTGCCACGTACCGTTAAAAGAATTAATATCCGTTTTCAGTTCAGTACCTATTGCATAATTTACAACGGTTCCGGCATCAACCTTGTTTATTATTCCTTCCAGTATTGTTACCATATTGCCCGAAAACCCGTTATAATTTCCCAGAAGAACCGTATTATCATTGGCTGTAGGTCCGGTAACAAATATTTTTTTTACCTTGTTTTTATTTAGCGGGAGAATACTATCATCGTTTTTCAAAAGAACAATAGACTCCAAAGCGGCTTTTTTGGCAAGCTCCCTGTGGTACTTGCAATTGACGGTATCCGCCGCAATATTATCGTAAGGTGTTTTATCGTTTTCCGTTAAAATACCGAGTTTTAACCGTGTTATCAAAAGAGGTTTTAAAATAGCGTCAATATCTTTTTCGGTTAAAAGGTTGCCACTTACCCCTTCAGGAAGAAATTTAAATAAGTATCCGCAGTTTAAATTTACTCCCGCTTTTGCTGCCATTACAGCGGCCTTCACTTTGTCATCGGTAACTTTATGGCGTGCCCAGATATCATCCAAAGCCCAACAATCGGAAACGACATGGCCTTTGAACCCCCATTGTTGCCTTAAAACCGTATCTAACAAATATCCGTTGGCACAGCACGGTTCGTTATTTACTCTGTTATATGCACACATTACGGCTTCCACACCATTCTGTACAAGAGCTTTAAAGGCGGGCAAATATGTTTCCCACAAATCATATTTTGAAGGCTTAATGTTTATCCTGTGTCTTGATTCTTCTGGACCGCTGTGAACGGCAAAATGTTTAGCACATGCAGCAGCTTTTAAACGGTTCTTATCTTTTCCCTGCAACCCTTTCACGAAAGCCGTTCCCATCACAGAAGTTAAAAACGGATCTTCACCGTATGTTTCTTGCCCGCGACCCCACCTGGGATCACGGAAAATATTAATATTCGGCGACCAGAACGTAAGTCCCGTATATTGTTCACGACTGCCTTTTTTAACGGCTTCGTTATGTTTCGCTCTCGCCTCATTTGCTATTGCGGTCGAAATTTCTGTCATTAATTCCGGGTCGAAAGTTGCCGCCAATCCGATAGCTTGCGGAAAAACCGTTGCTTTTCCAGCCCTTGCAACACCGTGTAGAGCTTCATTCCACCAGTTATATTCAACAATATTCAAACGTGGGATTGCGGGACTGTTGTATAATAGAAGTGATACTTTTTCGTTTAGAGTAAGATTATTTATGATATTATCGGCAATTCTATCATAACCGGAATCATCATTACTTAAATTTTTCGGCTGCTGTGAAAAAGCAAAAGAAAATGCTGATATTAAAATTAACGATAAAAAAAATCTCATAACGGTTGTTGTTATTTTACCGAATAAAAATAGCGTAATATCATTTAACGCAATAAAAATCTTTCTACTTTTAAGATAATAAAACTTCTTGTTTTTTATATTTGTTTGAAAACAAAAATTTTTCCGTGAAAAAAGTGTCAAAAATAAAAATACCGAAAAGTGAAAATTTTTTCATGTTTTTATTTTTGTTTGCTTTAACAATATACAGCACCCCTCTGCTTTCTAACAAGTATGCGTGGAAACTTTGTAATTCACCCGTATATTACGATTTGAAATGTGTTCGTTTTTTTAATAAAAATTTTGGTGTAACCGGATGTAAAAAGGTTTTTATTTTCAGAAACGGGGAATGGAAACCTGCTAAAAAGCAACCTCCCGTTAAGATTGATCTTATTGACGTTATAGATACCAATACATATTTTGTTTCGGTAGCCAATAAAATGCAGGAATCCGATTTTTACAGAGGTGGACACGGCAAATGGGAAAAAATAAATATTCCTTTCGTAAACTATATTGTCTCCATGAAATTCCTTGATTCCATTAATGGAGTTATCGCAGGATTAGGAGAAATAGCAGTAATGAAAAACGGTAAATGGAAAGTTTTGGTTCCTCCTTCCAACGAAATGTTTATAAGCTGTACAATCACCGCAGATTCAAACATTTACGTAATAGATGACAAGGGAAAGCTTTTTAAGTATGAAAAAAATAAATGGAAATCCCTGTTAACAGATACAATGGTTAAAAAAATTAAGAATTTTTCCAACGGTGGATTATACTTATTGGGTTATAATTCTTTATTGAAAATTGAAAATAACGGTAAAATCAGGAAACTTTTAAACAATGATAAATTATCAACCGTTAATGACTTTTTTGTTTTAAATGACAGCCTGGTTTTTTTTGCAGCTGACGACGGACATATTTTTAAATTTACTAATGGCATCTTTATCGACGAAAAAACACCTACAAAAGAAAACATAAACTCGATTTGGATGTTTAATGACAAAGAAGGCTGGGCCGTAGGTGATGACGGTGTTATGCTACATTATTCCGACTCAAAAAAACAATCGCTTAAAACCCAGTGGCAAGGATTTAAAAAAATTTTTTTGAATGATAATGCCAAAGTTATTGACGATGAATACGGAGTGGCGGTAGCGGATTATAACAACGACGGAATGATTGATGTTTTTGTTGCCGGATTGTTTGAGCCGAACCATCTGTACATAAACAAAGGAAATAATATTTTTCATGATAACGCTCAATCATGGGGTATATCCGGAGATAAAAGTATAAATATCGAAGAATTAAATTTAGGAGCTTGCGCCGGAGATTTTAACAATGACGGTTATATGGATATATATGTTAGCGGATTAAACAGAAAAAATAAGATATTCTTAAATCAGAACGGTAAATATTTTATGGAGTACTCAAAGTTCAGCGGAGGTGTTGGGAACGAAAACGACCGTACCAACGGTGTAATAACAGGCGACGTTGATAACGACGGGGATCTCGATATTTTCATAGCAAATGAATTTTCCACTAACAGACTTTATTTGAATAATGGTGCAGGGATTTTTACGGAAGCCGACTCGGTAGGTTTAAAAACCGATGGCGGAGGGATGGGATGTTCTTTTGCAGACATTGATAATGACGGAGATATTGATCTTTTTGTAACAAATTGGTCAAAGAAAAACAGACTTTATAAAAATATGCTTGTCGAAAACGGAAAGTTGTTTTTTAAAGACATCACCGGTAAAGCCGGCGTGGGAGGTGTTGCTTACACAAAAAGTAATGCCGTTGTTTTTTCGGATATAGATAATGATGCGGATTTGGATTTATTCGTTACAAACAGAAAATATTCCAACAGACTTTACCTAAATAACGGGGACTGCACATTTAAAGATGTTACGAAAGAGTATATGGGCTTGGATTCGTTAAAATCTTACGGAGCCGTTATTGCCGATTTTGACGGTGACGACTTTAAAGATATTTATATAAATAATGTCGGTAAAAACACTTTTTACAAAAATATTAACGGAAAAAAATTTGTTGATGAAACGGAAAAATACGGACTGGGTATTAAAGGCTATAATACGGGAAATGCCATTGGAGATTTTGACGGTGACGGCGAACTTGATATCTATGTAGCAAATTTTTACGGAGAAAGCAGCTGTTTATTAATAAACTCGGGCAAAGGAAATAATTCAATATTTTTTAAAGTTAAAGGATATAAAAATAATATTAACGCAATAGGCTCCAAAATATATGTTTACGACACAAACGAAAGACTTATATGTTTCGAAGAAGTAAATTCTGGAGAAGGTTATGCTTCAATGAACCAAAATTTTTATCCGATAGGCACCGGTAAAAGAAAAAAAGTTAATGTTAAATTTATTTTTCCGGATGGCACTCAAAAATATTTTACTAATGTTAAAGCCGGAACCACACTTGATATTGAAGATGTCTCACCGTCTGAAAAAATATATTATTCATCTATACGTTTATTAACAGGTACTTTTCTCGACAAACTCAGTTTCCTGAAATTTTTAAAACTTTCATTTATTTTGGTGTTTTTATTTTTTTCAATGCGAAGAGGTTATCGCAGGTATTCGTGGTCACTATTTTTTGTGGTTGTATTTTCAATATTTTTATTAGGCATTGTATATATTCAATCAATGAATTTTGAACATAAAAATCTCAAGCTTTATTTCACACTGCCAATATTAACACTTGTATTGCTTACGGTAATAGTTCATCTGTTTTATGAAAGTGTTTACGTTGCAAATTTGTCTATGCGTGAACAGGAGAAAATAAGAGAGAAATTATCAAGAGACCTTCACGACGACCTGGCTTCCACTATAAGTACAATATCAATATATTTAACTCTTATTAAATATAATCTAAAAGAAAAAGATAACAAGGTAAATGACTTGCTGGATAAAACCAGTGCACTTGCCGAAGATGCTTCGGATTCAATAACAGACTTAATTTGGGCAATAAAACCACAACCCGAATCCGTTTATTCTTTAATAAACAGGATAAACAATAATTTTTATCCTTTATTTCGAGAAAAAGGAATAGAGTTTATTTTAAAAGTTGGCAAACAAGCCGGAAAAACCATTCTCTCGACACAATACAAAAAGGATCTTTACCTTATTATTAAAGAAGCTTTGAACAATATTTTAAAATATTCAAAAGCATCAAGAGTAGAAATAATTATAAAAAAAGCGAAAAAAGGTCTTTGGGTGGAAATAAAAGATAACGGCATAGGTTTCGAATATGAAAAAGTTAAAGATAAAGGACATGGCCTTTCGAATATGAAAGTTCGTGTTATGGGAATAAGCCTTTGGTACAAATTGAATTCCGAACCCGGAAAAGGCACAAAAATAAATTTTCTAATGAAAATTCCTAAAATTAAATGACACGTTTGAACTATTGCAATATAATCAGTAATAACCGAAATTTAAAGATTAAAATAAAGTCAATTGAATGATGATAAAAGTCTCTGTAATAGAAGACCATAAAGAATATAGAGAAGGTCTGTCATATTTACTGAATGCTTCGGAAGGCTTTAAGTGTATAAATACATTTGCAAGTGCCGAAGAAGGCCTTAGAGGTCTAACCGGTGAAGAAGATGTAGTATTGTTGGATATTAATCTTCCCGGTTTATCGGGCATCGAGACAATTCCTAAAATAAAGGAAAAGTTTCCGGATATTAAAATCATAATGCTTACAATATTTGATGATGACGACAATATTATGGGGGCTATCTTAGCAGGGGCAGACGGTTATCTTTTAAAAAAGACCACTCCGAGCGAAATTCTCGAATCTTTACAAGATTGTATTACGGGTGGCAGCCCTATGACTCCGGGAATCGCAAAAAAGGTTCTTACACTTTTCAAAAAATATATTCCTTCTAAAAACAAAGACTTTTCCCTCACAAAAAGAGAAATGGAAATTCTTCACTTGCTTGTGGAAGGATATAACAACCAAGCCATTTCGGATAAACTTTTCATAAGTGTCGAAACCGTTAGAAATCACATAAGGCATATTTATGAGAAGCTTCAGGTTCACTCAAAAACTCAAGCGGTAGTAAAAGCCATACGTGAAGGTTTGGTTTAATACCACCGTTACTATTTTCCATTCTTTCGGTTGCAAAACTCTTTCGGAAATCTATGTCCGGCATTAATCATCAGGGTAAAAAAACTAATACCTTTTATTTTTATAGGTATATCACGTATAAAAATCTTCTTTATGTCATAACAAATGACGCAAATGTGTTATTGACGAAAAATTTGAGTGAAAGTACTTTTGCAATATAGTAAAAAACTAAAGCTTGGTCTAAAGAAAACTAAGCAAACTAAATAACACTTATTTAACTAAGCTTCTTCTCATAAAACTCTTTTAACTAACTCCGGTGCCCTCCTAAGTTGAGGGCATTTTTACGGGGTTAATTTCAATACCCAAACATATTTTGCCGGCGGGTTGTTTCTTATTTCATCCGGAATATGTACTTTAAACCCTTTTTTACCTGATTTTTCCCAATTAAGTTCTTTACCGGTTCCCAAAAGAGTTACTTTGGCTCCTTTGCCTGGTTTGAACGAATTTATTGTAATTTCCGGCGGTATAACATTTTCACCTTTTTTTGCCATGTAGTAAAAATAATAGGCACTGCCATCTTTTTTTCCGGTCATGCAAATATTACCTTCTTTAAAAGGAGCCAGTGCACGCGTGCCGTAAATTGCTTCCGAATTTACTTTCATCCAAGCAGCATATTCTTTTAACAAATCATAAGCTCCTTTATCCCACTCTCCGGTTGGTGAAGGTCCTATGTTAAGTAAAAGATTTCCCCCTTTCGCTACAATATCAACCAACATTTGTATAGCGTCATGACCGCTTTTGTATTTGGCACCGGGAGTATATGACCACCCTCCTCCACTTATAATGCACGATTCCCAAGGGTAAGGCAGTGCTTTGGGAGGAACTTTATTTTCAGGTGTTAAATAATTTTGATTTTTGCCGTAAACAGCCCTGTCCACAACAATAATTCCCGGTTGTTTTTCTCTTACCTTACTAACCAATTCGTCCATTTTTATATCCTGGTTAACTTCTCTTGTGTAAACATACCCTCCTGGATTTTTATCAACTTGCTCGGCATAATACCGTTTTTGATATTCTTTTGACTTTTTTTGTACCCAACCACCGTCAAACCACAAAATATCTACCTTACCGTATTCACCGCCCACCAATTCAAGCACCTGATTATGTGTATAATCCACAAACTTTTTCCATAACGCCGGGTTCTTTTCCGGGTCGTAGTTGACATTTCTATCCTTTGGAGGAAATTCGGGACTCCAATAATAGGGACTGTGCCAATCCGGTTTGGAAAAATATGCACCTACCCAAAAACCTTTATTCCTGAAAGACTTAAAAATCTCTTTTGTGATGTTAGCTTTAGGATTTTTTGAAAAAGGACATGCTTTGTCGGTTACTTTGTAGTCGGTATATTTTGTATCGAACATACAAAATCCGTCATGATGCTTTGTAGTGAAAATAACATATTTCATTCCCGCTTCTTTTGCCGCTTCAGCCCATTTATCCGGATTAAATTTAACGGGGTTAAATGTCAATTTTAAATTTTCATACTCTTTCAAATAAGTATTATAATTATCCGGGTCACTTCCCATTACCCTTTTACACCAAGGATATTCTTCGGGACAAATAGACCACGACTCCACAATCCCCCATTCACTATACGGTCCCCAGTGCATCAACAGTCCGAATTTTAAATCCTGCCAATTTTCCAATTTTTTTAAAACATTGGTATCCGTTTCCGGCACATAAGGACTTTGAGAATAAGACACCGCCGGTAAAAACGTTGCAAATGATATAAAAATTAAAACAACTTGCTTTTGTAACAATCTTTTCATTATTTCACTTTTAAAATACGGTATAACAAATATTAAAAAAACCGCTTTCCGATAAAATTACTTTTATCAAAAAAGCGGTTTTTACATTATAACTTAAAAACGATTCGTTTATGCATCTATATTGGCATAATGAGCGTTTGCTTCAATAAATTCACGGCGTGGAGCAACTTCCTCTCCCATAAGCATAGAGAAAACATGATCGGCTTCAGTACCGTTTTCAATGGTTACCTGCCTCAATGTTCTCCTTGCCGGATCCATGGTGGTTGACCACAATTGTTCGGCATTCATTTCACCGAGACCTTTATACCTTTGTATGTGAATGCCTTTTTCGGAGCCGTCCGGTGAAAGTTCTTTCACAATTTGTTCCCTTTCTTCTTCGGTCCATGCATATTTTTCTGTTTTCCCCTTTTTAATCAAATAAAGTGGCGGTGTTGCTATATAAACGTATCCCAATTCGATAAGCTCGCGCATATATCTGAAAAAGAAAGTAAGGATAAGCGTTGCAATGTGGCTTCCGTCAACATCGGCATCGGTCATAATTATTATTTTATGGTATCGCAATTTCGACAGGTTGAGAGCTTTACTGTCTTCGTCTGTACCTACCGTTACTCCGAGAGCCGTAAAAATATTACGAATCTCTTCACTTTCAAAAATTTTATGCGGAAGCGCTTTTTCAACATTCAAAATTTTACCTCTCAACGGTAATATTGCTTGAAAATTTCTGTCACGACCTTGTTTAGCCGTACCGCCGGCAGAGTCTCCCTCCACAAGATATATTTCGGAAACAGCCGGATCGTTATTTGAACAGTCGGCAAGTTTACCCGGAAGTCCTGAACCCGATAAAACATTTTTCCTTTGAACCAGCTCACGGGCTTTACGTGCGGCATGACGTGCCGTTGCAGCAAGGATAACTTTCTGAACTATCGTTTTGGCTTCTTTGGGGTTTTCTTCCAAATAATTATTTAAAGCTTCGCTAACCATTTGGTCAACGGCACCCATAACCTCGGAGTTACCCAATTTTGTTTTGGTCTGACCTTCAAACTGTGGTTCCGCAACTTTTACCGAAATAATGGCCGTTAATCCTTCACGGAAATCATCGCCGCTAATATCGAACTTCAGCTTGGCAAGCATACCCGATCTTTCGGCATAACTTTTAAGTGTTCTTGTTAATCCTCTTCTGAAACCCGAAAGGTGAGTACCGCCTTCGTGAGTATTTATATTATTAACATACGAATGCAGGTTTTCGGAAAAAGAGGTATTGTATTGCATGGCTATCTCAATGGGAATACCGTTTTTCTCACCTTCCATGCTTATGGGTTCGGGAATTAGTTTTTCCCTGTTTTCGTCAAGATATTCAATGAAGTCAACAAGACCTCTTTCGGAGTAAAACACTTCTTCTTTAACGTTACCTTCTTCATCTTTTTGACGTTCGTCGCGTAACGTAAGTTTTATCCCTTTGTTAAGATAAGCCAATTCGCGCAGACGTGCCGCAAGAATGTCGTATTGGTATTCCGTTGTCAGAAAAATGGAACCGTCTGGTTTAAAGTAAACGCAAGTTCCTGTTTTTTCGGTAGTTCCTACTTCTTTTACCGGATGAAGGGGTTTCCCCTTTTCATATTCCTGTTGATATATTTTACCTTGACGGTACACCGTGGCCTGTAGCTTAACGGAAAGAGCGTTAACACAGCTGACACCCACTCCGTGAAGTCCACCCGAAACTTTGTAAGAACCTTTGTCGAATTTACCTCCGGCATGCAAAACGGTCATAACGACTTCAAGTGCCGAACGTCCTTCTTTTTCGTGAATATCAACGGGAATACCTCTACCGTTATCGCAAACCGTTATTGAATTATCTTCATGAATGGTTACCTCTATGGAGTCGCAATGACCTGCAAGAGCTTCGTCAATGGAGTTATCAACAACCTCGTAAACAAGGTGGTGCAATCCTTTTACATTCACATCACCAATATACATCGCAGGTCTCTTCCTAACGGCTTCCAGCCCTTCCAAAACCTGTATATTATTGGCATTATAATCCTGTTGGCTTGTTTTTTTATTCAAGTCTTCACTCATACTCTTTTCTTCTATAAATTCCTTAAATCATAACATGCAAAGATACGAAAAAACAACGGTTTAACATGATGATTTACATACCGAACCGGACTAAGTTATCAACAAAAAAACTATATGGTTTCACCGATTATGTGAATAATCATTCTATTCGTTACACCTTTTAGATTTATCGGACTGCTGGCAACGACAATTATGTAATCACCTTTCTTGGCAAGTTTGTTTTCCAACAAATATTTATCGACGGCAGCAACGAATTTACTTCCCGATTCGGGTTGTTTCATCTGAATGGGAGTAACACTGTACAATGCCGCCATCTGTTCAAGCCTGAATTTATTTTCGCCGAATGCCAAAATAGGTGTTTGCATTTTTTGAAGTGAAAGCATTGCTGTGCTACCACCGGAGTGTGACCATGTAACAATATATTTAGGTTTTATATCGTTGGCTATTATTTTAACCCCTCTGGCCATAGCCTGTTTTCTGGTAAGCTTACCCTCATTTTCAATGTACAGCCCTTTATGCTCCTGGTTTTCTTTTAAATATTCATTGGTTCTTACGGTTATTTTTCTCATCATTTCAACGGCTTTTACGGGAAACTTGCCAACGGCTGTTTCTCCCGAAAGCATTGTAGCATCGGCACCGTCGATAATTGCGTTTGCCACATCCGACACTTCCGCTCTGGTAGGCACGGGCTCATTTATCATGCTTTGAAGCATTTGCGTGGCAACAATTACGTATTTTGACTTATGCCTGCATATTTTGATAATTTTTTTCTGCAAAATGGAAACCTCGGCAAGATCCTTTTCCACTCCCAAATCTCCCCGTGCAACCATCACACCTTCCGACTCTTCCACAATTTCTTCAAGATTATCTATGGCTTGAGGTTTTTCAATTTTACTGATAACCGGCAAAAAATAGTCCGATTCATGTGACGGTGAAAAACCCATATACTTGGCGTTTTTATTTTCTTTTTCCGGTCTTGCACCCAACTCGATAAGTTTATTTTTCAACTCGATGATGTCCTTTTTTGATCTTACAAAACTTAACGCTAAAAAATGTAATCTGTTTTTAACGGCATATTTTACGCATTCATAATCTTTTTCGGTAAGAGAAGGTAACGAAAGTTGTGTTTGAGGTAAATTGATACCTTTTGATGACGTCAGTAAATTCCCTTCCACAACTTCACACTCCAACCACACGTGGTTATTTTCATCAATACCTTTCGCAACCGCTTTTAGTTCAATATTTCCATCATCAAGCAATATCTTTTCTCCGGGTTTAACTTCATTTATAAAAGCGGGGTATGTCGTTGAAAAAACATTTTCAAAACCTTC
>WFZS01000087.1 GCA_015489465.1 Bacteroidales bacterium | reverse complement strand
CTATACTAACAAACAAGGCACAATACTGTTGGAAGCATTACCCGGCAGTAAAATAATTATCAAGAAAACAAAATAGATGTATTACACATTGCGCATCATAGAAAAGGTATTCATTATTTATTTTGCCATTTACCTTGGTATTGATGTATTACTATATGCCTATGCCTTATTTTACTATTTTATTCGAACAAAAAAACCAAGTACTAAAATATTTTATGATTATTCTCAATATCCCATTTCAATTATAGTTCCGGCTTATAATGAGGAAGTGCCCATTATTACTTGTATTGAAAATCTTTTGGAACTAGATTATCCCAATTATGAAGTAATTTTGGTTAATGACGGTTCAACAGATAAAACTGTACATAAACTTTTGCAATATTTCAAACCAGAAAAAATTCTACTTAAATCCAAGGAGAATGCTTTGGTAACCAAAAAAATATTGGCGGCGTATCGTTTAAAAGGACAGCGTAAATTACTTTTTTTGGATAAAGAAAACGGTGGAAAATCCGACGCCATCAATGCAGGCATAAACTATGCATCCGGCAAATATATCTGTACCATTGATGCCGATTCGATACTGGATCCCGATGCACTGAAAGAAGCAGTCAGCCCGTTTATAGACAACCCTGATACCATTGTTACAGGTGGGCAGTTGGCCATAGCCAATGATGTAACCATAATCAAAAACCGCGTACAAAGTGCTCGTGTACCAAAAAATATTTGGGTACAATGGCAAATTAATGAATACATTAAATCATTTATGGTTTCGCGTATTGGTTTGAGCAAAATCAATGCTTTGTTGATTATGTCAGGCGCTTTTTCGTTGTTTAAAAAACAGGATTTGCTTGATGTAGGTGGGTTTCTAACCAAAATTAACACAGCGCCTTATATTGTGGAAAATATTGGGAGCGGTAAGCAAACTGTTTGTGAAGATATGGAGATTGTGGTGCGTTTGTGGAAATATAAAAGGGATATTAAACATAAAGCTCGTACGGTCTTTGTTCCCGAGGCCGTATTATGGACCGAAGTGCCTGAAAATGCTCATTCTATGTTCCGTCAACGGTCCAGATGGCATCAAGGATTAGCGGAAACATTAAGTATTTATCGCAATGCTATATTTGAGCCGCACTACGGTGTTACGGGCTTATTGGCACTGCCTTATTATTTCTTCTTCGAGTTGTTATCGCCAATAATGAAAGTACTTTCCATCCTTTTCATCTTAGTGGCAGGATATTATGGGATTATCAATACAGAATGGGTTTTATTGATGATTGCCGGCATCTTGTTGACAACGGCTATAATTATGAGTAGTATTACCGTAATTCTGGAATATTGGAGTGGCAAACACACCGAAACCACACGGAATGCATTACGATATAAAAATTTTAGAGATTGGCTGTGGCTTTTAATTGCAGGTATATCATCGGAATTTAGCTATATATTTTTTAAAATTGTAGCACAATTAGACGGCATAAAAAATTTTATTAGAAAAAAACACGATTGGCGCAAATTTGAAAGAAAAGGTATATTAAATGAACATTAGGGCAACAAATATTGTATATATAAAAATATTGTTGATATTGGCTTTGTTAACAATTAATGATGAGTCTAAGGCGCAAGACATTGAGCGATGGAGGGAGAAAGGATACGAGGCCAAAGAAAACGGCAATTATCAAACGGCTATTCAATTCTATGCCCAAATTTTAGATGTAAATCCAGACGATTATGATGCTCGATTGGCATTGGCACGGTTATATTTGCAAACCGAGAGCTACAAAAAAGCCGAAAATTTGTTTTTAAAAATCTATCAAAATGACCATACGGATGTAGAAGCACTATCTGGTTTGGGGGAAGTATATATGATGATGGAAAAACTTGATAAATCCGTTGCTATGTTTCAAAGTGCAATATCATTATTGCCGGATTATGTTCCATTGTATTTAAAATTAGCCCAAGCATATTCTTGGCAGGGGAAATTACAAAAAGCTATTGATACCTACAATCGTATTTTGGAGATAGACGATACCTATTCGGAAGCATATCAGGGAATTGGGAAGATGTATTATTGGATGGAAAAACCTTATACGGCATTGACCTATTACAAAAAAGCACTTGCTTTGGACCCGGAAGAACAGCCGATACGTAAAGAATACGAAGACATTAAAAAGAACT
>WFZS01000086.1 GCA_015489465.1 Bacteroidales bacterium | reverse complement strand
GGCTTAATATGACATAAAAACACATATATATTTTAAATTTTAAGAAATTTTAAGTCATAATTACCTCTTTTGCCGTAATTTTTAATTTATATTTTGACTAAATATATTATAAATATTTGATTTATATAACCGGTAACAAAAAAAATAAAAAATTATGAAAAAAAGAATACTTGTAACAGGTGCAACCGACGGAATAGGAAAAGAGATTGCACGGCAACTTGCAATGAATGGGCATGAGGTTATTTTACACGGTAAAAGAAAAGATTACGGAGTTAAATGGGTTGAAGAGTTGAAAAAGGAATCGGGTAACAATAATATACATTATTACAATAGTAATCTTGCTGATTTTGATGATATAAATCATTTTGTAACTTCAATAAAAGAAGATTTCGAAAGCATTGATGTTTTGTTGAATAATGCAGGTGTTTTTATGAATGAGAAAGTTATATTGCCCAACGGCTTGGAAATGACATTTATGGTTAATCATATGTCTGTATTTTGTATTACCGGTTCTCTTTTGGAGCTTGTTGAAAAAAGCGGAAACGGCAGGGTGGTTGTTACAAGTTCAATGGCCCAATCGTCAAGTATTGATTTTAATAACCTGAACGGTGAGAAATATTGGGATCCTTATAATGCTTATGCGGTTTCAAAGCTCGCCAACGTTTTGTTTACATATAAGTTACACCGTATTTTGCGTGAGAAAAACAGTAAGGTTACGGTAAACTGTTTACATCCCGGGGTTATAAGTACAAAATTGCTACATGCGGGTTGGGGGATAGGAGGTGCCGATGTGAAAAGAGGAGCCGAAACTTCCGTTTATCTTGCCACTTCTCCCGACGTTGAGGGCGTTAGCGGAAAATATTTTGTTGATAAAAAACCGCAACAATCCGTTCCTTTCTCGTATGATCACAAAGCACAGGACAAACTTTGGCAAATAAGTGAAAAAATATGTGAAAATAAGGGGGTTGTTTATTAATCTATACCGCTCTTAATAACCTTTCCGTTTAAAATAACCGTATCTATTTTGTTGGTGCCGTAATAATACGGCATATACTCAATAGTAGGTATTTCTTTTGTTATGAAAAGATTTGCCTTTTTGCCTGTTGCTATACTTCCGAGTATGTCCGAAACATCCATTGCATAAGCCGTGTTTATGGTTGTGGCGTTTATTCCTTCTTCGGGTAAAAGTTTGTAAGCTATACTTGCCATAGAAAGAATAAATTGCATATTTCCCGAGGGAGACGAACCCGGATTGAAATCGGATGCCATTGCTACAGGCAATCCGAAATCAATCATTTTTCTTGCCGGCGCATAAACCATCCCGAGGAAAAAAGCTGCACCCGGCAGTACCGTTGGCATGGTTTCGGAATTTAATAAAACATTGATTTCTTCATCGCCGACATATTCAAGGTGGTCAACCGAAAGTGCATTGTATTTAACTCCCGCTTGAACACCTCCCGAATAATCAAGTTCGTTGGCATGAATTTTTCCTCTTAATCCGTAACGTGCTCCCGCTTCAAGAATCTTTTCGGTTTCTTCAACGGTAAAAAATCCTTTATCGCAAAATACATCTATAAAATCGGCAAGACCTTCCGTGGCAACTTGAGGCAACATTTCATTAATTACCAAATCAATGTATTTTTCACGTTTGTTTTTGTATTCCGGAGGTAAGGCATGGGCGCCTAAAAAAGTAGCTTTTATTGTTAAAGGTGAAAGTCGTTTTAGTTTTTTAATCACCCTGAGCATCTTAATTTCGCCTTCAAAGGAAAGACCGTAACCGCTTTTTATTTCAACGGCTCCCGTACCGTATTTTATTATTTCGTCAAGTCTGCCAAGTGAACTTTTTAATAGTTCCTCTTCACTGATTTCTCTCATTTTTTTTGCGGAATTTAATATTCCGCCGCCTCTTTTGGCTATTTCTTCGTATGACAAACCCTTTATTTTGTCGATATATTCGATTTCGCGTGATGCAGGATATACCAAATGTGTATGTGAATCCACAAATGAAGGGAAAACCATTTTACCCTTCGCATCAATAACATCAAATTCTTTGTTTTCCCAAAATACAGTATCATCGGTCAGGTTGTCCATTTTGCCGAAATCGACAAATTTATCATCTTCAATAAACAGGTATGCGTTGTCAATAGTATTTACCTTTGACATGTCTTTTCCGGATACCTTTTTTGCCGGTTTTTCTTCTGTCTGGACTAATTTTTTGATATTTTTTATGAGTAAAGCCATAACATCCGTTTTAAATTCAAAGTTAATACATCAAATTAAATTGAACGGTTAATAAAAATTTTTTTTAAGAAACAATTATATTATTTTTGTTGCTTAAAAATTGTTTAAATGTTAAAAAATAATTGTTTATGAACAAAAAGTTTACTCTGATTCTGTTGTTTTTAATGCTCTTTGGGATTACGATTTATGCCAAAGATGTAAACAGGTCGAAAGCGGAAAAAGTAGCCGTTAACTTTTTCTTTCAAAAGTCAAATCAATACGGAAATAAAATAGGTTATAATGACATCAACATCATTAATTCCTATAAAGTTGATGACGCTTATTATGTTATAAATTTTGAAGACGGATGGGTGCTGGTTTCCGCTGATGATGCTCTTGTGCCTGTATTGGGATACGATTTAAAAGGAAGTTTTCCGTCTCCCGAAAAATTGGGGAAAAATGCAAAAAGTTTTATTCGTACTTATGTTGACGAAGTAAATTATGTTAAAGAGAACAATATTTCGGCAAGTGAAGATATAAAAGCACTGTGGGAAGAATATTCGGACACTAATTTATCAAATCTTGATATTAAAGACGGAAAAAATGTAGATCCGCTTTTGGACCCCATAGCATGGAACCAGGATTATCCTTGGAATGTTTTATGTCCGGAAGATCCGGCAGGCCCCGGTGGTCATGTATATGTGGGATGCGTTGCTACGGCAATGTCGCAAATCATGTATTACTGGAGATATCCTCTTCAGGGACAAGGGGAAAAATCATATTATTTACCTAATTACGGAACAATCTCGGCCAATTTCGATACCACTCATTACAATTGGAACGGGATGAAATGTAACATGGATACACGTAATGTTTATGACATGGCTCTTATCGGTTTTCATGCAGGAGTTTCGGTTAAAATGAATTACAGCCCCGAAGGTTCGGGATCACAAAGTACAAGAGTTCCGTTTGCCATGAAAACATATTTTAGATATTCAAGTGCAATAAAATATATTGAAAAAGAAGATTTCAGTTTAAGCTATTGGGAAAGTAAACTTCAAAGTGAACTTGATGCAAAAAGACCTGTTTATTATTCGGGATTCAGTTCCGACGGAGGTCATGCTTTTGTGTGTGACGGCTATCAAACGGGTAATGTAAACTATTATCATTTTAATTTCGGATGGTCGGGTTCGGCTAACGGTTTTTATACTTTAAATGATGTCGGAGGTTTTAACAGCGGACAAGGAATGGTTCATACCATAAAACCCGGTGACGCAAATTATCCTTACATTGCTTCGGGTACGGATACGTTAAGAAGGTTAGCCGGTTCTTTCACCGACGGAAGCGGTCCTGAGCAATATCCTGCGGGCATGAATGCACAATGGTTGATTTCACCTCAAACTATTAATGATTCCGTGTCAAATATTAAAATTCATTTTGTAAAAATGAAAACAGGTAATAATGATTACATTACCATTTATGACGGACCTACAACCGATTCTCCGGAAATAGGTTCGTGGTCGGGAACAAATATGCCTACGGATTTTACCGTTGAAAATAACCAGGTTCTTATTACTTTCAGTTCGTCAAGTTCAAACGATGGTTTCAATATAGAATATTCTACAACAGGTGCCGTTTGGTGTTCGGGAACAGAAGAAATTACCGATCCTTACGGAACATTGTCAGATGGTTCCATTAATGGATTTAATTACAACAGCGGTACTAATTGTACTTTCTATTTACATCACCCCGAAGCTATTGATTATCATATCGAGTTTACAGAGTTTGCAACTGAACCCGATATCGACAAACTTATTTTCTATACCGAAACCGGCAACGAAATTGCTACATTTTCAGGATTTGATGTACCGGAACCTTTTAATGTTGAGGCTTCGGGTTTAGTTTTATTCTGGACTACCGATGCAGCTAATAATTATCAAGGATGGAGTTTCGATTATACGGTTGGCGGAGTAGGTATCGAAGAAAACGCGCTGGATAATTATGCTATTTATCCTAACCCTGCAAGAGAAGATCTTAAAGTGATTTTTACTCTTGAAAAAGCAAATAATGTTGAGGTGTCTTTAATCGACATTAACGGGCAGAAAGTATTCTATGAAAATATGAATTCATTAAACGGTACATATTCCAAAAGTATAAATGTGGAATCATTACCGGCAGGAGTCTATATTTTAAATATCACAAGCAATAAAGGTAACTTCACCAGAAAAATTATAGTACAGTAAGAAATCATACTACATCTAATAAAACCGTCCGTATTATTAATCCGGGCGGTTTTTTTGTGTAAAAGTATTTTTTTTCGTGTTTAAGTTTTTGGATTATTACCTTATCTTTGTTATAAATAAAAATTAGTTATTATGAGATCTGTTTTAATTCCCGTTGATTTTAGCGAAGGTTCGTTGAATTCGTGTAAATATGCCATTGAAAATGTACCTAAAAATGTACCCGTAAGCATTTGGCTTTTTCATGTTTATGCCGATCAGTTGATATTTCAACCTACGCTCGATTTGGAAGGTTATATGGTTGACCCGATGTTTGATTTGCAACTTTTCGAGGAATTGAAAGAGATTGCTGAAAAAAATCTTTCGGAACTTGAAAAAAAAGTAATTGACTATATAAAAGGTAAAGGTTATAAAAATATTACGGTTAAAAAAGCTTTAATACAAGGTGATCCGGAATGGACTCTTAAAAATATTTGTGAAGAAGTTTCTCCGGATGTTATTGTTATGGCAACAAAAGGTATGGGTAATAAAGATCCTTTGGAAGGTAATATGGCTAAAAGAATTATGGGGAAAGCAAAAGTACCGGTTCTTGCCGTACCGTCCGATTACACTGAATACTCCATAAATAAAGTGTTGTATGTTACCCATTTGGAAAGTGAGGAAGAAGATATTAAAAGTGTTAAAATATTATTTGAAAAATTGTCCCACCTTAATATTAGTGTTACCCTTGTTTATTTTAAAGAAGATGAAGAGGAGGATGTTGAAATAACACATTTGTTGGATGAGTTTCATGATATGGTGGTAGATAATAGGTTTTTCATTCAACTGCGCAGTAGAGAGGAAAAAATAACGGACATCGTTATGGAGCAAGAATCCGATTTAATTGCCTTTGTGGCTCATAAAGTTAATCCTTTAAAAATAATCTTTAAACGCGTAATAAGTAAAAAAGAACTTTTTGAAACGGGAAAACCTGTTCTGGGATTACCGCAAATAAAAGAACGTTAGTTTCAAGCTGTTATTAGTAATTTCTTGAGAATAATTTTATATATATCGTTGGTATTGTTATCTCTTATTACATTTAGTTGTAATAAAGAGGTACCCCATATTGACGAGCCTCTTTTTGTACTTGATAACCCCGGGGTTTTTATAGTTAACGAGGGTAACTTTACTTTTGGAAATTCGTCGTTGACATATTTTAATATAAAAGATTCAACTTTTATTCACGATCTGTTTTACAGGGTTAACGGCGTTCCGTTGGGTGATGTGGCAAACTATATGACATTGTATAACAATAACGGATATGTGGTTGTAAATAATTCGGGAGTGGTTTACGAAATAGATGCCAATACCGGTGAGTATAAAGGAAAAATTTCAGGATTGGTAAGTCCGCGCGAGTTAATATTTATTGATAATAACAGAGTTTTAATTAGTGATATTGCCGAACCTTTTTTAACCTTGGTGAATATTAATAGTCAAGGTACTTACGGTAAAATAGACCTAGATGGTAGAACGGCGGAAAGTATGGTTAAAACAGGTGATAAACTTTTTGCTGTTAACTGGTCCGCAATGTACCAGGAGAAAAAAAATAATATGGTTTTGGTGATCGATCTTAATGACCTAAAACTTATGGATTCTATTGAGGTTACCATTGAACCCAACAGTTTGCAATTGGATAAAAACGGTGACTTATGGGTTTTGTGCAGCGGTGGTTACAACAATGAAGAAATCCCGGCTTTGTATAAAATAGATATCAATACCGATTCGGTTTTAGCGAAATTAGAGTTCCGTAACATAGCTTCGAGCCCGGGTGAGTTACATATCAATAAAACCGGTGATATGCTCTATTTTATTAATAATGACATTTATAAAATGTCAATTTATTCCGATAGCATTCCTGAAGAACCTTTTATAAAAAGTAACGGGTCTGTTTTTTATTCATTGGGTATTGACCCTTCAACGGGTGATATCTATGTTTCGGATGCCGGTAATTATATGCAAAAAGGTAAGGTTTTTATCTATGATACTACAGGAAATATTAAGATGAATTTTCTTGCCGGAATAATTCCCGGATACTTTTGTTTTAAAGAATAACTTATCGCTTTAATATCACTTTATTTGAAAAATATTTTATATTTGCCGGCGTTTTAACCAAAAAATTAAAGATATGGTACTGCCGACAAATTTAAAGCACATTGCAACAGAGGATGAATTTAACGAAGTGTTAAAAAACCATGAAAATGTTATGGTTTGTTGCGGACGTATGGGACCCATGTGTGTTCCCGTTTATGAAATTATGGAAGAGATAGAAGATGAGTATCCTCATGTGGAATTCCGTGATATGCTTTTTGACAATCCTCATGCCCATGTAATTCGTAATTTACCTGAATGCAGAAGTTTTATGGGGTTACCTTTTACGGTTTATTTTAAAAACGGTAAAGTTGTTGCTGCAACTAGTAGCATACAGACAAAAGATCAGATTACTGAAATTCTCGACCGTGAATTCGGTAAGGGTAAATAAATAGAAAACAGATTATTTGAGTGACGGAACCTGGCAAATTCATTGTCAGGTTTTTGTTTGAAAGGAGGAAACAAAATGGAAGAAAAACAATATGATGTTATTATTCTGGGTGGCGGTCCTTCGGGTATGACTGCAGGTATTTATCTTGCACGATCCAAAGCTAAAGCCGTTATCCTTGATACGGGTATGCTTGGAGGACAAATGGTATTGACTTACGAAATTGCCAATTACCCGGGTGTAGAACTGACTTCGGGTTATCAACTTGCTTCAACAATGAAGAAGCAGGCCAAATCATTCGGTTGCGATATAAAATCCAATGTAAAAATAACAGGTTTGAACCTTGAAGGCGAAGAAAAAACGGTAACTGTAAATAATGACATTGTATATAAAGCTCCCGCAGTAATTATTTCCACTGGAGGAAGATCCCGAATGCTTAACGTTCCGGGGGAAAAAGAATTTAAAGGAAGAGGTATTTCATATTGTGCCACTTGCGACGGCGATTTTTTCCAAGATAAAGAGATTATCGTTGTTGGTGGAGGAAACTCGGCATTGGAAGAAGCGGTAGCATTAACGAAGTATGCAAAAAAGGTAACGATTCTCCATGAGTTCGACCATTTTCAAGCTTTTGAACATGCCGTGGAAGAAGCTAAAAATAATCCTAAAATCGATTTTATTATGGAGTCGCATATTACGGGTTTTTATGGCGATGAAAGTTTGAAAAAGGTTAGATATAAAAACCTTAAAACGGGAGAGGAATTTGAAAAAGATATCGACGGGGTATTTATTTTCATAGGTTACGAGGCAAATACCGATATGATTAAGGATACTCCGGTTGAGTTGAACAAATGGAATGAAATAGTTACAAACGAAAAGATGGAGACCAATATAAAAGGTGTGTATGCCGCAGGCGACTGCCGGGCAAAACAATACCGTCAGATAACAACGGCTGTTGCCGACGGAACAATAGCCGCACTAAATGCTTTGAATTTTGTAAATGCCAGGTAAAAATAAATTTTAAAATTTTAGGCCCTTTGTGTTTAAAATGTTAACATAAAGGGCTTTTTTTGTATAAAAATTTCTCCCGATGATTTATTTGTTGCTTGCGGTTATTTTTTCTACGCTTATGCTTGTCATTTTCAAGCTGATCGGAATATGGAGATTGAATGTGGAGCAAGCCGTCAATTCTAATTATCTTTTTGCAGCGGTTACCGGTTTTATTTTTATGCCGGCGGGGACCTCATTTATTGATATCATCGGGAAAGATTGGTTCGGGTTTGCTTTTTTTGCCGGCACTATGTTTATGATCAATTTTTATGTTTATGCAGCATCTTCCAAAAAAGACGGTGTTGCCATTACGGCTGTTTCGGCTAAGATGTCGGTAATTATTCCTGTGATAGCTGGGTTTTTATTGTTTAAAGATCAAATTTCGACAATTAAAATAACGGGAATCATTTCGGGTATTTTTTCTTTTTATTTGATATTGAAGAAAGACGATATAAAGGTTGAGAAAAATCCGGGTTTTATTTTATTTCCGTTATTGCTTTTTTTAGGAACGGGAATTAATGATACAATTGTTAAATATGTACAATTTAACTTTTTAAACGGTGATGAAAGTTTATTTGTAGATGCCGTTTTTTCGGTTTCCTTTGTTTTATCATTTATAATTTTACTCTGGCGGGTCGTAATAAACAAAGTAAAAATCGATATTAAAAGTATTATGATAGGATTGGTATTGGGAGCCGTAAACTTTTCAGGTGCTTGGAACTTCTTGAAAAGTATGTCGTATTTTGAAGCCTCGGTATTGTTTCCTGTTGTAAATGTCAGTGTTGTAACATTGTCAACTTTGGTCGGAATTGTTATTTTTAAAGAAAAATTGAAAAAGATAAATATTATCGGACTTCTAACGGCTGTATTATCCATAATATTAATAAGTTTGGGCTAATGATTACAAAATATAAAACAATTATTAAAGGTGGTGAAGGTTTATACAAAGAAAAAGGGAGTAAATTTATTGCAAAAGCTTTTCACGTTGAAAACGAAGAGGAGATTAAAGAGATTTTGAAAAGTTTAAAAAAAGAGTATCATGATGCCAGGCATCATTGTTATGCATGGCGCATAAACCCGTTAAATGAAAAAATAAGAAGCAATGATGACGGGGAACCGTCGGGAAGTGCGGGAAAGCCTATATTAAATCAAATTTATTCATTTGAATTATATGACGTTCTTCTAGTTGTTATCCGTTACTTCGGAGGAACAAAGCTCGGCGTAAGCGGGTTGATAAATGCTTATAAAAGCTCTTCCCGGGAAGCAATTGAAAATTCGGAGATTGTGGAAAAAGAAATAACGGAGTCGTATCGCCTTGAATTTGAGTATGTTAAAATGAATGAGGTTATGAGGGTGATAAAAGAGGAAAATATTGATGTAAAAAATCAGGAATTCGACAATGTTTGCAAAATGGATGTGGAAATAAAGTTGTCAACAGTTCAAAAGTCGACAAACAGGTTGAATGCTGTTAGAGGTTTAAAATTGGAAAAGCTGTAATTTAAGCAGTTAGAGATTTGTTGAAAAACGCCTTTATAATACACCAAAAAAATTAATAAATCAATATTTTATTTAATTTTTTTTGCACTAATTTTAAATGATTTTTGTTAAACGAAAAAGTAAATAAAAAGAGACTGTTTTATAATAAGATACTCTGTAAACAAAAACTTAAGGCAGGATGAAGAAAAAACATGTTGAGGTTTGGGATAATATTTTAAAAGTTATAAAAGACAATATCCCCTTACAAAGTTTTAAAACATGGTTTGAGCCCATAGTTCCGTTAAAAATAGAAAACAATATCTTAACGATTCAAGTACCGTCTCCTTTTTTTTACGAATGGATAGAAGAGCATTACATTACCCTGCTTTCAAAAGCTATCAAAAAGGAACTGGGACCTGCCGCACGTCTCGAATACAGTATATACATAGAGAAATCGAGACCTGAAAAAGAGGGCTATTCAATAAAATATCCTACTTCTCAAAAAAATTCGGTAAAAAACAAAGCAATTACCACAAAGATAAATGTTGATAATTCAAAGGAAATACCTAATCCTTTCATAATTCCCGGGCTTAAAAAAATACAAGTTGATTCGCAGTTGGTAGCAAGCTATTCGTTTGATAATTTTGTTGAAGGCGATTGCAACAGGCTTGCACGTTCTGCCGGTTGGGCTGTAGCTGAAAATCCCGGAAAAACCGCATTTAATCCTTTGTTTATTTATAGTCAAACCGGTTTGGGTAAAACACACCTGTTACATGCAATAGGTTTGCAGGTAAAAAATAATTTCCCGAATCTTACGGTGCTTTATGTTCAGACTGAGCAGTTTATGAATCAGTTTATTGATTCTGTCAGGAATAACAATCAAAATGATTTTGTTCATTTTTATAAAATGATTGATGTTTTGATTCTTGACGATATTCAGTTCCTTGCCGGTAAAGAAAAAACTCAGGATGTGTTTTTCCACATTTTTAATTTTTTACACCAAAATAACAAGCAAATAATATTATCATCGGATAAACCTCCGGTTGAATTGCAAGGTATGGAACCGCGTCTTCTTTCAAGATTCAAATGGGGTTTGGCTGCCGATCTGCAAGTTCCCGATTTGGAAACGAGAATAGCAATCTTACAGAAAAAGCTCTATGCAAACGGAATAGAGATGCCCGATGAAGTTGTTGAATATCTTGCATATAGCATTAATACTAATGTAAGGGAAATGGAAGGTGCCCTTATATCGTTGATGGCTCAGGCTTCTTTAAACAAGAAAGAAATTACATTGGATCTTGCCCGTAAAATGATTGATAAATTTGTCAAAAGCACTTCCAGGGAAATTTCCATTGATTATATACAAAAGGTTGTTTGCGATTATTTTAATTTACCTTTGGATGTGATTAATTCGAAAACAAGGAAAAGGGAGATCGTTCAAGCCAGACAACTAGCTATGTATTTCTCGAAAAAATTAACGAAAAATTCCCTTAACACTATCGGCTTGCATTGCGGTAATAAAGATCATGCTACTGTTTTGCATGCTGTTAAAACGGTAAATAATTTAATAGAAACCGACAAGCAATTCAGGGTGTATGTGGAAGATATTGACAAAAAATTGAAAGTTTTCTGATATTGACATTAAACAATAAAAAAATCCTTAAAGTTTCAGGTTTTAACTTTAAGGATTTTTTGTTTTTATGATCTTGAAAAGATTATTCTATTCCCGAAAAATATTTCATAAATTGTACCCTTTCGTATGCTGCCGGGTTTTCGTAAGATTTAACACTTAGTTTACCCCTGAATTCATCAATATTTTCAAAATCGTGTCTTTTCATCCAGCCGGTTAAGGTGTCCAGCATTTCCGGAATTTCTTTAAGCCCGTTTTTATACAACGTCGATACGGTTTGTACTGTTTGTGCACCTGCCAAAAGTTGTTTTATAACTCCTTCACCGTCATGGACGCCTGTTGAGGCTGATATATCGCATTTTACATGGGGCGATAACATTGCAACCCACCGTAACGAAGTTGCAATATCGGATGGAGAACTGAAAACGAAAGAACTTTTTACTTCCAACGTTTCAATATCTATGTCAGGAGAGAAAAACCTGTTAAAAAGTGTTAGATTCTTTATGCCGGTCCATGAAAGTCTGGTAACAAATTCGGCTAACCCCGAAAAATAATAACTTATTTTAAGCGAAACGGGGATGTTTACCACCTTTAAAACTTTTTCAACAATGTTAAAATAAACTTTTTCGTTTTCTTCACCTTTTTTATTTATGTCGGACGGTAAAACAAAAACATTTAATTCCAGACCGTCTGCCCCGGCTGATTCTATTTTTTCAGCATAATTCACCCATTCATCGCTATCCGATAGGCAGTTTATTGAAGCTATTACCGGTATTCCCGTGGCCATTTTGGAGTTTCTGATAAGGTCGAGATAAGTTGTTAAAGCATCACTTTGAGTATATTCCCTAATGTAATCTTCGGCTTCGGGATAATATGCGCCGGCATTGGTTTCGTTTATACTGTGATTAATCTTTTGTCTTATCTGTTCCTCGAAAAGTGATTTTAGAATGACGGCACCAACCCCGTTTCTTTCCAGGTCGGTTATGTTTTCCAATGAATTTGTTAATCCGGAACTGCCTGCTACTATAGGGTTTTTGAGCTTTAAGCCCATCCAGTTTGTTTCAAGATTTACCATAACGATTATAGATTTATTATTTTTCGTTAAAGCAAATTTAATTAAATATTAATATACTATGAATTATATATGTTTTGTTTTTTTAAGTTACCTTTTAAGTGGCTGTATATAACGGCTTTAGTATAGGAAATGGATAAGGTGTAAAAAGCACATTCGAGAGATTTTTTTATTAACTAAATTTAACTACTTTCCGGGTTTTACATGGTTGGTTGCCTTTCTTTTTGTTTATTTTTGGATGTATTTTAAATACTTGAAGAATTTATGAAAAGAACAGCTCCATATTTTTTGTTGATTGTTTCATTGTTTTTTTATTCGGTTTCGGTAGCCCAGTTAAATGTAAAAAAACTTGATGAAAACAAAACCGTAAGGAAGTTTGCCACCCTTTTGTATTACATAAACGGATATTATGTGGATACTGTGGATATGCCTAAATTGGTTGAAAAATCGATAGTGGCAACATTAAAAGATTTGGACCCCCATTCAACGTATATCTCGGCAAAAGATGTAAAAAAAGCCGAAGAACCTTTGGAAGGAAGTTTTGAAGGTATCGGTGTTACTTTTCAGATTTACAGGGATACTATTCTCGTTATATCACCTATTCCCGGGGGACCTTCCGATAAAGTTGGTATTAGGGCAGGCGATAAAATCGTTAAAGTGAACGGTGAAAAAGCTTGCGGAGAGTGGCTTACCAACGAATGGGTTATAGAACATTTGCGGGGTAAAAAAGGAACAAAAGTCAATGTTACGGTAAAAAGGGCAGGGGTAAAGGAACTTCTCGATTTTACCATAACACGCGATAAAATACCGATATACAGTATAGATGCTTCTTTCATGCTTGATAAAAAAACAGGGTATATTAAACTTAGCAGATTTGCAAAATATTCAGATAAAGAGTTTGAAAAAGCATTTGACAGTCTGAAAACTTTGGGATTGAAAAACCTTATTTTTGATTTACGGGGAAACGGTGGCGGTTATTTGAATACAGCCCGGAAAATTGCCGATGAATTTTTGGATGACGGAAAACTGATTGTTTATACCAAAGGTATTCATCAACCTCGGCAAGATTTGTTTGCGACGGGAAAAGGCGAATTCGAGCAAGGAAAACTGGTAATTTTAATAAACGAAGGTTCGGCATCGGCTAGTGAGATTGTTTCGGGCTCGGTACAGGATTGGGACAGAGGTTTGCTGGTAGGAAGAAGAAGTTTCGGAAAAGGTCTGGTGCAAAGACCATTCAGATTACCTGACGGCTCGGTGGTAAGGTTAACGGTTGCCCATTATTATACCCCGTCTGGGAGGTGTATCCAAAAACCGTATAATCAGGGAGTTAAAGAGTATTATAATGACCTTAACGAAAGATTAAAACACGGTGAGTTATTTAATAAAGATAGTATTCATTTTCCGGACTCTTTAAAATATGAAACTCATAACGGCAGAATAGTATATGGTGGCGGCGGAATTATGCCTGATGTTTTCGTGCCTTGGGATTCCACCAGATTTAATAAAATGTACACCGATTTTGTAAGAAAAGGTGTTTATAATGAATTCGTCAACAACTACCTTGACGCGCACAGGATCGAGCTGGAAAATAAATATAAAAACTTAAAAAGTTTTATAAAGAACTTTAAGGTTACGGATGATATTTTCAATGATTTTCTTGCTCTTGCCGAGAAAAAGAAAGTAAAAATAAACACCAAAGAGCTTGAGCCGAATAAAGATTTTTACAAATTACAGATAAAAGCCCTATTGGGAAGGAATCTGTTTAATCAAAGTGCATATTTTAATATTTTGGCTCCCATGGATGAGGAGATAAATCAGGCTTTGAAATTAATTCAAAACACAAAAGAATATGAAAATTTGTTAAATCCGAAAAAATAAAGGAAATTTGATAAACGAATTATAAAATTAATAGTTAACTAATTAAAACAATAAAAAGATGTATCAAAATAATTTAGTAAACGTTCCGAAAGCATATAACGAACCTGTTTTGGAATACAGGCCCGGTTCACCTGAACGTGAAGAGCTTAAAAAGATGCTCAAAGAATTGAAGTCCAAAGAAGTTGAAATTCCTATGGTAATAGGAGGAAAAGAAGTTAAGACGGATAAAAAAATAGCCATACATCCGCCTCATGATTTAAACCACACCTTAGGTTATTATTACCGTGGCGGTGAAGAACATGTGCGCCAAGCCATTGATGCGGCTCTTAGTGTTTATGATAAATGGTCGAATATGCCGTGGCAACACAGAGCTTCTATTTTTTTGAAAATAGCTGATTTGATTTCGGGTCCGTATCGTGCCAAGCTTAATGCCGCTACAATGCTGGGACAGTCTAAAACCGTACATCAGGCGGAGATAGATGCAGCCGCCGAGCTGGCTGACTTTTTCCGTTTTAATGTGGAATATATGTCGCAGATTTACCGTGAGCAACCCAATTCGGCAAAAGGTATGTGGAACCTCATGGAACATCGTCCGTTGGAAGGTTTCGTTTATGCATTAACACCGTTTAACTTTACTTCGATAGCCGGAAACCTCCCTACATCACCGGCTATGATGGGTAATGTTGTAGTTTGGAAATGTTCAAATACACAAGTTTATTCCGCAAGTGTTTTAATGGAGATTTTCCGCGAAGCGGGATTGCCCGACGGTGTTATAAACCTTGTTTTCGTTTCGGGTCCTGTTGCAGGTAAAGTTGTTATGACCCATCCTGATTTCGCAGGATTCCACTTTACAGGTTCTACCGGAGTATTCCAACAAATATGGAGAACCATAGGTGCAAATATTGAAAAATACAAAACATACCCCCGTATTGTAGGTGAAACGGGAGGTAAGGACTTTGTTATGGTTCATAAATCAGCCGATATTGACGAAGTGGTAACCGCTTTGGTGCGTGGCGCTTTTGAGTATCAAGGACAAAAATGTTCCGCAGCATCCAGAGCTTACATACCTGACAATTTGTGGCCTGAGCTTAAAGAAAAATTGGTTGCCCAAACGGAAAGTATAAAAATGGGAGACCCGGAAGATTTTACCAACTTCATGTGTGCGGTAATTGATGAAGCTTCTTTTGACAAGTTGTCAATGTATATTGACAACGCTAAAAAGGATGATGTTACGGAAATTATTGCCGGTGGAACTTATGACAAATCAAAAGGTTATTTTATCAGACCGACAATTATTGTTACAAAAGATCCTCATTACGTTACCATGGAAGAAGAACTTTTCGGCCCCGTTTTAACAATTTATGTTTATGAAGCCGATAAGTTTGAAGAAACTTTGGAACTTCTTGATAATACATCACCTTACGGATTAACCGGTGCCGTTTTTGCACACGATAGATATGCAATAAGATTGGCTACCGATAAGTTGCGTCATGCCGCAGGAAACTTTTATATAAATGACAAACCTACGGGAGCTGTTGTAGGACAGCAGCCCTTCGGAGGTTCCAGAGCATCGGGAACTAACGATAAAGCCGGTTCTATTTTGAACCTCTTGCGTTGGGTGACACCGAGAACCATTAAAGAAACCATGGTTCCGCCTAAGGATTACCGCTATCCGTTTATGGAAGCTGAATAAACTTTATAAAAATTTTTAATTTTAACCCCGGATATTTTGAATTGTCCGGGGTTACTTTTTTGTATGAGCTTGTATAAAACGGTGTTATTTATCGGGTTCCCATTTTGTTTCTCCCACGTTCAAATCTTTAGCCAGTTTTCTGCCTAAAACGAAAAAATAATCGGACAATCTGTTCAAATATTTCAAATCGTTTTCGTTTACGGGATATTTTTCCGCTACTTTTAATAATAATCTTTCCGCCCTGCGGCAAACGGTGCGGCAAATGTGACAATATGAAACAACGGGATGTCCACCGGGCAATATAAACGAAGTTAATGTGGGGAGAAGTTCGTCCATTTTATCAATCTCCGTTTCAAGAAGGTTTATGTCTTTTTCCTTTATTTCGGGTAGTTTTTTAACTTGCTTATTTCTGTCATGTGCCACCGATGACTCCATATCGAAAAGACGCTTTTGTATTTCAAGCAAAACCTCTTTATAATGAATGTCAATATCCTGATCACGCAATAGTCCGGTAAAAGAGTTTAATTCGTCAATGGTTCCGTACGCCTCAATTCGGTCGTCATATTTAGGTACTCTAGTGCCTCCTATAAGTGAGGTTTTCCCTTTGTCACCCGTTTTTGTATATACTTTCCAACCCATAAATTGTTATTATTTTCTGAAAATATGTTTTTCCATATCAACAAAGTTAACTAATTTTAATGATTCTAAATTTATATTTAAATTAACTTTGACTCATTATTAAATTAAGAAGAATGACTTTAATAAAATCAATTTCAGGAATACGCGGAACGATAGGTGGTAACGTAGGCGACAATCTTACACCTCTTGACATCGTTAAGTTTACGGCGGCATTCGCTTCCATAATAAAAGATGAAAATATCGGCAAAAAGGTGAAATTTGTTGTTGGCAGGGATGCAAGAATATCGGGACCTATGGTTGAAAACCTGGTTGTTTCAACATTGTCGGGTATGGGCGTTGATGTCATAAATACGGGTCTTTCAACTACTCCGACAGTTGAGATAGCTGTGGTGGATCATAATGCCGACGGTGGAATAATAATAACTGCAAGTCATAATCCCAAACAATGGAATGCCCTCAAACTTTTAAACGGTAAAGGCGAATTTATTTCCGATGAGGTCGGTAAAAAGGTTTTGGAATTGGCGGGTAAAGAAGATTTTTATTTTGCTCCCGTTGACGAATTGGGGAATATTGAAATAGACGACAGTTCCATTGATAAACACATTGAAAAGATACTCTCTTTGGATTTGGTGGATAAAGATGCAATTGAAAAAGCCGGATTCAAAGTTGCGGTTGATGCCGTTAATTCAACGGGAGGTATAGCTATCCCCAAGTTATTAAAAGCTCTGGGCGTGATAGATGTAGTAGAACTTTACTGTGAACCTAACGGAGAGTTCCCTCATAATCCGGAGCCTTTACCTGAAAATCTGAAAGACATATCAAAAGTGGTTGTTGATGAAAATTGTGATTTGGGAATTGTAGTTGATCCGGATGTTGACAGGTTGGCATTGGTAATGGAAAACGGCAAAATGTTCGGAGAAGAATATACGTTGGTGGCTGTTGCCGATTATGTGTTAAGCAATAATGTGGGAAATACCGTATCAAATCTTTCATCAACAAGGGCATTAAAGGATATTACCGAAAAATACGGCGGTAAATATTATGCTTCAGCCGTTGGTGAGGTGAATGTTGTCGCAAAGATGAAGGAAGTAAATGCCGTTATAGGCGGTGAAGGTAACGGCGGCGTTATTTATCCGGAATTACATTACGGAAGAGATGCTTTGGTAGGTGTGGCTCTTTTTTTGACACATCTTGCAAAAAAAGGAATGAAAATGTCCGAATTAAAAAGTACTTATCCGCAATATTATATTTCAAAAAACAAAGTTCAGTTACCTCCTGATACTAATCTTCAAGCGTTGTTTGAAATAACGATGCAACATTTTCAAGGAAATGAAATTTCAACCGTTGATGGTGTTAAAATTGAATTTGAGGATGGATGGGTTCATCTCAGAGCTTCAAATACAGAACCCATATTAAGACTTTACGCTGAAGGTAAAACTCCGCAACAAGCCGAAGAGTACGCTTCACAAGTTATTGACGTTTTAAATAATATTATGCAATTTTAAATTTACGATTATGAAAAAGATTACCAAATTAATTTATGTTACGGTTTTATTGACAGTTGTTTTGTTTTTGGATTTTTCTTGCAAATCACTCGATAAATTAACACAGTTTAATATTACTAATAATGCAGAAGTTACAATTCCCGCAACACTCGGGATTAATATACCTATAGATATTTGGACTCCGGATATTACGACAAACTCAACTTCAACTTTCGAGTCTAATAATACCAGTAAGGATTTGATTGATAAAATTATTCTTAAAGAGTTAAAAATGGAAATTCAAACCGATGGTATGACCTGGGATTTTCTTAAAAGCATTGAGCTTTATATCAGTGCCGAGGGTCTAGATGAAAAAAAGATAGCATGGCTGGATAACATACCCAAAGAAGGTTTGAAAACCATTGACCTCAATACCTCTGACGATGATTTGAAAGAATATATTAAAAAGGATACATATAAATTGAGGATAAAATCCGTTACAAGGGAAATTATTAGTGAAGATGTAAAGGTTAAAGTTCACAGTGTTTATTTTGTTGATGCTAAGATATTAGGTATATAAACGGATTCGGTTCAATAAGCTGAAACTTAATTTTTTAGCAATTAAATATGTATTTTTTTAGATAATGACTACACTTGTTTCATAAGTGAAAATTTTATAAAAACATACATTAAATCTAATATTAACCGGAAACGTTGAGCCATGAAAAAATTTACCTTATTATTATTGTCGATTCCGTTAATCAGGCAATAGAGGGTGGTAAAGTGGAATTTTATTCGATAGTTTTTGATAATTCTTCCGGTGTGAAAAATGTTGAATCCGATAATTTTTCAATTTATCCGAACCCGGCAAATCAACAGTTTACAATTAATGGTAATGAACATATTTCATCCATAAAAGTTTTTGATATTACAGGTAAACAAGTTTTTTATTTGACTGAAAATATCAATAAACAAATTGATATTTCGAATCTACAGCCCGGAATTTATTTAATTAAAGCAAATTTCGGTGATGATAAAGTGCTGACAAAGAGGTTAATAATTTCCAAATAATAATTTTTTTATTTGTTGCGCGGGTGATATTTTAAAATAGCTTTTCTGATATCTTCCCGGTTAAGATGGGTGTAAATTTCAGTTGTAATTATGGAAGCGTGACCTAAAAGATCTTGTACTGCCCTCAAGTCTGCACCGTTTTGTACCAGGTGGGTTGCAAACGAATGTCTGAAGGTATGCGGACCAATGTTTTTTTTAATACCTGCCTTGTTTACAAGTTCTTTTATTATTAAAAAAATCATTTGGCGGCTTAGTTTACCTCCTCTTCTGTTTAGAAAAAGAATATCTTCCGCATCTTTTTTAGGTGTTTGTAACTTTCTATAGTTTTCAAGGTAAAGCTTAATATGTTTTTTTGCCATTTCACCGAGAGGTACAAGACGTTGCTTGTCTCCTTTACCTATTATTGAGATAATGCCTTCCTCGAAATAAATATTTGATATTTTGATGTTTATAAGTTCCGATACTCTTAAACCACTGCCGTATAAAACCTCGATAATAGCTCTGTTTCGTTGTCCTTCGGGTTTTGAAAGGTCTATGGCATTTATTATTCTTTCTATTTCTTCGTAGGTAAGATAATCGGGCAGTTTTCTCCCTAATTTAGGGAGTTCGAGTAAATCTGAAGGGTTTGTTTCAATCAATTTTTCAAGTTCCAGATATCTGAAAAAAGCTCTTATTCCCGATATGATTCGTGCTTGAGAATACGTACCGAGTCCCGTTTCGTTAACATGGTTTATAAAGTTTGTTAAGTCATTATATGTTACCGATTTAATGTCTTTCCCGTTAAGGTAACCGAATAGCAAATCAATATCATGAAGATATGCGGTAACGGTATTCTCCGACAGACCTCTTTCAAGTTTTAGGTACATTTTAAAACCGTTCCTTAAAGGCAGGTAATTCATACATTTAATTTAACAAACAATATAAATAAAGGTAAAAACCTTATTTGGTTAGGAACTATAAAATTAAACGATTATTTTTGTTTACATTAACAAAGTAAATTTATTAAAAAATAACAATCATTTAAAAAGAAATAACTATGGTAGATTTTTCGTTGACAAAAGAACAAGAAGAACTGAGAGAAAAGGTTCGCGATTTCGCAGTAAGGGAGATGATTCCCAATGCAAGAAAATATGATAAGTCGGCTGAATTTCCTTGGGAAATTGTAAAAAAAGCTTATGATGAAGGATTGATGAACGGTCCCGTTCCCAAAGAATATGGCGGTAACGGACATAACATTTTGGAAAGTGCCATCCAGTCGGAAGAGCTTGGTGCAGGTTGTGTAGGTATAGGTATTTGTATGGATGCCAACACTTTGGCTCTTACTCCTTTGTTGCTTGGAGCCAGCGATGAGCAGAAAAAAAGATTTTTCGGTGAAATAGTCGAAAAAAAAGGTGTTGCAGCGTATGCACTGACGGAACCTAATGCAGGCTCGGATGTTGCCGGTATTAAATCCTCGGCAATATTAAAAGGAGACAAATATATCTTAAACGGACACAAAAGGTTTATAACAAACGGTGCGGTATCCGAGTTTATTACCGTATTTGCTTTGGCGGATCCCGAAAGAGGAGCAAGGAGTCTCTCTGCTTTTGTTGTTCCTACAAATTCTCCGGGAGTAAAGATTGTAAGGAATATGGAAAAAATGGGGCAAAGGGCCTCCGTTCAAACCGAGTTTATTTTTGAAGATGTTGAAATTCCCAAAGAAAATCTTATAGGCGGTGAAGGACAAGGGTTTGTACTTGCCATGAAAACTTTTGAAAGAACCAGAACCGGAGTTGCCGCTCTCAGCGTTGGAAATGCAAGAGCTGCTTACGAAAACGCAAAAGAATGGGCTAAAAACCGTATTCAATTCGGGAAACCCATTGTTGTTAATCAAGGTGTAAGTTTTATGCTTTCCGACATGGCAACTGAAATTGAAGCCGCCAGAATGTTAACATGGTATGCTGCTTGGGCTTATGACACGGGTTCAAAAGACAGGAATCAACTTTCGGCTATGGCCAAAATGTATGCATCAGATGTTGCAATGAAAGTTACTACCGATGCCGTTCAGGTTATGGCGGGTGAAGGTTATTCTTATGATTATCTTGTTGAAAAGATGATGCGTGATGCAAAACTTTGCCAGATTTATGAGGGAACAAATCAAGTTCAACGTTTGGTTATAGCAAAGGGAATTTTGAAATAATAATCAAATTAAATTACAGGCTGTAGGTATTTTGCTTACAGCCTTTTTTATTTGGTACTTACGGTTTTTTCATTTTTATC
Source organism: Bacteroidales bacterium (assembly GCA_015489465.1). Taxonomy (GTDB): domain Bacteria; phylum Bacteroidota; class Bacteroidia; order Bacteroidales; family F082; genus B16-G9. The sequence continues at coordinate 8,386 of WFZS01000086.1, read as the reverse complement.
TTTCATAGGGTCAACCCAATGATACATTGGTCTTTTGTCTTCAAGAACAAATTTAGGTTCCGAAAAAGGAGCCAGCCTTTCAAGAAAGTCGAGAACTGCGAGAATTGGAGCGCCGAAAAAGAATTGCACGTTTTTGTTAAAATCCCAAAGATGTTCAACGTACGAGTAAAGTTTATAAGGAATATCTCCGATGTTATCATGGTTACGGTCGAAACCTTGGTAATCATCCCAATAATTATTATCCCATTTGTTAAAACGTTCAGTTGTGGCTTCGAGGCTAACTTGCGAAAGATTGTTATGTATGTAATTGTTTTTTATAAGGTTTCCTTCCTGTTTTGATTTAAAGAAGAAAGCCGAACGGCAAAATGCTATTTCGTTATTTGCTATTGTATTAATCTGTTCAAGAACGTATGGCGACACATCAATATGTATCCCTTGAGTTGAATAAATGAATTTATTGTTAATTATCTGGTTTCCGGATGTTTCTTTCATGCCTACACACATTCCGCTACCACGGTGATTGTCCATAATGTAATTACCGCTCATTATCGTTCTTTCGCTGTACATAAGAAAAACACCGACGGAATTGTTTACCAAAAGGTTGTTTTGTATCCTGTTGTTGTGCGAATACATAAAGTGAATACCGTAACGGTTTCCTATTCCTTTATTTTCCTGAAAGAGATTTTTTGACGAATACCAAACCACCATGTCACGGCTGTCGTGCCAATAATTGCCGATAATATGGTTGTATTGCGACCACCAAAACCGGATGGCATCTCCTTTAAGAGCTTTACTCCTTTTTTTTAACGAGGATATTTCGTTATGGATAATGTTATTGTGTTGTGATTGGGCTACGTCAATACCGAAAAGACACTCTTTTATTCTGCAATTTTCAATGGTATTGTAATTGCCTTTTATTGTTACTCCGGCATTTACCTTATCATGTAAACCTCCGGAATTAACTATAAAACAATTTTTTATGGTTACACTATCCGCTTCCAAAAATATTACTGAACTGATTCCTAAACCATCAATAACCGCCTTACCTTTACCGTTTATAACCAAATTGTTTACAGCTATGACAACAGGTCCTAAATAAACGGCAGGTTTCAAGATTATAGTGTCACCGGGTTTTGAATTGTCTATAATAGGTTGTAAATCAATCGTGTCACAACCGGGTGGAGGAGGAGTTAACTTGTAATAATTACCGAAATTTTTCGGGGGTTGCGTGAATCCCGGCTGAAAAATTAAGATAAATAAAATAAAGAAAAAGGAACGGTTAAAATAACGTTCCCGAGATGAAAATGTCCGTTCCTTTCTCTTTTTCATGTTATATATTATTAATTGTTCTTTAAACTTTTCTTTTTCATCAAAGCGGCTATAATCAACAATATCATGATTAGCAAACCTACAAAGAAACCTATATCAGGATATGACAATGTTGTAAATTGCGCAACTTTACCTTCACCGAAAACCGTCGGCATAAAGGGTTTTATACCTCTGAAAGCTCCACCGCCGTGCATTGAAAGATGATGTCCGTACCAATGCAAATAATAAATATATACCACTAAGAAATATATTGGTAACATGGCGGGAATTATTGCCAACCAAATATTCGGCTTTTTGGTAAATATAAATGCAATTACCATTAAAACCAATATTGCAAAAAGATACGGCGAAGCGTGCATTATTTTGTCAAGCGTTTTTAAGGCTTTCGGTGTTACGTCAATTTCAACGGGTTTACCTGTTTTAGGATCTATTATTTCATTTCCGTTGGCATCTTTTTTAGTATCAAAAACATAGTAAATAGGATATTTTCTGTCTTTATTACTGTTAACACCTTGAACAATGTGATACATTCCTATAAAGTGGTTAATGGCATTCATTTCAACCAAGCAGTTTGCTCCTTCCTGGTCTGATGCAAGCTCTGCACGTTCTTTTGTGCCTTTACAGCCGTTATAAACTCCGTTATATTTAAAATTAATTCTAATACCTTTCGGGTACATTGTTTTAGGATATTGGATACTTTGTAAAGCAACCCACCAAACCGGTAAGAAGTAAAGAACGATAATTAAAACGGCCGCTAATCCGGCTAAGATTTTATAAGTGTTATTACCTTTCATAATTAATATTTTTAATTATTAATGATTTTTAATGTTTGGCGTAAAATTAAATATTTAATTTGATTAAATGTATAAAGGCAAAAAAAAAGTAGGGGAAAATCCCCTACTTTTTTAATTAAAAAGCAAAAACCGGCTATTGCATGTTTTCTTCCATGTATTTTTTAGATTTTGCTTTTAAGAATTGGATAATCTTATCGGCGTCTTCACTTGTTACGTTTTGGTTAGGCATAGCAAGTTTATACCTTTGTCTCATAGCTTCTATATCCGGCTCTGAATAATGTTTCTTAGGATCCATTATCCATGATTTGAGCCATTTGTCGCTACGACGTTTGTCAACCATTAACAAGTCCGGACCGTTAAGTTCTTTTCCGAACATGTGACATGCCGTACAACCGTAGTTCAAGAATTCCATTTCACCCGGTAACAAGTTTTTCAACTCGATAGCGGATGGTTTGAATTTCTGCATTTCGTTATCTTTCTGAATCCTTTTCGAATAAGCTAACAAACGTGCGTTTTCAGCTTTCGAATCGAAGTTAACAGTTAGATAACCTTGCAGTTTTCTACCTTCGGGGCTATGAACTTTATCAAGTAACAACGGATAAGAACCTGCTTTTTCGGCAACAAAGTCAAGAGTTGCGGTTTCACCGGGACGCCAGCGATACATCTTGTCATACGAAGCAATTTCGTAAACATAATGGTCTCTTTTATCCTGTCCCCAGTTTGTAAGGTGAATCAATACATGTTGACCTTGTTTTACATTGATATTGTTAGGAGTAACTTTTCCATTGTTAATTGTACCGAAAACTTCAACAACATTACCGCTTTTCTTAACGGATTCTTTACCAACCTCTGTAAAATACGGAGATTTTTTGTCTGTCGTAATATCGGTTCCAACCGGATAAACATCAATCGGGTGATACAAGTTATGAGCGTCAATCATTGCTGTGTAGTGAGGTTCACCCATCGGTAAAGGCATGTCGTAAATAATTTTCATCTTCGGTCCGTCAATGTCAATCAACTGGTGGTTTTGAGGATGCAAAGGTCCAACAGGATTGAAACGGTCGATCGAAAGTTTGTCAAGTTCGATTAAGTATTTTCCTCTCGGATGTTTTGTATCACCGTGTGCGGATACCAAGTGACCGATATTGTAATTCGATGAAACATGGTCAAGCACTTTAAGGTTTATGTAATCCCATTTTGTTGTCCACGAGTCAACATAAACCGAAGTATAAACGATACCTTTTTGATCATCGAATTGATTGTGTAGAGGACCGAGGCCTACTTCAACACTACCGTGAAGAGCGTCTTTAAGAGCAATTATAGGAATACCGTAAGGATCATGTCCTTCAAAATTCTTCTCTTTAATAGCCTTCATAATTTTATCGAATGAGTAAACCCATGCATGTGAGTCGAGTTTACCCGCAACGATAATATAGTCACCCGTAGGATCAACGTCAACACCGTGAGGTGATTTAGGTTCGGGAATCAAATAAAGGATACCTTCTTTAACTGCTGTTTCGATAGGTATAACTTTATGACCGTTAATAAGTTTATATTTTCCTTCTTTTACAAGTTGTTCCGCTTTTTTCCAGTTAACAACATGCAAGTAGTCAACATCTCTTGAAGAACAACCTGCTTCAAAAGGCGGACGACCTTTTTCTATACCTCCGATGTACATTTCGGTACAGAACGAGTTGTTGAACGACCAACCGTAACTTTTGTTTTTACCGGCATCCGACAAGTCTTGGGTATATGGAGGAAATTCAACGGTAAATGAATTTTTAACATCAATTTTACCTTTATTGTTATCAAATTTCCAATAAGTCATACCACCTCTCCAGTATTTTCTGAAATTCTTTTCATTTAAAGGATAGTATTTACGGTCAAATGGAGCAGGATATTGGCTTGCTTCAAGAATATATTCCGAATTGGGAGTAAAGAAACATCCACCATGGTCACTTCTGAATATTGGGTTTTGTACTATTTGTTTTACTTCCCAATCGCGCAAATCAACAACAAAAAGACGTGGGTTGGCTTTATCATTTATAACAGCCCATTTACCATTATAATCCCCGTCTGTTTCGGAAAATCCCGGATGGTGGGTATCTCCCCAAAGTATTTCTTCTCCGTCAATAAATCCGTTTTCCATTAATTTTCTTGTTTCCGCACTGTAACCGTAACCTATGTAGGGTTGACGTGTAGCGGTAGGAGTGTATTTTACCATACGCATGGAAGGTACCAAATAAGTAGGCATGTTACCTTCTTGTCCTCCTGAGTTTAATGCTACATATTCGTCACTGATGTGATCGGGAGTATAAGTTTTGGCAGCTGCCAAAACATCTTCGGAGTTAAGACCTCTTCGCTTAATTACATCACCAAAAGATTCATTGCCTCTCGGTGCCCCGATTTTGCTGCTGGTTGTTCCTTTTTCTTTTTTCTCACCACAGCCGGTAAAGACAAAGGTGAAACCGAAAAGGGCAGCAACTAAAATCAGGCTTATATATTTTCTTGTATTTTTCATATTATTCATAACTTAAAATTTTAAACCTTTAATTAATTATTACTTCCCTTCTTCAAGTTTTTCGGTTAACAGAGTTTTGGCACGCAAACCAACGTCGGCTGCTTTAACTTGATATTGGAAGTATTGTTCTGCCCACAAGAATGCATCTTTCCATTTACCTTCGGCAGCATATTTTTCGTAGTTTTCTTTTGCTTTTGCAGCTTTGTTAAGCTGGTCAACAGCATCGCCAACAAGAGCTTTTACGTAAGGATATTTTTCGTAATGGTTTTCTTTTAACCATTTTACAACACCGTTGATAACATCTTGTGTTTGTTTTATAACAACAAGTTTGTCTTCGTAATTTTTCTTGTATTTGGCAAGTTCTTCTTTCGTGAGTTTTATTTCACCCGATTCTCCGGTTCCTTTATATCCTTTAGGTTTAACCATAAGGATACCTTCCATTTCGAGGTGAAGTGCAGAACAGAATTCCGTACAGTAATAAGGGAATGCACCAGCTCTGTCGGCAACAAAAGTCAAAGAAGCCGTTTTTCCGGGCTCGAAACTTCCGTGTTTTCCGTAAGTGTCAATTGTGAAACCGTGAGTTTCATCCTCGGCAAGCTCGAGGTTTGTCAAGTGGAAAGTAACGATATCACCTTGGTTAACTTCAACGATTTCAGGTGTGATATGTGAACGGATAAGGGTTCCGAATATGTGTACACGGTTTCCTTTACGTTCGATTTTTTCCATTCCTGCAACGGTTTTGAAACGTGAAGTTTCACCCGTACGTGTATTTGTACCTGTGGGGTAACGGATAATAGGTTTAATAGTTGTTCTTAAAACACCAACGGAACCGTACATGTTAGCTTGAGGTAAGCTCATGGTGTAAATATCCGCCATATTATCCGAAGATATATCGATAAGATGTTGGAAACTCGGTCTGATAGGACCGGTACTTACAAAGTTGTCGTACAAACCTTCTTTGTCAACCACCGTTAAATAGTTTGAATGAGGTTCTGCCGACATACCTTGAGGAATCATCAAATATCCCGGTCTGAAAGTAAGACCCAATTCTTTTTCTATTTTCAGATTTTCGTAGTTAAATCTAACGATTTTTTTGTCGTCAAATGCAGAAGCAAATGCGGTGTTAGGACGGAAATCGAAAGTAACGTCAACAACACCTTTTCCCAAATTTACTTTACCGTGAAGAATATCGTTAGCTGAAATTACAGGTACTCCGTCAACATCACCGTTATATTTTTTATTCGACATTGCAGCTTTAGCTTTGTTAAAATCGAAAACATAAGCATTATCGCCAACTGCAATAAAATATTTTCCTTTGGGAGTAACCTTAACGCTTTTAGCTGCATAAGGAATTTCAATCAAAGCCACGGCATTGGCTTTTTTAGCTTCATCCAAAGTAACCACGTTAAAATTATTAACGCTTGTCTTTTTTGCTCCTACAAGAGGTTTGTAATTAACAAGATAAACATAATTTTTACCGTCTTTTTCAGCAACACCTGTTACATAACCGTCACTTGAGAACTTTCCTGCGTCAAAATATCCCAGTGTGAAAGCGGGAAGTTCAACGGTAAATGATTTTTCTCTTAACATACGGCCGATATGACCCGATTTTTTTGCTTCTTTCGGATCTTCAAAATACCAGAAAGTAACACCCGATTTAAAATCTTTGGGATCTGTTGATTTTAAATCCCAAGGTGCAGGATACTGGCTTGTTTGAACAACATATTCGGTGTTTTGAGTAACGGCAGCTTCAGGATAACAGTTGATAAACAAAGGGTGACTTAAAACCTGTTTTGTTTCAAAGTCATCCAAACCTAACAGAGCTATACGTGAGTTTGCACCGTCGGAAAAGAATACATATTTTCCGTTGTAAAGCCCGTTGGTTTCTGAAAATGCCGGAAATCGCATATCACCGTATTCGGCTATTCTGTCATCCAATGAAGCTTTTTTAAGCATCAATGAACTTTCGTCATCATAACCGTAACCTTGCCAAGGTTCGGGTGAGAACACACCAACATACTTGTAAATACGCATAGAGGGGATTCCGTAAACAATCATAGTTCCGGAGTTTCCTGTTCCCACGATGCCGAAATATTCATCACGACCACCTCTCGGCATGAATGTTTTGACAGCGGCTAGAATATCGGCATCTGTCAGTTTTCGCGCTTTCTTTACTTCATCGAGTGTTTGCTGTGCGTTAACCGGTACACTTACCGATCCTAACAGCAAAGCTACGATGCTTAGTACAAAGAAACGTTTAGTAAATAACATCATAACATTTAATTTTAATTTATAAAAGGGTTTTTAATTGTTTAATTTATTAAACTTTATATATTTATTATTTAAGCACTCTTATACCTAAATACTCTGCCAACTTCAATTTAAAAATCTTCCCTGCAAACGATGGATAAAAGTAAAATAATTTGCATTTGTTTACATTTTTTAAAAATAATTTATAATGAATTTAAATTGTAAGTTATTAATCCGGTAAGTTTTTAACTTTTAACGCTAAAATTATTAAAATTACACCTATAATTAATGATAGTACACCTGATATCACAACCAAAATATTTGCCGAACTGTAAGGGTTTAACAAAAGAATTATTCCCAAAGCTATTGTAAGAATGCTGTTCATCAACATGGTTTTTTTTCCATTCAAAACATTCGGTAACCCGAATGCTATGAACAACTGTCCCAAACCGATTATTAAAGCCCAACTGCCAATAATTATCATAAATACATTAATTGATTCCTTTGAATAAAAGGTAAGTAAAATACCGAAACCGAAGACTATAAGAGCTTCAAAAAGATCCAAAGTATATGGCATTCCGTTTTTATGATTCAAATAAACTCCGTAAAACAAACCTAAAGAAGATAATAGTACCAAAAGTCCTATGTAAAATACAAGTGTAAGGATAAGTGATTCGGAAGCAAATATTGCCAGAACCGCATATAAAATTGCTGCTATTCCGTTAAAAAACAATATTTTCCAATTTCCCGATGTTATTTTCATGTTTATGTTTTTTATGTTGCAAGTTAAAAAATAATTTTAAATACAAGAGGTATTTTATAAACAAAGTGATACCAATTGCTTAGCGTCTGTTATGGTTTCTTCCATTATGATTTTGTCAATATTATTTAAAGGAATTTTTTCAAAATAATAATTGTGAACATTTATATCCGGGTTGTCGCCGTAATATAGTTCTTTTGCAGGTTTAATATTTTCGGTAGTAATTTTATTAAAAAGTTTAGCGTTTACTTTGTTTTTGCAGATTAGTTTTCTGCTCTCCGAAATTATATAAACCGGTATTTTCAATTTTGAAATGCAATATGATCCTGTTTTATTAATGAAAAAATCTTCACTTAAAACATCCGAACCCAAAATTGCCAAATCAAAATGTTTTTCAAAAAGGAATATTTCGTTTTCATGGATAAGGTGGATTTTTAACCCTGAATTTGCCAATATTTCAGCCTGAGCGATGCCCTCATTAGCAGGAGAGGATACTGTTTGCCACAATGTAAAATTTAAGTTTCGTTCTTTGGCTTTTAGAATTAATGTTTGTATTGCACCGCTGTTACTGTGTGTCAAAATATTTTTGTTTTCCAGAGTAATATTTTCAAGAAAAAGTGTTGCAGCTTTTTCTTTGGTGTTTTTCCATTTGTTTTCATAATCACCGATAAACTCAACAATTATTCGGCTGCTGATTTTTTCATTTAATTTTTCTAAATACAGGGTTAATTC
>WFZS01000085.1 GCA_015489465.1 Bacteroidales bacterium | reverse complement strand
AAAATACATTGTTGACAGCTAAAGCCGGCTATCCCGTATTGCCGTATTATGCTGTCAGTCTGTTGTTACCACCCGGTGAAGAAGCCGTGAGTGTGGAAATAAAGGGGGAAGACGAAACATTTTTGCCCGAAAATTATAATATTTATCCGTATCAACCTTCAAGAACATTAAATGATGACGGTTACCACCGTCTTATAAAGAACAACTCGGTTTATAATTCTAAAAGGGTTTATCCGGATATTCCAAACGGACATCTTTCAACTTCTTTTATGAACGGATATTCTTTTGCGTTGAGTTCTTTTACTCCGCTAAAATATATTCCTGCCGAAGGAAAAGTTTCTTACTATAAAAAGATTACCGTTAAAATAATTACCGCACCTTCGTCAAAAGCTGCCGGAGCATTAAAAAACCTTTCTTCAAAACACTCTGTAATTGAAAAAGTTTTGTCGTTGGCACAAAATCCTTCAATGATTAAAAAATATCCCGAAAAAAATATAAAGAGTGGTGATGATTACGAACTTTTGATAATAACAAATAATACTTTTAAGGATGATTTTACCGAATATCAACAACTTTATATATCACACGGATTAAGATCGAAGGTGGTCACGGTACAGGAGATTTATCAGATGATGAGCGGACAAGATCATCCGGAAAAAATAAGGAATTACATAATTCAGGAATATCAGCAAAAAGGTATTGAATATGTGTTACTTGCCGGCGATGTGGAAATTGTTCCCTACAGAGGTTTTTATTGTTATGTGCAATCGGGAAGTGGATATACCGATAACAATATACCAGCAGACTTGTATTACTCGGCGCTTGACGGTACATGGAATGATGACGGCGATAACAGGTGGGGTGAACCCGATGAAGACGATTTGTTGCCTGACATAGCTGTTGCCCGTATGCCTTTCAGTACTCAAACGGAGCTGAATCACATGTTAAATAAAATAAAGATGTATCAAAACAATCCGGTTCCGGGTGAATTTGAAAGACCTTTGCTCGTAGGTGAACATTTGTATGATAACCCCGAAACTTGGGGAAAAGATTATTTATTGCTGTTAAAAGGAGAGCATAGCGATAACGGTTATACTACAATAGGAATTCCGTTAAACTATGATATTCAGGAGATGTATGAACACGATTCGTATTGGTCCGGTACCGACTTGATGAATAAAATAAATCAAGGATTACAGTTTGTTCACCATGTTGGTCATGCCAATCAAACTTATGTTGCCAAATGGACCAATTCGGATATAACCAATTCTAATTTTAGCGGTGCCAACGGAGTCGATCATAATTTTACGTTAATGCAAACGCATGGATGCGATTGCGGAGCTTTTGATTATAACGACTGTATCCTTGAAAAAATGGTTACCATTAAAAATTTTGCTGTCGGTGTTATCGGAAACTCGCGTTACGGATGGTTTAACGAGGGACAAACAGAAGGTCCGGCAGCCCATCTGCACCGTGAGATGGTAGATGCTATGTTTCATGAAAGATTGGACAAGATAGGAAAAGCCTTTGTCGAGTGCAAAATACAAACCGCTCCTTGGGTTGAGGCTCCCGGACAATGGGAAGAAGGAGCTTTAAGATGGAATTTTTACGATATAAATGTTTTGGGCGACCCGGCAATGAGTATTTGGACGGATGAACCCGTCGACCCTCAGGTGGTTTACCCTCAGGAAGTTGTTGTAGGTGCTCCTTCCGTTAATGTTACGGTTTCTGTTGAAGGGGAACCTCAAAAAGATTTTAATTGTACAATTATTAAAGACGGAGAAATAAGAGCTTTGGGAACTACGGATGCAACAGGTTCGGCTATATTGAACTTTGATGAGCCTGTTACCGAACCCGGTGAGGCAATGCTTATAGTAAAAGGATATAATACTTTCCCCGATACGAATGTAATAATGTTTATTCCCTCCGAAGGAGCATATGTAAGTTATGATTACCATTATATAAATGATACTTTAACGGGAAATGGTAACGGTGTATTGGATTACAATGAGGAGGCCTATATTACATTGGCAATGAAAAATGTAGGTAGTGAAACTGCCGACAATGTTGTGGTAAAACTTTCAACGGACGATCCTTTTGTAAACATTGTGGATAGTACCGAAAATTTCGGCAGTATAGGAGTAAATGCCACTGTACAAAAAGAAAATGCTTTTGAAGTAACGATTTCGCCGGTGATACCCGACGGTCATGTTGTTAACTTTAAAGTAACATCGTTATACGGTAATGAAACAACCGTTTCATTTTTTACCGAAACCGTTGCGGCACCTGATTTGGTATTTGACAGTTTTACTATTGACGATTCGAATAACGGCAATGGAAACGGCAACCTCGATCCGGGTGAAACGGTGCAATTTACTGTTAAATTATTAAATAACGGAGCGTCGAAAGCGTTTAACGTAAAAGGATTGCTTACTTCCCAGAGTAATTATGTTTCCATAACTCAACAGGAGATGACTTACGGTGATATGGATGCCGGTGAATATGCCACTGCCGTTTATGAAGTGTCAGCCGACGGTGATACGCCTCTAGGGTTAATTGCAAATTTTGTTTTGAATATTACCGCCGATTACGGTGTTGAAAGTGAAGGACAATTTTCAACGGTAATAGGCCAGAAACCGGTAATAGTTATTTCTTTGGGTGAAAATCCGGCTTCGGCGGATTCCATGATGGCTTCATTCGACGTATTAACGGTTGCAGCCGACATGGTAAATCAAGTGCCTGACAATCTTTACGAATATCAAGCGGCTTTTGTTACCTTGGGTGTCTATTCAAACAACCATGTTTTAACTCCTGCGGAAGGACAAAAACTTGCCGACTTTTTGGATGGCGGCGGAAAACTTTATATGGAAGGTGCCGATACTTGGTATTATGATGATGCTACAGATGTTCATCCGTATTTCCATATTAACGGAGTTCATGACGGTAGCGATTCATTTAATAAACTTATCGGCGATTCCACTACATTCATGAAAGATTTTATTTTCGATTATGTAGGAGAAAACAACTGGATGGATGAAATAGAACCCATTGACAGTGCATTTACAATCTTATACAATCAAAGTACCGATTATAACGGACCTGCCGTTATTGCTTACGACGGCGGAACTT
>WFZS01000084.1 GCA_015489465.1 Bacteroidales bacterium | reverse complement strand
TACTTGCCTTAATCTTTACCTTGACAATATCAATTTCCAACGCACAATATTCAACTCCCGGAACCGGTGTAAACTGGACATTAACCGACCTGGTAAATAATTCGGAAGGAGTTGTAACAAACGCTTCGGACACAACATTCGAGATACTTTCCAATTTGACAATATCATCAAACGACACTCTTACGTTTTATGACGGATATTATGATATTTTATGTGATGAAGATGTTTTAATAACCGTGAACGGTGTAATACAATTTGAAGGCGATACATCATTATCCGGAAACATGATTAAATTTCATCCCGCTGCTAATGCGTATTTTACGGGATTCAGGTTTGAAAATTCCCAGGGTTCATTTTTGTTCAACACCTTTATCAATAACGCAGGCGGCATTAAACTTATAGAGTCCGATGTTGAATTCAGGAATTGCTCTTTCAGTGATTTTAACATTGCTAATTCAACGGGAGCCGTGGATATATTCCAAAGCAAAGTAACGGTTTATAATTGCTTGTTTTCAAATAATGAAGGGGCGGCAATAAAATCAGCAGCCAATGCAAACTCATCACCCAAAATCATAAATTGTACTTTAAACGGAAACGTTACGGCAGGCTTAAATATGCCTCAAATAAACCTCGGCACAAGTGCTTCGGATGACACAATATTAATATCGGGATGCACAATAACCGGAGAAACAGGAACGGAAACAGCCGGTGGCATTGCCGTTTCCACATTAGCCGGTGGAGAACTCAACTGCATTATCGAAAACAACATAATCGAAAATAACAGGTACGGTATCGCCGTTTATGGTAACAATATCAATTCATTGATAAAAAACAACATTATTGAAAATAATGACATTCAGAACGATCCGATGCAAGGAGGAAGCGGTATTTCTTTTTGGGGAAACGAAACCAATGTTTCTGTGGTAAACGGTAACACAATCAAAAACAACCTTTGGGGAATTACTATTCTTAATGCAGCACATCCCGACCTCGGAAACGATGAAAATGAAAACAGTCCCGGTAACAATGAGATTTACGGCAATGGAAATAATGGTTCGGTGTATGATGTTTATAATAACACTCCGGGAGATATAAAAGCCGAAAACAACTATTGGGGTACGGATAACGCAGACACTATCGAACTCCACATTTTCCATCACCCTGATGATCCCTCTTTGGGATATGTTGATTTTATTCCTTTTAACACATATACTTCAGTAAAAGAGAAAAAAAACAATCCAAACGGGAAACCGAATATTTATCCTTTGCCGGCTTACGATTTTGTTTATGTGACCTTAACCGGTAATAAAAAGATAAAAAGGTTAAAACTTTTCAATATGGATGGCAGGATTGTATTGAATATTCCGTCGGGAAAGAAAAAGAACAAATTAGATATATCGTATTTACCTGCCGGAGTTTATATTCTATCGGTGGAATGCGAGGATAAAACATTTTCGGGAAAAATTATAAAAAATTAATTATCAAGATGTTTTTAAAAAACCTGAAACTTATAAATTTTAAAAACTACAGTGAGGCGGATATTGAGTTATCACGCAATATCAACTGTTTTACAGGTGACAACGGAGCGGGGAAAACCAACATTCTGGATGCCGTTTATTACCTCTCTTTTTGCAAAAGTTATTTCAACCCCATCGATACCCAAAACATTAAACACGGCGAAGAGTTTTTTGCCATTCACGGAACTTATTTGAACCAGGAATCGCTTAATGACACCGTTAGTGTGATACAAAAACGAAATAAAAAGAAATCCGTAAAATTTAATAAAAAGGAATATTCACGTTTGGCCGACCACATCGGCAAAATTCCTTTGGTAATGGTTTCACCTTATGACAGGGATTTAATAAACGAAGGCAGCGAAGTCAGGAGAAAATATATCGACGGTGTTATCTCTCAATTCGACCATGTATATCTTGACAACCTTTTAAACTACAACAAAGCTCTTGCCCAACGCAATGCTTTGTTAAAAAGTTTTGCCGAGCATCGATATTTCGATAAAGCATCTCTTGAAATATGGAACGATAAATTGGTTTTATACGGAAACCCCGTATTTGAAAAAAGAAAAGAATTTATTGAAGAATTCAACCCGCTGTTCGAGAAATATTACCAAACACTTGCCCAAAACTCCGAGAATGTAAAAATCATTTACAAATCGCAACTTTTATCGGAGGATTACAATCTTTTGCTTGAAAACAACATTGATAAAGATTTGGCTTTAAGATACACATCATCAGGTATTCACAAAGATGACTTGATATTTGAAATAAACGGATATCCCGTTAAAAAATTCGGTTCGCAAGGGCAACAAAAAACTTTTGTGATAGCCATAAAACTTGCTCAATTCGAATTTATAAATCAAGTTAAAAAATTTAAACCGTTACTTCTTTTCGATGATATTTTTGACAAACTTGACCACAAACGCGTGAACCAGATAATAGATTTGGTGGGCAAAGAAAATTTCGGACAGGTATTTATCACCGACACGCAACCCGAACGAATAGAAGCTATATTTAAGAACACTTCGATAGATCATAAAGTGTTTTTTGTGAACAACGGTAATGTTTCCGAAATGTAACACCGGAATTTTTAATAATAAGCGCCCTTTTATTCCTACTTTTGCACTGTAAAATTTTGTAAAAAGCTAATAAATGTGTAAAATTCTTTTTCTTATATTAAACTTTTACACTATTTTATAAAATATTGGGTTAAAGCAAACAGGAACCTTTATGATAAGTAGATTAATTTTCAGATAATGAAAAAAAATAATGAAATATCGTTGGGTGACGCCATAAAGCAGGTACTTAAAGGATTACGTTTGGATGAGAAACTGGAAGAAGTTAACGTCATGAACTCATGGGAAAAAGTTGTGGGACCTATGATAAACCGGCATACTACAAAACTTTTTATCCGCAATAAAATCCTTTATGTAAATCTCGATTCGGCACCATTACGCAACGAACTCATGCTTGCACGCAATAAAATAGTAAAAGCATTAAACAAAGAAGCCGGCAAAAATGTAATTGAAGATATTGTTTTCAGATAATATAAACCTCAGCGGTTCGTTTCCATTGAAAGTTTTAAAAACCGGACAGTTATGAAAAAGCAACATCCGTTAATAAAAATGATAGAAGAAGGTGAAGGTTTGCATCAGGATTTTAAATACGAGGTTTCCGATGCCGTTAAAATTGCCAGATCTTTGGTAGCATTTGCAAATACTTCTGGCGGAAAATTATTGATAGGTGTAGATGATAACGGTAGCATAAAAGGTATCAGTTCCGAAGAAGAGTATTTTATGATTGAAAATGCCGCTAAAAAATATTGTAAACCGGCCGTTGAGTTCAAAACTAAAGAATGGTCCTTTAAGGGTAGAAAAGTTCTTGAAGTAATAATACCCGAAAGCAATAACGCCCCGCACAAAGCTCCCGACAAAGAAGGCAAATACAAAGCGTTTGTGAGATATAACGACGAAAATATTTTAGCTTCGGGAGTTCAAATGAAAGTTTGGCAAAAACAAAATTCCGACGACAATATTAACATCACCATAGAAGGTGCTTATCAAGACCTTTTTGATATTTTTAAAGAAAAAGATAATATTACTACAATGGATTTTCAGAAATATGCAGGTCTCACAAAACATGTTGCGGAAGATATTTTGTCCGACTTTGTAAGTATGGAAATAATCAAAATGAAGATTGTCGATAAAAAACCTGTTTTTACTTTGGCAAATAATCTCTGATATTATGCGGTTAAAATATCTTTTTTAATTTTACCAATCATTTTTTAAAATATGCAACATTCCTTTTTTGAAAATCCGGAACTTTACTTTAAAAATGATATTCCCACCGGAAAAATCGTTTGGAAAAGTCCGTCCAATATAGCATTGGTAAAATATTGGGGGAAAAGACCGGTTCAACTGCCTATGAATCCTTCGGTAAGTTTTACCTTAAACAATTCGGTAACGGAAACCGCAGTAGAATATTCCCCGGCAAAAAAAGGATTGAATGTAACTTTTTATTTTGAAGGTAAAAGAAATGTCTCTTTCGAGGAAAAAACGAAAAAGTTTTTTGAAAACATTACAAATATTTTCCCTTTTTTAAATCAACTTGAATTCACGATACACTCAAAAAACAGTTTTCCTCATTCCGCAGGCATAGCTTCTTCCGCTTCGGGGATGAGTGCACTGGCATTGGCATTATGTTCGATAGAAAACGACCATTTCGGGACGTTAAATAATGAAAACGATTTTTTTAGAAAAGCATCATATGTTGCAAGACTCGGTTCGGGCAGTGCAGCCCGGTCGGTTTACGGCGGTGTGGTTATTTGGGGCGAAACTTCTGCCGTTCCGGGAAACTCCGACCTTTACGGAATACCTGTTACCGGAAATGTTCACAAGGATTTTTTAAATTATCACGACACAATACTTTTGGTTGATTCGGGACAAAAAAAAGTTTCCAGCAGGGTGGGTCATTCCCTTATGGAAAATAATCCTTATGCCAAAACAAGGTTTAAACAGGCTTCAGAAAATTCCGTCAAAATTCTTGATATATTAAAATCGGGTGATAAAGAAGATTTTATAAAAATCGTTGAATCGGAAGCGCTTACGCTACATGCTATGATGATGACATCAAACCCGTATTATCTATTGATGAAACCCGGAACCTTAAATATTATTGAAAACATCTTCGAATTTAGAAACGAGACCGGGATTCCTTTATGCTTCACGCTTGATGCCGGACCTAACGTCCACCTTCTTTATCCGGATGAAAACAGCGAAAGCGTAAACAACTTTATAAACGACAGATTAAAACCCTACTTAAGCCAAAACGGATTTATAAAAGACAATGTCGGTAATGGACCCGAAAGATTGATATGACGGAAAACAAGTCACATATATTTTCTTCCAAAATTCTTCTTTTCGGAGAATACGTTATTATTTGCGGGGGTAAAGCTTTAAGCATCCCTTACGATGAATATTTCGGGTATTTCACTTTTGATAAACCTAAGGGAGATGTTTCACCCGAACTTGTCAGAAACTTTATAGCCTACCTTAAATCCAATGAAAATTTAAAGGATTTGGATATCGAAAAGTTTGAAAAGGAACTGGAAGACGGATTGACTTTTGAAAGCAATATTCCGGTAGGTTACGGATTGGGAAGTTCCGGCTCGTTGTCGGCTGCCATTTATTACAGATACTCCGCCAACAAAATACCGCGCTCCACTAATGACAAAAAGGAAATCTCGTTTTTAAGATCGTTATTTGCCGAAATAGAATCTTTTTTTCACGGTAAAAGTTCGGGACTTGACCCTCTGATTTCATACCTGTCGGAACCTGTGCTTGTGGAAAGCAAAGATGTTATGAAAAAAGTAAAACTGCCGTTTAACGAAAAGGATAATTCGGCAGTATTCTTAATTGACTCGGGAATTTCGGGTGATACCGGACCTTTGGTAAATAATTTTATTGAAAACTGTAAAATCCCCGGATTCAAAAAGATAATCGAACAAAAAATAATTCCTGCAAACAACAAATGTATTGACAGTTTTCTTTCGGGGGATTTGGACAAAACCATCGATAATGTAAAAATCTTATCGGCTTATACTTTTGAACACTTTGACGAAATGATACCGCGGACAGTAAAAAAAGAATGGAAAAAAGGATTGGAAACCGGAGATTACTATCTAAAACTTTGCGGTTCGGGCGGAGGAGGAATGGTATTAGGGTTTACACTCGATTTCAGCAAAACAAAAGCGATGTTAAAAAATTTCAATCCGAAAAGGATATTGTAACCGGTTTTATCTGATAATTAGTTTAACGGTTTTGTAATTTATTTAATTAAATATTTCTAAAAACTGTCTTGCAGTCATTACAGGAAGTTTTGACTGTTTGAAATCTTTTAAATTCCTCGTGATTATAAGGTCTTGATCATTCTCTATTGCAGTGAAATATTGAATACTATCCTCAAAATCTTTAAATAAATCATCATTCAAAGCTAAATCTATAATTTTATCGTTAAAGGGAAAAACATTGACCAATAATCTCAGTTTGCGTAATACCTCTTTTGTTTTCTTAAAGTCTATTTGACGTGATAAAATATAACCGGTATTTGCGATTGTTAAAGATGATATACTTAGATCAACTATTTTTTTGTCTGCTAATGAAAAAAGTTCTGCCGATTCTTCATAAAAAGGCTCCCTTCTGGATAATAAGTCTATCACAATATTTGTGTCAACAAATATCTTTTTCATTTGTATTTATCTGTTAGATAGTCTGAATATTCTTTTTTGTAGTCAAAATCAGATGGTAATTCAATTACTCCGCTCAAGCTTTCAACAAGAGGTGTAATAGATTTTTTATTTCCCGTATTTTTTTCACCGGTCAAACTGTCGAGATATGATTCAATCAATTTTGACAAACTGATTTTGTGACTCTTCGCATATGTTTTTGCTCTTTCAATCACCTTATCATTTAATCTTAAAGTCAACTTAGTTTCCATAACACCATTATTTACGTACAAATATATAATATCTATACGTCATTACAAAATATAAGTTAGGATTTATTTCTTTAAGACTAATTTCAAATACCTCAAAACTTATTCACCACATTACGTAATTCAATCAACTTTCTCAAAAGGTCATCCAACAAGTCCAGTTTTAACATATTGGCACCGTCCGATTTGGCTACTGCCGGGTTTGGATGTGTTTCAAGAAAAATCCCGTCAACACCAACGGCAATACCCGCTTTACCTATGGTTTCGATAAGTTCCGGCTTTCCTCCGGTTACCCCGCTCGTTTGATTCGGCTGCTGCAACGAATGGGTAATATCCAAAACAACGGGATAACCTGTTTTTTGCATCTCAATAATATTCCGGTAATCTACTATCAAATCACCGTAACCGTACATATTACCCCTTTCGGTTAGCATTATGTTTTTATTTCCCGTGGTTTCCACCTTTTCGGCAGCAAATTTCATTGACGCACCCGACAAAAACTGACCTTTTTTAATATTGACAACTTTACCCGTTTTACCTGCAGCTATAAGCAAGTCGGTTTGACGGCACAAAAAAGCGGGGATTTGCAAAACATCCACATATTCGGCAGCCATTTTCGCTTCTTCTGCCGTATGAATATCGGTAACTACAGGAATGTCAAATGTTTCGGATATTTTTTTCAGCACATTCAATGCCTTCAAATCACCTATTCCGGTAAAAGAATCGAGCTTGCTCCTGTTTGCTTTTTTATAAGATCCTTTAAAAACAAAAGGAATTTTATACTTTTCCGTTATCTTCAATATTTTCCCGGCTATCTCAAAAGGAGATTTTTCATCCTCTATAACACAAGGCCCTGCAAGAAGAAAGAAATTTTCACCGTTAGTATATTTTAATTTGGGAATATCGGGTATCATGATTTTTAATTTTTATCAAAAATAAAAAACAAAAAGATTTATTTATTAATACGAAGATTAAACTTTACTTTACCTGCACTTATCATATAAACTCCCGAAAAAATCAACATTGCGGAGATAATTTCGGTCCATGTTAACGAATCTTTTCCGGTAGCAAGTGCAACAACGGTAGCCAGAAACGGTTGCAGATAAATATAACTGCTGTTTACAGTAGGTGATACATTTTTCAATGAATAGTTGTTCAACAGGTACGCTAAAACCGTTGTGAAAAACACAACATAACCCACTGAAAGCCAAATATTGAAAGGAATCGATGCAAAATCGGTTTCAAAAAATTTTTTTAAAGATACTGGTAATACAAAAACAAGTCCGAATGTAAACACCCATTTCATAATTGTTAACGGCGAATATTTTTTCATCAAAGGTTTAATCAAAACCAAAAATACAGCATAAGAAGAAGCATTTATCACTATAAACAAATTTCCCAAAAAAGTGTTTGAGGTGAACGAAAAATTACCGTTTCGAAGTATTAACCACAAAGCCCCTGCACTACCCAAAATTACTCCTGCCAATTTCAGTCCTGTAAGCCGCTCTTTTAATATAAAATGTGACATCACCAAAACGGCTATGGGTGTCCCGACCATGATAATGGAGGCATTAATGGGAGTGGTCAAGTTAAGTCCTTCAAAAAACATTATTTGATTTAAAGCAACACCAAAAAAAGAAAGGTAAAAAAATTTGAAAAGATCTTTTTTTTCAACTTTTTCCCCTCCTCTCAGGTAATCTATTAGCCAAAACATCATGGATGCTCCCAAAACCCGCATCATTATTATTGCTCTCGGGCTCATATAATCGGGCATTATACCTTTTGCTATAACATAGTTAAGCCCGTAAATGATGTTAGCACCCATTATGGCAAGGTGTGCCTTAGCCACGGGACTTACGGTGATTTTTTTCATAAAAAGGGGAACGGTGGATTGTTCGATTTTAACGGTAAATATTTTTTAAAACGGCAAATCATCATCCGGATTGTCGCCGCTATCAATATTACCTGCAATAAAATCATCCGGAGGAAGTTCGTTTCCCGTATCACCGGGCAATTCTCCGTCAGCGGGGTCTTGGCCTGCGACACGCTCTATTTTCCAAGCTTTTACATCGGTATACCACTTGCCGTTAAACTCCCTGGATTCAATATTTACAGCAACATTAAGCTCGTCGCCTTCATTTATTCCGTTAAGCATGGATATTTTATCTCCCCAAAGCACTATACAAACTTTTTTCGGGTACTGCTCAATAGTTTCTAAAATAAATTGCTGCTTCTCCCAACGGCCGTTGCGACCTTCACCGCTTTCCTTGGGTAATACTTGAACCAAACGTCCTTTAATTTCCAAACTCATATTTCTGTTTTTTCAACAAAAATAATGGAACTTTTCCAAATCTATTTATTTCAATGGATTTGTTTTAAAGATATAAGACATTTTATAAGTTAAATTCTACCTATTTTAACTTTTTAATTAACGGATTATTGGAGTGTTGGCATTGTCACACTGAGCCTGTCGAATGTGTGACAGCAGGTGGGCATCTCCATTCCCCGCCACTCTTCGACCGGGCTCAGAGTGACAGCTCTCTCACCACAAAACAATATTATTTACGGATTGTTGAAATAATTTTCTGCTCTCTCATACTGACACCTACCCAAAGACCTGCAAAACGTCATTTATCAATTATTCAAAAAACTTTGTTCTCCCTCAAAAC
>WFZS01000083.1 GCA_015489465.1 Bacteroidales bacterium | reverse complement strand
GATTTTCCTGCACCGACAAGAGTGTGGATTTCATCGATGAAAAGAATTATTTCACCGTCGGATTCAACCACCTCTTTAACAACTGCTTTCAACCTTTCTTCAAACTCACCTTTATATTTGGCACCTGCTATCAAGGCACCCATGTCCAATGAATATATCTTTTTTGATTTAAGGTTTTCCGGTACATCGCCGTCAACAATACGGTGGGCGAGACCTTCAACAATAGCTGTCTTACCAACACCCGGTTCACCGATAAGAATAGGGTTGTTTTTAGTTCTTCTCGAAAGAATTTGTAATACCCTTCTTATCTCTTCATCACGGCCGATAACCGGATCTAGTTTCCCTTTTTCTGCAAGCTCGTTAAGGTTTTTGGCATAACGGTTCAATGCGTTAAGTTGATCTTCGGCGCTTTGGCTGTTTACCGTTGAGCCTTTACGAAGATCTTTAATGGCGGCAATTAAACCGTCTTTGGTAACGCCGTTATCTTTAAGCAGCTGTGAAGCCGTACTTTTTACTTCCAAAATAGATAAAAGCAAGTGTTCGATTGATACGAATTCATCACCGAACTCTTTTAAGTAACGGGGAGCTCTTTGCAACACTTCGTTAGCATCCCTCGATAAATATTGTTCTCCACCCGATACCTTGGGCAATGACTCTATTATTCTGTCAACCGCCTTTTTTAATACATCAACATCGACGTTTAATTTTTTTAATAAAAACGGTGTAACGTTTTCGTCAACCGTTAAAATACCTTTCAAAAGGTGAATACTTTCAATTGCTTGATGCTCGTTAACAGAAGCAATTTCTTGTGCCTTTTGAATGGCTTCTTGTGATTTTATAGTGAATTGATTTAAATTCATAATTATTTCCTCCTTTTTTGTAATGTTTTGCCTTTGTTATAGCAAATAGCTTACCAATAAAAAGATTAAAAGAACGTATTAGTCATTAACTCAACGGGTTATGGAAATACGGAATAATAACGGCTGTAAAAATGGCTTGCGTAAAAAATATTTAATGTCAAATTGGCTGTTTCTTAATGGCGAATTTACATACTATTAATTATTTTTGGTCGTTTAGTAATTAAAACAGGTTGAAAAGGATATCTAAAATTTAGAACCGACAAAAAAGACTTTTTATAACGTGAAACTCAAAGATGAAAAAAAGAACATTAGTAATAGGTGCCAGCGAAAAACCTTCCAGATATTCCAATAAAGCAATCAAATTGCTTGGAAAATACGGTCATGATGTTAAAGCAATAGGAATCAGACCGGGTAAAGTGGAGGATGTGGAAATAGAAACTGGATTTCCCGACTACGATGATATCCATACGGTTACATTGTATATCGGTCCGGCAAGGCAACCGCAGTATTATGACTATATTTTAAAACTTAAACCTGAAAGGATAATTTTTAATCCCGGAACGGAGAATGTTGAATTTGAAAAGATGGCTAAAGAAAGGGGGATAGAAGTAGTTGAAAATTGCACATTGGTGATGTTATCTTCGGGTTTGTTTTAATTTCTTTAAATCATCAATTT
This sequence comes from Bacteroidales bacterium, assembly GCA_015489465.1. Taxonomy (GTDB): domain Bacteria; phylum Bacteroidota; class Bacteroidia; order Bacteroidales; family F082; genus B16-G9. The sequence goes on along the minus strand of WFZS01000083.1, from coordinate 6,368 downwards.
TATTTTTACCTTTGCACTTCGAAAAATTAAAATACAGCTGCTTATCTTTCTGCTTTTTATGAGGAAAAAACTTTTTTATATAATAATCACTTTTTACTCGTTGTTTTTTATTAATAATAAAGCCGAATCGCAGGTTAATTGTGATATTACTTTGGTTGTTCATGATACGGTTGAATCTTATTTTCCGTTGTATGATACCGTTTGTAAAGGTGAATATTTTATTTTGAAAGTGGCTGACCAAAATAATTGTTCATATTTATGGAAAGACGGTAACGATACGATTTCCACATTAGACTCCGTAATATATATGGTGGATAAACCTACCTTGATAACCGTTAGAGTAATAGACACGTTAAATTCCGATACCTGTAGCAATCAAATTGACGTGCAAACCTACCCTGACATTATTATAACTTTTGAACAGTTACAATTGACATGTACCAACGGCGATAAAGATAACGGCAATACTGCAATTGTTAAAGCAACCGCAACCGGAGAGTTCGGCCCCGATGAATACCACTATTTTTGGAATGTTCCTCCATTGCACATTTCTCCCAACGATTCTTCCGTTGCCATCGGGTTAAAGGCTTACCAAAAGTATAACATTAAGGTAATAGACAAACACGGTTGTATCGAGAGAGATACATTTACAACAAGAGGATATTACAATCCCATGGTAATGATAAATCCCGATCCGGACACGGCTTACATAGAAAACCCTCACATAAAATTTACATTTGATAACCTTTCAAAAGATTCCATTCAGATTTACAACTATTTTTGGGATTTCGGAGATAACACGGAAACAAGTACATTGCCCGACCCGATACATACATATTCCGATACCGTTTCAAAAGAGTATATCGTTAATTTAACTGTTTTTAATGAGCAAGGATGTGATACCGTTTTCGATACGGTTGTTTTTATACAACCCGTAACATTGAATATTCCTAATGTTTTTACACCCAACGGTGACGGTAAAAATGAAGTTTTCGAAATTACCGTGGGAGGCGGTACGGATGCGGGAAACGGCGATAATGAAACGGGAGGTTTTAAAAGTTTTGAAGAAACGAATCCCAATGCCAAACCTCTTAATACATATTTTGAAAGAACACATTTGATTGTATTAAACAGGTTCGGCAACAAAGTTTATGAATCTAAAAATTATCAAAACGATTGGGACGGAGGAAACCTACCCGACGGTACATATTATTACATATTAAAATGTTTCGGGTATCATAAAGAATATAAATATAAAGGTTCGGTAATGATATTTACAGGTTCAAATAAAAAATAAATGTTATGAAAAAGTTATTGTTGGTTTTAAGTTTCATAAGCATCGGCTTGATTTTTTCAAGTTGCAACGGCTCTTCCAATAAAAATAAAGCCGAAGAAGAAATATCTACAGATGTTGTGAAAAATAATAAAAGTGCAGAGGGTAACGAAGATAAACCTATGCCTAAACTTGTTTTTGAAGAAACAACGCATGATTTCGGTAAAATAATAAGAGGGGAAAAACTCAAATACCGGTTCAAATTTAAAAATACCGGTAATGCCGACCTCATAATAAGCAAAGTAAGTACTTCGTGTGGTTGTACCGCATCAAATTATCCGAGACGACCCGTTAAACCCGGTGAAGAATCATATATTGATGTCGTGTTTAACAGTGCTCATAAAAGAGGAAAACAACATAAAACGGTAACAATTTTGGCAAATACACAACCAAATAAAACGGTACTTCATATAACAGGTACTGTGGTAATGCCCGAAAAAGATAAATAAAATCAAAATAAATTAATTCAAACTATGAAAATGTTAATAGTATTATTACAAGCTGCTCAAGGTGAGCCTAATGCGTTTATGCAATTTTTACCGCTAATTTTAATTTTGGTGGTGTTTTATTTCTTTTTTATCCGACCCCAACAAAAAAGGGCGAAAGAGCAAAAGAAATTCCGTGAAGCTTTACAAAAAGGACAGAAGGTTGTTACAATAGGAGGCATTCACGGTAAAATAGCTGAAGTTAAAGATACGACTGTAATTCTTGATGTTGGAAACGGTGTTAAACTGACCGTTGAAAAATCAGCTATTGCCATGGATACACAAGGTATAGGACAAGGAAAATAAACCTTAATTATATTTTAAATTGATGTTTAAGAATACCGGAGTATTGTATATCTTTATGCTCCGGTTTTTTTATGGAAAAAAGTAAGAAGAAATATTACACCCCAGACAGGTTTTTACATAACGAAAAGGTTGTAAAACACAGGTCCGATTATATTGTGTTTTTTACTTTTCTGCTGATATCCGCTATTTTTTGGCTTTTGATAAATCTTTCCAAAGAGTATTCATGGTCCTATAATATGAAAATCAAGTTGCAGGACCCGCCTGTGGATAAACTTATAACAAAACAAGTGGATTCAACTATTGTTTTCAACATTAAAGCTCAAGGATTTTATTTGTTGAAACTGGGTTTTATGAAACCCGACGAGTTGGTTGTTCATTTGAAAAATTACACTGTTCACAAGTCTGATGAAAATATGTATTACATATCCACGCAACCTTTAAAAGAAAGAATTGCAAAGCTTTTGGATATCCCTGCGAACAACGTAAATTTTTCAAAAAATACAATATCTTTTTATCTGGAAAAACTGGCTTCCAAAAAAGTTAAAATAATACCACGCCTTACACTGAATTTTGCCGATTTTTATAATCTGTATAAACCTTTAAAAGTTAAACCCGAAAAAGCCACGGTATATAGTATTAAATCGGTGTTGGATACTATAAAATATGTTTATACAAAACCGATGGTAATACATAATATTAAAAGTAGTGCCGATATATCTCTTGAGATTGATAACCCAATGAAAAGTTTGGTAAGGGTAAAACCGAGGTATGTAACGGTATCTTTGGATGTTGAAAAATTTACGCAGTCAAGTTCGCTTGTTGTTGTATCAAGTACACCAAAAACGGAGAATATTCACACTTTCCCTTCAAAAGTAACGGTTTACTATGATGTTGCTTTAAAAGACTATGATAAAGTAAAACCTTCGGATTTTTTGATTGTACCTGATGTTGAATCGGTGGATTTAAAGAAGGCTCAAAAACTTAATTTGAAAATTGTTAAAAAGCCTTCGTTCGTTAGAAATGTTCGTGTCGAACCGTCACAAGTTGAGTTTATAATTATAAAATGATACGAATCGGACTTACAGGTAATATGGGCAGTGGAAAAACCACTGTTTGTAAGATATTTGAAACCCTTGATGTGCCGGTGTTTTATTCGGATATTGTTGCTAAAAAATTATATGATAGAAAGGAAGTAAAAAAAAGTATTAAAAGTGAATTTGGACATTCTGTCTTTACAGATGGTATTGTTGATTTTAAAAAGCTTGCAGGAATAATATTTAACGATTCCGGTGCTTTAAATTTTATAAACGGGTTAATTCATCCTTTGGTTTTTGAAGAATACGGTAAATGGCTGAGGCAAAACAATAATAAGCCTTATGTAATTCACGAATCCGCCATATTATTTGAAAACGGATTGGAAAATAATTTTGATAAGATAATTGTTGTGTCCTGTCCCGAGGAAATAAGGATTAACCGTTTGTTAGAACGGGATAACACATCTGTAAAAGAGATAAAAAAAAGGATGGAAAACCAAATGAAAGATGATGAAAAGGAACGTAGAGCGGATTATGTAATTGTAAATGACGGTAAAAAGTTTTTAATACCTCAAATAATAAGGCTGGACAAAGAATTAAGGGAGAAATAAGCAGGAGTCTCCGTAGCTTAAAAACCTGAAATTGTTTTTTAACGCATAATTGTAAACATCTTTCCACCTTTCACCTATCAATGCCGAAACAAGCAATAAAAGGGTACTTTTAGGTTGATGAAAATTTGTTATCAATCCTTTTGCAAGTTTAAAATTGTATCCGGGTGCAATCATCAATTTTGTTTCGCTTTTCAACTCATCAAAATTATTTTTTTCTAAAAATTCAATAAGGGTTTCCAAGGCCGTTTTAACATCGAAACCGTTGGGAATTCTCAGTTCGTAGGGGTCCCATTGCTTAACCGACGGAATTATATCGTTATTGTTTTTAAGTTTTAAAGCTATCCAAAAAAGGCTTTCCAAAGTTCTCATGCTAGTTGTTCCTACCGGAATTATCGTCTTGTCTATATTTTTCAGTAAATTTTCCAGAGTTTCTTTTTTAACGATGATTTTTTCGGTATGCATTTCGTGTTCGCCTATTTTATCCGATGAAACAGGCTTAAAGGTTCCGGCACCTACATGGAGGGTAACCTTTTCTGTTTTAATTCCTTTTTTTTCAATCTCTTGAAAAATTTTTCGGGTAAAATGCAATCCTGCCGTTGGTGCTGCCACGGACCCGTGTTGCTTGGCATAAACAGTTTGGTAACGTTCTTTGTCTGAATCAACAGGTTTTCTGCCCAAATAAGGTGGAAGTGGTATTTTCCCCGCCGTATCCAATATCTCTAAAAACGGACGGTTTCCCGACCATTTAAATTCTATTAAAAAAGAGTCGTTTAACCGTTTTAACTTTTTAGCGCTTAAAAAAACATCTTCGTTTTCAATAGTTATCTTGGTTGTTAATTCGTTATTTTTCCACCGTTTGGAATTACCTACCAAACATTTCCAAATTACGGGTGACTTATCGGTAAAAGCAATTTGGAAATCGTTATTTGGTTCAACAGGTTCCAAACAAAAGATTTCTATTTGTGCCCCCGTTGGTTTTATAAACTGTAATCTTGCTTGAATAACCTTGGTTTCATTAAATACGAGTAATGAATCAACGGGAAGATGCGACGGTAACTCTTTAAAAATGCTTTGCGATAAATTATTGTTTTTCAGTATTAATAATTTTGATAAATCACGTTGTTCCAGTGGAAATTTTGCAATTTTTTCCGCAGGCAAGTGATAGTCGTATTCTTCAATTCGTATATAAGCGGGTTTTTCCATAAGCGGCTGCAAAATTATGTTTATGAATAATATTAACAAACAATATGTTTAAATATTTAACTTTCTTTTTAACTTTGTTTTCATTAATCAAAAAAAACTTTTGTTATGAAACTCGGATACAGGTATGCAAGATTAGCGGTTATTTTAATATTGAGTGTTCTTGCCTTTAATTTAAAAAACGGTGTTGACGGTTTTTCAGTTTATTTCGGAGCGGGAATGTTGACAACGGCCTTTCTCACCATGATTTATGTTTTTATAAATTTTGATAATGAACTTAAAGGAAATTTAATTCTTGAAATGATTTTTGAAGCCTTTTCGGGTCTTATAATATTTACTTATCCTGAAAGCGATACGGCATTTTTTATCGTTACTTTTTCTTATTGGACAGCTATAATGGGTGGATTATTGCTTGTTGCGGGCTTGTTTGAGCCGGAAAATAAAGAATGTTTATGGTTTTACACTTTGGCCGGTTTGGTTTTTCTTATTTCGGGTTTCAGTATAATGCATATAACCGCTGCTAATCAAGGTCTTCTTAATTACTATATGTCTTTTGTTATGTTGTTGTATGTTTTAGTGAGTTTCAGGCTTTTGTACAAGCGTAAAGAAGATATTTACTAGACATATGTACACTGTTTCATACGAGATTTTTATTGAATCCCCGTCCGGTCGTGTTTTCGATTTCTTAACATTACAACCTTTATTGAGCAAATGGTTTGCCCCTCAAGTTATAGCTTCTCCCAAGGAAGGTACCGTGGCAGCATTTGCTTTCGAGTTTGATTTGAATTTTAAAATGGAAATAGAAAAACTGGATGGGAACGGGTATGTAAGGTGGAGGTGTGTTGACGGTTACGATGATTGGCTGGATTCCGTTGTGGAATTTTCTTTTGAAGAAAAAGATGGAGGAACCTTATTGAAGTTTCGACAATCAGGTTTGAAAAATGAAGATAAAAAGAATAAAACCCTTTTAGACTGGAAGCGTTTTTTCAATAAATTAAAAAAACAATGCACTATAGCCTGGTATTAAAGCTTTAATACATTGTTTTGTGTTTTTTATGATAATAAATAAACTTCAAGAATCTTTAATGATCTTTTGATTCTTGGGTTTATTGTTGTTTGTTCTTTGCTAAAAAGAATGTTTTTTTAGCGGTGTAAGCTCCTCCGAGAGATAATAATATTACCATTCCCGTCCCAATGGGTGCACCACCACCTCCTCCTACAGGATTGCCTGATGGCCCGCCCCCGTTAGGGTCGCTGGGATCTTTAGCACCTCCGCTTGGGCCGCCTTTTATTTGCCCTAATCCTACTACAGGAATAAGAGAAATTAAAGCTACGACAAAAATCGTGTAAATAAATTTTTTCATTTTACCGGTTTATTTAGTAAAAAATAGAATTAATT
>WFZS01000082.1 GCA_015489465.1 Bacteroidales bacterium | reverse complement strand
TGCTTAATTTTGGGATAACGCGGGCGGGTTCCCAAAACAGTGGGACGGCGTGGGTGTGAATTATAAAAGGTTTACAGCTACGAGAAAAAGCGCTTGCGTTTCGGCTTCAAACATTTAGGTTGGGCAATTTAAGGGTAGGCGTTTGAATGCGATTCTTTTACCGTAGATGTTACCTTTTATGAGAGCGGGTAGAAACTTTGTTTTGGGTCGCTTTCTTTGGTTACTTTCTTGGCGAAACAAGAAAGTAACATAAAAAACAATTTTAAAAAACAACTACTGCATTTTGAAGTTTGGTACGGAAAGAAAAAACAAAATCCCGAATATTGGATAAAGCGGAAATAATTCGGTTTATTTAAGTCTGCCGGGGTTTTCTTTTATAAAATTTTTCCATCCCGAATAAGATTTTCCTTGAGCTACCCTGTCACCTTGAAAATAATGACAAACGGCAACGGCAAGACCGTCTGAAGCATCAAAATATTCGGGATTTTCTTTGAAATTTAAAATGGTTTTAAGCATTGCCGACACCTGTTCTTTCGATGAATTTCCGTTTCCGGTAATGGATTGTTTTACTTTTTTCGGGGAATATTCAAAAATAGGAATCTCTTTGAAAAGACCGGCAGCCATTGCAACACCTTGAGCTCTACCCAGCTTAAGCATACTTTGAACGTTTTTACCGTAAAAAGGTGCTTCCAAAGCCATCTCGTCAGGGTTATATTGTTCTATCAAAGATAACGTCCGTTCAAAAATCTTTTTTAATTTTAACGGATGATTATCGTATTTGCCAAGTTTAAGTACACCCATGGAGATTAAAGAGATACTATTGCCTTTGTTGTATATCAAACCGTACCCCATTATGTTAGTACCCGGATCTATTCCTAAAATGATGCGTTCTTTCACTATTATTTCTTTTTAATGAAAACAAAACTAATTAAAACATATAATCTGGCGGTAAAACTTTTGATATTTACTATCACGGTTTATTTCCTGTATTATGAAATTTTTTATAAAAAGGATATTGTATCGTTATTAAAAGAAGTAAGTGACCTTAGCGAGAACGATAATTTTTACGTATTACTTGTTGTTACGATAGCACTGATTTTTGTTAATCTCTTTTTGGAAACGGCTAAATGGCAATTTCTTATCTCCAAACTTGAAAAAATTTCTTTTTGGAAATCTTTGAAAGCTGTGCTTGCGGGAATTTCCATTACCATGTTTCTTCCCAACAGGACGGGTGATTATTTAGGTAGAATATTCGTTTTGGAAAAAGCCGACAGGTTTCAAGCTGTTTTGTCAACAATTTTGGGCAGCTTGGCTCAATTGCTTACCACATTACTTTTCGGATTAATATCAGTTGCGGGGCTGTTTCCGTTTTATTACAGTCTCGGCGTAAGTCTTTATTTGTGGCTGTATATAGGAATTGTAACCGTAGTTTTAATTTTAATATTTGTAATGATATTCGCTTACGTTGAGTTTTCGGCGTTTACGGATATTTTAAAGCGTTTAACGGGTAGAGAATATAAACGTATTGAAAAATATGCCGTTGTATTTTCATGGTATTCCTCAAAAGACCTTTTTAAAGTTTTGTGTTTGAGCATAACAAGATATCTTGTTTTCTCTTTTCAGTTTTATCTTTTGTTAATTGCTATGGGTATTCCTTTGAAATACCCTGTTGCCATGTTGCTTATCGGTATGATATATCTTTTGATGACAATAATACCTACAATAGCTTTGTCGGAACTCGGAATAAGAGGTTCGGTAAGTATTTTTGTTATTGAAAGTTGGTTTGACAAATTCGGGTATTATGTTCCCGGTCTTTCCATTAAAATCTTTTCCGCCTCCACATTATTGTGGTTTTTTAATGTCGCTGCTCCCGCTTTTATAGGAGCACTGTTTATATTCTCGTTAAAATTTTTCAGAAAAACTTGAATATGGGAATAGTATTGCAAATATTTTTGTTTTCTCTGTTTATCTCGGGAGTTATTTATTTTCTGTTGATAGCGGCATATACCTACGGTTGGTTTCAGTTGCATGAAGGGTTTGAGCCTGAAAAAAAACTTTCTGCAAAAGTTTCTGTTATTGTGGCGGCAAGGAATGAAGAAAATAATATTTTGAATTTATTGAATTCACTAAAACAACAAGTTTATCCCAAAAAATATTTTGAAATAATAATTGTTGACGATTCTTCGACAGACAACACGAAAAACGCTGTAGCAGGTTTTATACGGGAAAATCGTGATTTTAAAATTTCATTACTCGATTCGGAGGGTGAAGGGAAAAAGCAAGCCGTATATACCGGAATAAAGTATGCTTCTTATAAACTAATTGCCACCACTGATGCCGATTGTGTTGTTGGCAATATGTGGTTGTGGAAACTTGTTGCATATTTTGAAAAATATTCACCGGCCTTAATAATGGCTCCGGTTGTTTATGATAAAGAAAAAGGTTTTTTACAAAAACTTTTTTCATTGGAATTTGCTTCTTTGGTTGCTTCACAAGCAGGAGCTTGCGGTATTAAGATGCCGTTTATGGGTAATACGGCTAACATGGCTTTTTCGAAAGAAGTATATAATCGCAATATTATTAACAATTATTCTTCGGGTGACGATGTTTTTTTAATTCACCATGTAAAAAAAGAATACGGAAATAATTCAATTCATTTCTTAAAAGACAAAGCTGTAACGGTTAAAACGGTAATTCCCGGAAATTTAAAAGAATTTTTAGACCAACGGATAAGATGGGGTTCAAAAGCAAAAGGTTATAGAGATGTGGTTTCGGTATTTTCGGCGATGACGGTTTTCCTTTTTAATGCCGGATTATTTTTGATGTTTTTATTAATGTTTTTCTTTCCGTGGATGCTTCCCGTGTGGTTTTTATACGTAATTATGAAAACCCTTGTAGATTTTCCGTTACTGCGCGGTTACTTGCTTTTAACGGATAAAACATATCTTATTAAGTACATTTCTGTTGCTGAAATGCTATACCCGTTATACATTTCTTTAACGGGCATATTATCATTGTCAAAAAAGTATGAATGGAAAGGAAGAAAAGGTCTGAAATAACAGACCTTTATCTTTAATGGAATATATCCAGTTTTTTGCCGATTTTTGCCATTTTATCGATGGCTTTTTCTATCTGTTCTTTTGTATGGGTAGCCATCAGCGAAAATCTTATTAAAGAATGTTCGGGAGGAACGGCGGGAGCTATAACGGGATTTACAAAAACACCTTCGTCAAGAAGTTCTTTTGTTAAAATAAAAGTTTTCTCAACATCCCTTATGTAAACCGGGATAATCGGTGTTTCCGAATTACCAATATCAATATTATGTTGTTTAAACAATTCTATGGAATAATTCGTATTTTCCCAAAGACGGTCAATTATTTCGGGCTCTTCCTCAATAATATCCAAAGCTGCAATAACCGAAGCCGTGGATGCCGGAGGCAGACTTGCACTGAAAATAAAACTTCTGGAAGTATGTTTCAAAAAGTTTATTGCTTCGTTTGAAGCGGCAACAAAACCTCCTACCGTTGCCAATGATTTGCTGAAAGTTCCCGTTATTACTTCAACATCATCAACCAAACCGTAATGAGAGGCGGTACCTTTGCCGTTTTCACCCAATACTCCCAAACCGTGTGCATCGTCAAGAATTATGGATGCTCCGTATTTTTTGGCAAGCCCGTTTATTTTGTCAAGTTTTGCAATGTCACCTTCCATGCTGAAAACGCCGTCGGTTATAATAAAGATCGCTTCGAATTCATCTTTTCTTTTTTGCAAAACATTTTCCAACGACGCCATATCGTTGTGTTTGTATTTAAAAACTTTTGAGAATGAAAGCCTTGTGCCGTCAATTATCGAAGCATGGTCTTGTTCATCTATTATTATACAATCGTTGCGTGTGGTAAGTCCTGAAATTGTTCCGAGGTTTGTTTGAAACCCCGTTGAATATGTTATTGCGGCATCTTTGCCTACAAAATTTGCAAGTTTTTCTTCAAGTTCTATATGTATTTCAAGAGTACCGTTAAGGAATCTTGAACCTGCCGTTCCGGTTCCGTACTTTTTAACGGCTGCAATTGCGGCTTCTTTGGTTTTAGGATGGCTTGTCAGGCCCAAATAGTTGTTTGAACCGAACATAAGAACATCATGACCGTTTATTTTAACTTCTTTATCTTGCCCTGATTCTAAAACCCGGAAATAAGGGTAAATACCCAACGACTTAACCTTTTGGGGTTCCAGATATTTAGAAACTCTCTCTTGTAATATCGACATATTAATGTGTGTTTGTATGATTATTCAAGAAATAAAGTAAATTTACAACTTGAATTTACTTCAAAAGTTCAAAAGTAAATAATTTTCACACTATAAAATTAAAATAGTTTTGTTTTTAGTTTTACAAAAAAGGTAGTTATGGTTAATATAGAAGTTGTCAGAGATAAAAAAACTCTGAAAAAATTTATTGATTTCCCTTACAAACATTATGAAAACGATGAAAACTATGTTCCCGATTTAAGGATAATGGTTAAAGAAGTTCTTGACAAAAAAAAGAATCCGTTTTTTAAACACGGTGATGCCGAATATTTTATTGCAGTGGATGAAAACGGAAAAACTTTGGGGAGAATAGCTGCTATTACAAATCAAATGTATGTTGATCACTGGAATGAAAATTGGGGTTTTTTCGGCTTTTTTGAAGCAATAGAGGATAAAGAAGTTGTTAAGGCTCTTTTTGATTCAGCCGTAAAATGGCTTAAAGATAAAGGTGTTGAAGGTATGTACGGACCTACAAATCCTTCAACAAACGATCCTTGCGGAACTTTAATTGATGGTTTTGACACACCTCCTTTTGTTATGATGACTCATAACAAAAAATATTACGATAAAATTATGCGTGATTATGGTCTTGAAAAAAGAATGGACCTTTACGCATGGTATTTAAGGCATCAAAAAATTCCCGAGAGGATGCTTAATTTAAGTAAAAAAATAGAAGAACGTTTAAAGAGTCAGGGAATAACCATTCGTAATGTGGATTACGGCAACCTGGAAGAAGAGGCCGCCAAGTTGAGATACATCTATAACGAAGCATGGAAAGATAACTGGGGTTTTGTTCCTTTGACGGATGAAGAATTTAAAGCTTTGGTTAAAGAGCTTAAAATGATAACTCCCAAAGAGCTTGTTTTTATTGTTGAAGATAATGGTAAACCCGTTGCATTTTCGGGTACCATTCCCAACATTAACGAAATACTTATTAAAATCAGAAACGGTAAACTCTTGCCTTTTAACTTTTTGAAATTGATTAATTTTAAAAAGAAAGTTAAAACGGTAAGAATTTTAACTTTGGGAATTCTTGAAAAGTACAGGAAAACGGGTATTGATGCCGTTATGTACGCACGTACTTTTGAAAGCGGAACAAAGATGGGTTATTACGAAGGTGAAGCCAGCTGGATTCTGGAAAATAACACCATGATGAACAGGGCTTTGAAAAATATAAATGCCGAACTTTACAAAACATACCGTATTTACCGGTATAAATTTTAATTAAAACAAAGAGAATTTCACATAACGTTTCGGATTCTCTCTTATATCTTTAAGAAGTTTGTTAAGTTCTTCCGCCGATTTGTTTAATTCGCGGTACAAAGAATCGTTGTATAAAACTTTTCCCGCAGTGCCCTGACCGCTTTGTATCTGTGCAGTAATATTGTTTATATCGTTAAGTGAACTGTTTATTTTATCCACTAAGCCTTTAATATCGGCGGCAGCCAAACTGTCGGTTATATTATCAAGATTCGAAATTACATTATTAATGTGGCCGGTATTTTGATTTAATGACACTATTAACGAATCTGTACTGGTTAAAATAGAAGAAATTGTAGGAATTTCTTTTTGTATCATACCGTCAACGGCATTAGTGGTGTTCGAAATATTTTTTATGGTAAGCCTAAGATTTCTAAGACTCGATTCAAGATTTTTTATGGAAGCTTCCGTCATAACAGCATTAAAAGCATCTACAAGCGTGTCAATTGAAGAAAGTAACATTTCCGCCTTTTTCTTTAACGGGCGCATCTGTTTATCGACCTCTTCCATTAAACTCCGCTCAACGGATGTTGGAAGTGTGTCCCCGTTCTTTGCCAGTTCAGGTGAGTCGCCGAGTTTTAACTCTATTGATTTAGAACCCATCAAATCGGCACTGAATATATGTGCCACGGTGTTTTTGGGAATGGGGAAATCCGTTTGAATCAAAAGTTCCACCACTATTTTGCCGGACATGTCTTTAGCAAAATACAGATCATTAACTTGCCCTACCCTTAAACCGTTTATGTAAACGGGTTTTGCCCTTACAAGTCCGTTAACAGTGGGGTAAACAGCGTACAAATACATCTGTTTTTTAAACAAATCACGACCTTTCAGATAATTAAACCCCCATATAAAAATTATTATGGCAAGTATAAATGTAACTCCTATGGTAAAAGGTTTTGATTTTTTCACGTCTATTTATTTTTACAGTGTAAAATTATAAAAAACTGCCAACCTGAATAAAGATAATAATTAAAAGGTGTTAAATTTATTTAACTCTTTTATCTCCTTTCATTTTAATAATAAAAGCATCTTTGTACCCTTTTTTTCTTAATTCTTTCATGGCTTTAACGGCATCCCGGTTATTTTTGAAATATCCTGCCGTGTATTTGTATAAACCGCCGCTGTAGTAGTAAGAAACATCCTTTATACCTGAAAATTTCTTATTTGAAAGGCTGATTTTTTTAGATGAAGTATAAAATTGGACCCTGTAATGTAATTGATTTTTGATATTTTGTTTTGAAGCGGATTTGGCATTATCATTATTTTTTGCAATCCAGGCATCTTTAAAACCGAGTTTTTTTAATAACTTTTGTCTTGTCGCGGCATCCGAAATATTTTTAAAATCACCTGAAGTGTATTTGTATAATCCGTTGCTGTAACAATAAGATACCTCCGGAATTTTACGGAATTTACGCGAGTTAAGATTTGCTTTTTTTGATGAAACGTAAAACTGAACCGTGTAATGAGTGTTGTTTTTTTTCGGTTTGGAAATATTTTTATCCTTTTTTTCAACCTTATTGTCTAAGTCGTATTCCTTTTTATACTCCTTTATAGCTCTGTAAATGGCGGATGCCAATATAGACTGACCTTTGTCAGACATTAAGTATTTTTCCTCGGCCGGATTTGTAAGGTATCCCAATTCCACCAATACCGAAGGCATGTATGTTCCCGCTAAAACCAAAAAACCGGCTTGATGGACTCCCCTGTCTTTTCTGCCGGCACGTTTTCTGAATTGGTTTTGTATCTTTTGTGCCAGCTCTATGCTTTTCTGTTGTTTGTAATCGTTTTGTTTTAACGAGAAAATAATATACGATTCGGGTAAGTTGGGATCAAAACCGTTATAGCTGTCTTCGGAATCCTCTTCAAGAAGTATTGCCGCATTTTCCAACATAGCAACTTTCATGTTACGGTTAATACGGCTCTCGTCACTACCCAGAACGTAAGTTTCCGGTCCGTAAACCTTGCTGTTACCAACGGCATTGCAGTGTATAGAAACAAAAAGGTCGGCATTGTTTTTATTTGCTATTTGACCTCTTTTTTTTAATGGTATGAAGACATCTTTCGAGCGGGTGTAAATAACTTTAACATCGGGCAGATTCTCTTCAATATATTTTCCGACTTTTAAGGCAACTTTAAGAGTTACATCTTTCTCTCGTACATGTTTACCGATTGCTCCCGGATCTTTGCCTCCGTGTCCCGCATCTATAACTACCGTTGTTATCTTTTCCCCTTTGCTTTCTTGTGCCGTTAAATAAGATGAATAAAAAAAGCAAACAGGGATAATAACCAAGTAAAGTAACCGTTTCAACACAGTAGATTTAAATTTGAAATATATTTGCATCGATAACTCCTTAATCTTTAACAAAAGTAAATTAAATCAATTGACAAATCATCTGCTTAGGGATAAATTGTTACATTTTACATGGTTATTTTTTTTAACCGTATTAAGTAACGTTGCCATAGCAGAGCCGGTATTTTGTTATTATACTGATACTTTAAATACTTCCAAAAAAGATACCGTTAAGTTAGATACTGTCGCTTATTTACATGATACTACATTGAATGTCAGGGATACACTAACCCGATTGCAAGATTCGACAGCTAAAACCAAAAAGCCCGAAAAAGCCATTGAAGATTTGATTGAAAGATATGCCAAAGACTCCATAGTTCAGGATATTGCCGATAAAAAAGTTTATCTGTACGGTGATGCTCAAATAAAGTACGGTAATATTGAACTTAAAGCCGCAAATATTATTGTCAATTTCAAAACAAACACCGTATTTGCAGTGGGAGTTAAAGATTCAACGGGTAAGGTTGCAGGGCGTCCGGAATTTTCTCAAGGAGATCAAAAATTTGAAGCCGATACAATCAGATATAATTTTGACAGCGGTAAAGGATATATCAATAATATTTACACTTCGGACGGGCAGGGGTATCTTTTGGGAGAAATCGTTAAAAAATTGCCCGATAATTCCATTAACGTTTACAAAGGAAGATATACCACTTGTACATTGCGCGATCATCCGCACTTCAGTTTTAATTTCAAAAAAGCCAGGGTTATTCCCGATAATAAGATAGTTACCGGTCCCGCATATATGGATGTTGAGGGCGTTCCCACTCCTTTGGCGGTTCCTTTCGGATTGTTTCCGAACAATACAAAACGGAAATCGGGACTAATAATACCTACCTACGGTGAGTCACCCACAAGAGGGTTCTACCTGGAAGGCGGTGGTTATTATTGGGCTATTAGCGACTATATGGATTTGACGGTTTTGGGAGACATTTATTCTTACGGAAGCTGGGCTGTAAAACCTACTTTCAGGTATAAAAAGAGGTATAAATTTAACGGCTCTTTCAGTGCTCAATATGCTGTTAATGTTGTAAGCGATAAAGATTCTCCCGACTATTCCAAGAGTAATGATTTTATGATACGGTGGACTCATGCTCAAGATCCCAAAGCAAGACCCAATTCAAGGTTTAATGCAAATGTTAATATTGTTACCTCCAATTATGTAAAATATAATGTAACATCAATAGACGACTATTTGTCAAATGAATTTCAGTCGAGTATATCTTATCAAACCGGCTGGCAAGGTAAATACTATTTGACGGCAAGTGCCAACCACCGCCAGAATACCAAAACACACGACGTATCGGTAACCTTGCCCGAGTTGACTTTTTCGGTAAACAGATTTTATCCTTTGAAAAGAAAAAAAAGTGACGGAAAAAAACGTTTTTATGAAGATCTGGCTATCACTTATTCGATGAACGGAAGAAATGAAATAAGCACTGTTGACTCGTTGTTATTTGCTCCGCAAACATTAAAAAACAATATGAAAAACGGTATCGTTCACAAACTGCCGATCAGTTTACCAATGAAAGTTTTCAAATACTTTATTTGGAGTAATTCAATGAATGTTACCGATAGAATGTATGCAAGCCATATAGAAAGATACTGGGTGAATGACACCATAATTGACGGTAACGACACGGTGGTGGGATTTGTTAAACAAGACACCGTAAGCGGATTTAACAACGTTTTCGATTTCAGTTTTTCCAGCAGTTTGTCAACAAAACTGTATGGTATGCTGAGGTTTAAAAAGGGTCCCGTTCGTGCAATTCGCCACGTTTTTACACCGTCCGTAAATTTTAACTATACTCCCGAATTCGGTAATAATAAATGGGGTTATTACGATTCGTATATCGATGGTGACGGGGAAGAGATATTTTATTATAAATATGACGGTTACCTTTACGGAAAAGCACCTCAATACAAATCGGGCAGGGTAGGGTTCAGCTTCTCCAACACCCTTGAAATAAAAGTGCCTTCAAAAAAAGATACCGTAACCGGAATGAAAAAGATTGTCCTGTTAAAAAGTCTGAATGTTTCCGGAAATTACGACCTGGCTAAAGATTCCCTGAATATGTCATACCTTACCGTAACCGGAAGAACTACTTTATGGAAAAACCTGGACCTTAAATTCGGTGCGCAATTTGACCCTTATGCTGCCGATTCGATGGGAAGGAGGATAAATGTTACAAATTGGGAAATGAATAAAAGATTATTAAGAAAAACACATTCAAACTGGGCTTTGAGTTTTCATTTCAGGTTGAGTGATAAGGATTTCAAAAAAGATAAAAAGACAACGGGAGCTAAAAAGCAAATTGCCGGTAACGACAAAACAAAAGCTTTTATGGACGAATACGAACTTGACGACCCTAATGATTACATTGATTGGAACATACCGTGGTCGTTAGACCTTAACTATACTTTTAATTACGTTACAACATATAAATGGTCATACGATCAGAAAACTCCCGAGAGAAGGCTTGTTAACACATTGGGTTTTAGCGGACAGATTAACATAACTCCCAAATGGAAAGTTACTTTTAGATCCGGTTACGACTTCACGGGTAAACAAATATCATTAACTTCTTTAAGTCTGTACCGCGATTTGCATTGTTGGGAAATGCGGTTTAACGTGATACCTTTCGGTCCGCGTCAGAGTTGGAATTTTTCCATAAATGTAAAATCGGGACTTCTGCAAGATTTAAAACTCAACAAGAAAAAAGATTTCAGGGATTATTAGTTAATTTTGCCGCCACTAAAAAAAGATTGATGGAAAAAAAGAATTCGAGAAGGAAACCCGACTGGTTAAAAATAAAAGTAGCCAAAGGCAAAGAATATATATCGGTAAAAGAAGTAGTTAACAGACATAAACTGCATACCATCTGCACCAGCGGTCATTGTCCCAATTTACATGAATGCTGGGGCAGGGGAACGGCAACGTTAATGATATTGGGAGATATCTGTACGCGTTCATGCAAGTTTTGTAATGTTAAAACCGGAAAGCCTTTGCCGGTGGATTATGACGAGCCTAAAAGAGTTGCGGAATCCGTAAAATTGTTAGGGTTAAAACATTGTGTTCTTACTTCGGTTGACCGCGATGACCTGGATGATTTGGGAGCGGAAATTTGGGCTATGACGATTCGTGAAATAAAAAAAACCAATCCGGGAACAACCATAGAAACCTTGATACCCGATTTTAACGGCAGGAAAGAACTTATTGAAATGGTTGCAGCCGAAAAGCCCGAAATAATATCGCACAACCTTGAAACGGTAAGAAGGCTTACACCCGTTACAAGAAGCAAAGCCAAATATGACGTTAGCCTGAAAACACTGGAGATAATTGCCGGCAGCGGTGTGGTGGCTAAATCCGGTATTATGGTTGGCCTTGGTGAAAAACCAGAAGAAGTCCTTGAAGTTATGGATGATTTACTGGCTGCCGGAGTAAAAGTGATGACCATAGGGCAATATCTTCAACCTACAAAAAAACATCTTGAAGTGGTGGAATATGTTACGCCCGAACAGTTCAAACTTTATGAAAAAGCTGGGTTGGAAAAAGGCTTTAAATATGTTGAAAGCGGACCGTTGGTAAGGTCGTCTTATCATGCCGAAAGACATATAACGGCTTAATACTAACGGTTTATTTAAGAAACTTTACGCTTTCGGCAATAAAATTAGGATTATCTTTGAAAAAAAATCCAAATTGCTTTCGATAACCGATTTAACAATATCATTCAAAAGGGGTGAGTCTAAAAAATTTGCCGTTAAAAATCTTTCTTTGACTCTTAAAAAAGGCGAATCCTTGGGAATTGTAGGCGAATCGGGTTCCGGTAAATCGGTTACCTCTTTGGCTGTTATGCAACTTTTACCTCCACAGGCTGTTGTTGAAAGCGGTAAAATAGAATTCGACGGCAAGGACCTGCTCAAGTTATCTTTCGACGAAATAAGAAAAATAAGGGGTAAAAGAATTTCCATGATATTTCAAGAGCCGATGACGGCGTTGAACCCGGTGATAAAATGCGGTAAACAGGTTGCGGAAATTATAAAAATACACACCTCGTTAAATAATGAGGAGGTGAAAAACAAAGTTATCGAACTTTTTGAAAAAGTTAAGCTGCCAAGACCCGTAAAATTATACCACAGTTACCCGCATCAACTGTCGGGTGGTCAAAAGCAGAGGGTCATGATTGCCATGGCGCTTGCCAATAAGCCCGATATTATCATTGCGGACGAGCCAACAACGGCACTTGACGTTACCGTTCAAAAAGAAATATTGCTGCTTTTAAAAGAGTTGCAAAAGGATTACGGCATGAGCTTGATTTTTATAACCCACGATTTGGGGGTTGTTGCTGAAATTACCGATAACATTGCCGTAATGTATAAAGGTGAGATTGTAGAACAGGGTACGGTAAAAGATATTTTTACAAACCCGGCACATCCTTATACCAAAGGTCTTATAGCTTGTCGTCCGCCATTATCGGGCAGACCCGTAAAATTACCCGTTGTTGACGATTTTTTGGAAGGCGGAAAAACGGATTTTGCCGTAGAAACGGAGGAAAGTAAAAAGCTCAGACATAAAAAAATCTATTCACAAGATGTTTTGCTGAAAACGGAGAACCTTATAACAAGATATCCACTTAAAAAAAATTTGTTGGGAAAACCCGTAAAATGGCTTAACGCCGTTAACAATGTAAGTTTTGAAGTTTTTCCGGGTGAGACGTTGGGGCTGGTAGGTGAATCGGGGTGCGGAAAATCAACGCTGGGCAGGTCGTTGTTACGACTTGTAGAACCTTATAGCGGCAGGATTTTTTATAAAGAAACCGACCTTTTAAAGTTAAAAGCAAAAGAGCTGAAAAAATACCGTAAAAAACTTAATATAGTTTTCCAAGACCCGTATTCATCTTTAAATCCCAGGCTGAATATCGGGAGTGCCGTTACCGAACCTATGAAAGTTCACGGAATTTACACAAATGATAACGAAAGAAAGAAAAAAGCCATGGAACTGCTCGAAAGGGTTGGATTAACGGCGGATGTCTTTTACCGTTATCCGCACGAGTTTTCCGGAGGACAAAGGCAAAGAATTGTAATAGCAAGGGCGTTGGCTTTGCAGCCCGAGTTTTTAATATGTGACGAAGCTGTGTCGGCGTTGGATGTATCCGTTCAAGCCAAAGTGCTTAATTTGTTAAACGAACTTAAAAAAGAGTTCGGTTTTACCTATATTTTTATTTCTCACGATTTGTCCGTTGTCCGTTATATGTCTGACAGGATTATGGTTATGAAAGAGGGTGAAATAGTGGAGTTCGGTGATGCCGATGAAATATTCGAACATCCTGAAAACGAATATACAAAACTGTTGTTGGAATCAATCCCCGGAATTGATGCGGTTTTTAAATAAAATAAATATTGTGATTTAAAAATTCCCGGATAACCGGGAAAAAATAAATAAAGAAAATGTCAAGAAGTAGAAAAAAAAAGAAATACAGAGGAACGCTGCACGGAGTGATTATTAGCGAATTTGCCGAAAATCCGTTAACCCCGTTGAATTATAAACAGGTTTCTTTCAATTTGGGTATCAAAGATAAGGCTACACGTAATGTGGTACGCCAGGTGATAGAAGAGATGGCTCAAGCCGGAGATTTAATAGAAGTAAAAAAAGGAAAATATCTTCTCAGTCCCGAAATGTTGAAAAAATTTGCCAACAAGCATAAATATATCACCGGAACGGTTGAGATGAAAGAAACGGGCAAGGCTTATATCATTTCCGACGAAGGAGGTGAGGATATTTTGATAATGCCCAACAATGTTAATCATGCCATGCACGGCGACCATGTAAAAGTTTTGATACTTCCCAAACGCAAAAACCATAAAACGGAAGGTCAGATTACCGAAATATTAAACCGAGCCAAGGATACATGGGTAGGAGTGTTCGAAAAAAATAAAAATTTCGGTTTTGTCGTTCCCGATAACAAGTTGATGCCTTACGATATTTTTATACCCAAGGCAAAGATGAAGGAGGCGTTAAACGGTCAAAAGGTTCTTGCCAAAATAACCGACTGGCCCGAGCATTCAAATAATCCTTTCGGCGAGGTGGTTCAGGTGTTGGGTAATCCGGGAGATAACGATGTTGAGATGCAATCCATTCTTTCGGAATATAATTTTCCGTTATCATTTCCAAAAAATGTGGAAAAAGAAGCCTCGAAAATCAAATATAAATTAACTAAAGACGAACTTAAACGCAGACGTGATTTCAGGGATGTTTTTACCATAACGATAGACCCGTGGGATGCCAAAGATTTTGATGATGCCATATCAATACGAAAGGCGGGACCTAAAACGTGGGAAATAGGTATTCACATTGCCGACGTGTCGCATTACGTAAAACCTGGTTCGGCGTTGGATAGCGAGGCTTATGAACGCGGAACATCAATTTACCTTGTTGACAGGGTTATACCGATGCTGCCCGAAAAACTGTCAAACGGGGTTTGTTCTTTGAGACCGGGTGAAGAGAAACTTACCTTTTCGGCGGTTTTTAAAATGAATGAAGAAGGTAAGGTTTTGTCGAAGTGGTTCGGTAAAACGGTGATAAAATCCGACAGGAGATACACTTACGAAGAAGCTCAGAAAATTATAGAAACCAAAAAAGGCGATTATCCCGAGCAGATTTTAACGTTACATAAAATAGCTTCCGCACTTCGAAAAAAACGTTTTGCAAACGGTGCTATTAATTTTAACACCATAGAGGTTAAATTTAAACTTGACGAAAAGGGTAAACCCGTCGAAACCTACGTTAAAGAGCAAAAAGAAGCCAATCACCTTGTGGAAGAGTTTATGTTGCTGGCAAATAAAAAAGTTGCCGAAAAAATCGGTAAAGTTCATCGCAACGAAAAACCTAAAACCTTTGTTTACCGTGTTCACGATGAACCCAATCCCGAAAAACTTAACACTTTCGTGCAATTTCTTAAGAAACTGGGATACAGATTGAATATAAGTGACAGACAAGCATTGGCTCAATCGTATAATGCCCTTTTCAAAAAAATAAAAGGTAAAGGAGAAGAAAATCTTATAGAGACGGTTGCAATACGGACAATGTCAAAAGCTTATTATTCCACCGAAAACATCGGTCATTACGGCTTGGCTTTTCCGTATTACACTCATTTTACTTCGCCTATTCGCCGTTATCCCGACCTTATGGTACACAGACTTTTGCAAAGGTATCTAGAAGGAAAACCTTCGGTAAATCAAGAGGAATACGAAGAGTATTGCAAACATTCGTCGGAAATGGAAAAACGTGCAACCGATGCCGAACGCGAATCCGTAAAATACAAACAGGTTGAATTTTTACAGGATAAAGTGGGAAAAGTCTTTGAAGGTATTATTTCGGGAGTAAGCAAGTGGGGACTGTTTGTGGAGCTAGTGGTAAGCAAAAGCGAAGGACTGGTCAGGATACAAACCATGAAGGATGATTTTTATGTCCTTGATGAAGATAATTACCGTTTAATAGGAAAAAATTCGGGTGTTGTTTATCAGCTTGGTGACAAGGTTAACGTTCTCGTTAAAAAAGTGGACTTGGAAAGGCGTCAACTCGACTTCGAACTGGCTGAATAAACTTTATTGAAAAAGTATAGGTAATAAATATCTTCAAGATTAAAACAAATAATGGAATTATGATTAAGGAAAATTTGGTTGGGTATTTCAACGATGCAATAAAAGAAAACTTCGACTTGCCCGCGTTGTCAAATTATAACGGCGAAACATATACTTATAAAGATGTTGCAGGCAAAATCAAAAAATTTCACTTGATATTTGAAAAAACGGGAATAAAAAAAGGTGATAAAATCGCAATTCTGGGGAAAAACTCTGTGAATTGGGCGGTGGCGTATTTGTCAACCATAACCTACGGAGCTGTTGCAGTACCGATTCTCCCCGACTTCACGCCTAACGATGTTCATTACATTGTAAATCATTCGGAATCAAAAGTGCTGTTTGCTGCCGACAATCTTTGGGCTAAACTCAAAATCGGCGAAATGTATCAACTCGATTATGTTTTTAGTCTTGATAATATGACTCCTTTATACTCGAAAGACGATACTCTTGAAAAAGCAATTAACAATACCGGAAAAGAGCTTGAGAAAATATTTAAAGAAGGTTTTACCGCCGATAAATTTAATCTTCCCGGTGTTAGAAACGATGAACTTGCGGAGATAAGTTATACCTCCGGAACAACAGGTTTTTCAAAAGGTGTTATGTTGCTGCATAACAGCTTGTCGGCAAATGTACGGTTTGCACGCAAAAACATGCCTTTAAAACCCGGAGATAAAATAGTGTCGTTTTTACCTCTTGCTCATGCTTACGGACTTGCTTTTGAATTTCTTTTCCCTTTTTCCCTGGGTTGTCATATAACCTTTCTTACAAAAACTCCTACACCGGCAATAATTACCAAGGCTTTTCAAGAGATAAGACCGCGTCTTATTTTATCGGTTCCTTTGGTGATAGAAAAAATTTACAAAAAGAAAATATTACCGGTAATTTCCAAGCCCCCGTTAAAAATTTTGCTTAAAATACCTTTAATCAACAAGATTTTTTACAAAAAAGTTCTTGAAAAGGTAAGTGAAGGTTTCGGAAGCAATTTTGTAGAGGTGGTTGTGGGCGGAGCCGCTTTGAGTGAGGAGATTGAAACATTTTTCAGGAAAATAGGATTTCCCATTACGGTGGGGTACGGCATGACCGAATGCGGACCCTTGGTTTCTTATGCTCCGGCATCGGAAGCAAAGATAGGTTCTTGCGGGCGTCCTGTTGATACGTTAGAAGTAAAAATTGATTCCGACGACCCTCAAAAAGAAGTCGGTGAAATTATGATGCGTGGTGAAAATGTTATGGCGGGATATTACAAAAATGAAGAAGCTACCAAAAAAGCCATTGATGAAGAAGGTTGGTTGCATTCGGGTGATTTGGGAATAATAGACGAGGATGGTTTTATTTTTATAAAAGGACGAAGTAAAAATATGATTTTGGGTCCTTCCGGTCAAAATATTTATCCCGAAGAAATAGAATCGGTATTGAATAACCGTGCTTGCATTGCCGAATCATTGATCGTTCAGCGTGACGGTAAGTTGATGGCGTTAGTGGTACCTGATGAAGATGTTGTTAAGGAAATGGGATTGGATGATGCAGCTCTCGAAAAGAAACTTGAAGAATTCAGAAAGGAGCTCAATAAACATTTCCCGGCGTATATGGCTGTTTCCAAAATGATTTTACATAAGGAACCTTTTGAAAAAACCCCGAAACAGAGTATTAAGAGGTATATTTATCAGTGAGAAGGTCTGAAAGTCTGAAAGTCAAAAGTCGGAAGGTCGAAAAAATGAATAGTTAATCGTTTTGCGGGCGCGCGGGTTTGTGTCATATTGAAGGATAGAAAAAAAAATTTTCAACAATCTTTAATGACGTTGTATCAGGGCGGGAGAAGCAGTCATGGTGAGCTTGTCGAACCATGGCAGGGGAAGCCTCCGCACTGTCACACATTCGACGGGGCTCAGTGTGACAACCCATCGTACATTAAAAAATTTAATATATTGATATTCCGCTCTTTACAAGTGGCATCTTTGGTAGTTTATCGAACCATGGTAGTGGAAGCCACCGCACGCACGGTTCGATAAGATGCTCTTAAAGGTCGCATCACTCACCGTGACAATCCGCTGCAGAAGATCACACGTCATAACGTCACAAAAACACAACTTCGCTTAATCTTAAATCTTAAATCGATATTCGGAGTTTGGAGTTTAATGTTGTTCAAAATTGTTCAAGATGGTTTAAAAAGTTAATAGTTAATCGTTTTGCGGGCGC
>WFZS01000081.1 GCA_015489465.1 Bacteroidales bacterium | reverse complement strand
TTCTATTCCTGATTATAATAAAATAATCCCGGGGGATTATCTTAAATATTCAGGGGCTTCGCTTGCTTTTCCTTACTTGGCTATGCTTGCTGTTTTCAGTATGTCTATGAACGTGGCCGGTCGTTTAAAACCGGCTCGGTTTCTCTTTTTTTTACCCCCTCGGCAAAAAGGGAGTGCAAAAGTAATCCTTTTTTATTTACATCCAAGCTTTTTTTGAAACTTTTTTTGAAAAAAATTAAAACATTTTTAAACAGCTTGTAAACCAATTGATTATATCAATAAGCTTACCTCCGTTTGTCTCGCTTGGTCTATTTCTATGAACTCTTTCGCTAAAAGCGGATGCAAAAGTAATTCCTTTTTTCTATTCTGCAAGCTTTTTTTGCAATTAAATTGACATTATTTTTTATCTGTCTTATTATCAGTAAGTAAATTTTAAAACTTTTTTTTGTTTTTTTTAAGGATATTTACACTGTGAAAAATTGTCATAAAATATACCTTATTATATGTAAAAATAGCAGAGATTACATGATAAAATATCAGTAATGTTTCAAAGGGTATAAATTTACCCCCTGGTAAAAACCAAAGTACCTTCGTGATCACTCAAATTTTCATTATAATAATAACCTTCAAAATCGAAAAGTTTAAGATCATCGGGATTGGAAATCCTGTTTTTAATAATAAACCTTGTCATTAACCCACGGGCTTTTTTTGCATAAATACTAATTACTTTATAAACGCCGTTTTTGTTATCTTTAAAAACAGGTGTTACAACTTTAGCATTTAAAGCGTTTAAATCAATACTTTTAAAATACTCATCCGAGGCCAGATTTATCAACATACCGCTTCCTGACTTTTTTAAATTTTCATTAATAACTTTCGTAATCTTTCCTTTCCAAAAGTCATATAAATTTTTAGTGTCACCTACTTTCAATTTGGTTCCCATCTCCAAACGATAAGGTAAAATAGAGTCAAAAGGGCGTAAAACTCCATAAAAACCCGACAATATATTCAAATGAATATTTGCAAAAGACAAATCCTCCTCTTCTAATGTATCGACATCCAACCCGTTGTAAACTTCTCCGTTAAAGGTATAAACAGGATTAAATCCCTCGATAACTTCGTAGGGATAATGCCACATTTGTATCCTTTCATAATTTAACCTTGCCAATTTGGGACTGATTTTCATTAAATTTTCTAGTTCCCAGACAGTTAACTTTTTCAACTCTTCAGCAATTAAAACGGAATCTTTTACAAGTACGGGCATTGTGGAATTGATGCCGGCATTTTTGTCGGTCCTTAATGTTTTTGCAGGAGATATAACAACTAACATAACAATTAAAAATTTTAAGCAAAAGTATTTGTTTTTACACTGTAAGTACTTATACTTAACGGATTTTTTGATTTTTTGCAAATAAATCTTAAAAAAGGACACTTATGTCTTTTTTTATTAAAAATTAATTTATTTTTGCCGTCTGAACAAAAAATAAAGTAAAAATGAAAATCAGTTCAAAAACTAAAATATCAAAACTTATTGAAGAAAATCCAAAGACGATTGATGTTATAAGCGAGATAAACAAACATTTTAAAAAGCTTAAAAATCCGTTTTTGAGAAAAGCATTGGCCCCGAGAGTTACCGTAGCAGAGGCTGCCAAAATAGGCGGCGTACCCGTTTGTGTCATGATTGACAAATTAAGAAGTATCGGGTTCGAGACAACGGATAATTGCGGATGTGAAAATGCTTCACCTGAAGATAAATACAAATTAAATAATAATAAAATAGAAATGAGAAAAGAAAACATTATCGAAATGGATGTAAGACCTCTTCTTGAAAAAGGTATTGATCCATACAACGACATTATGTCGCACTTGAAAAAAATGAAAGAGACCGATACTCTTAAAATAATTAACACTTTTGAACCTATTCCGCTTTTAAATATATTGAAAAGCAAAGGTTATGTTTATGAAACCGAAAGGCCCGAACAAGGTTTGGTGGTTACCTATCTTGAAAAAGCAGACACCGATGTAAAAGAAGAAAAACACGAAGAGAAAAAGCCCGAACTGGTATTCGAAGAAGTTGAAAAGAAGCTTCAAGGTAAATTAAAGGAACTGGATGTTAGGGACATGGAAATGCCAATGCCCATGGTTACTATACTTGAAGAGGTGGAAAAATTAAATGAAGGGGAAGGCTTGTATGTTCATCATAAAAGATTACCGCAATACCTTCTTCCCGAATTGGAAAACAGAGGGTTAAAGTGGGTATCCAAAGAAGTAGATAACAATAACATTAAATTAATAATATTTAAATAACGAATATGCAAGCAGGTTTAAGCACACAAAATGCTCCTTCAGTATGGGTTGTAGCCCCGCATTTTCTATTCGGAACACTGGGTTTTCTCATAGCATCGGTTTTAGCTGTATTAAACTATAATGATTTTTTAGGCTATCATTTAACACCTGAAGTTATAGCAATAACTCACTTAATGATTTTAGGGTGGTTATCAATGGTAATTTTCGGTGCTTTATATCAGTTGATACCTGTTGTTATGGAGGTTAAAATTTTCAGTGAAAAACTGGCCCACGTAACATTGGGAATGTTAATAACAGGTGTCAGCCTGCTGGTAACGGGATTTTTTAAATTTGAATTTATTTCGGAAAGAATAATTGATGTAGGAGGAACATTTGTAATAACAGCCATAGTACTTTTTTCAATAAATACTCTTAAAAGCGCTGCAAAATCAAAAGTAAAGAGTATTAGCAAAAAGTATATAATAGTTTCGGGGCTTTACCTTGTTTTAAATGTTTTGTTCGGTTTGTTTATTATTTTAAACATGACGTTTAATTGGGTTAAAGTACCGCACAATCAACTTTTAAGAGGACACCTTGTTGTGGGATTGGTCGGCTGGTTTTTGATGCTTATAATTGGTGTTGCGGCTAAATTAATGCCCATGTTTTTAATCGTACATAAGCTAAAAGAAAAGTACCTGGAAACAGCTTTTTACCTTTTAAATATAGGAATACTCGGTATTTTTACGTTGGTATGGTTCCCCAAGTATCCCACGGTTTTATTCGATATTTTTTTGTTGTTGATTTTAACGGGACTTATTCTTTTCTTCCTGTTTAATTGGGATGTTTACAAACACCGGATGAGGAAAAAGCTGGACAGCGGGATGAAACCTACCGCAATTGCCTTTATTATGTTTTTATTAAGCATGATATCATTTACGGTAATGTACTTTTTCGGCGATTACGTGGGTGCCAAGCCGGGACAACTGGAAATTGTTTCAGGTTTTCTTTTGATTTACGGATTTTTTACGGGAATAATATTAGGCCAAACTTATAAAACGTTACCTTTTATTATATGGTTATTTCATTACCAGAAATTAGTGGGGAAACAAAAAACTCCTCTTCCCGCCGAATTATATAACGACACTTTTATTACCATACATACATGGACATTTATCTTGAGCGTGGTGTTTTTTGTCGCGGGAATTTTATTAAGTTCAAAATATTCGGTTCTTGCAGGAAGTATTTTGATTTTACTTACAAGTATTACATATGCATATAATTCAACAAAAATGATTTTTCACAAAAAAATGATAAAACAATGAGCAAGATACAGACAGAATTTACAGAAGCGGAACAAAAGGTTAGAGAAATTTTAAAACAGGTTCCGGACCCTGAAGTAAACGTAAACATTGTTGATTTAGGGTTGGTTTACAGAATTAAAGTAGATGAAGAAGCTAAAAAAATTGAAGTTGACACTACCCTTTCCACACCGGGTTGTCCTGTGGGAGATACTATAATTCAACATATTGAAAACATTTTAAAAGCCACTTACCCGGATTACGATGTAAAAGTTAATTTGGTTTGGGATCCGCAATGGGACCCGTCGATGATTACCGAAGAAGGTAGAATAGCTTTGAACCAGTAACAGAATTATGATTAGCAAATCAACGGAATATGCGTTAAAAACCGTTGTTTTTTTGTCCCAAAACCTTGAGGAAGGTAAACTTTTCGGGAAAAAAGCTCTTGCTGAAAAGCTTGAGCTACCCGAATCGTATCTTGCCAAAGTGTTACAACAACTGGCAAAAAGAAATATTATCGGATCGATTAAGGGACCTCAGGGAGGCTTTTATGCTTTACCTGAAACTTTAAATATTTCATTACTTGATATTGTGGACGTGTTTGAGGGGCTTGAATTTTTTAAAAAGTGCGGCTTGGGACAGGAAGAATGCGATGATGAAAATCCTTGCCCTATTCATAAGGATTATGAAGCTTTCAGAAGTAATCTGAAAAAGACTCTTGAAAACAAAACCATCAGGGATATTATTTCAGACCTTGATGCCGGTAAAGCCTTTTTAAAAAATCTTATATAAAAAAAGAGGCTGTTTATTCTAACAAACAGCCTCCACTCCTATTTTTTCCTTGAAACAGTAATTATTTTATTCCTAATTTTTTCTTAACTAACGGTAAAATATCATCACCTTGATAATAAACCAAAGCACCTGTTCCAACATCAAAAATATAGTTATATCCGTTTTCTTTACCTACTTCGTTAATAGCATTTTTAATTTTCTCAATCAAAGGATTAAAAAGTTCGTTTTGTTTCTTTTGCAAATCCTGATCAGCTGAAGCTTGGAAAGCTTGAATACGTTGTTGCAAATCGGTTATCTCTTTTTCTTTTGTTTGACGGATTAAATCCGACATTCCGGCAACGTTTTGTTGGTAATCCTGAACCTTTTTCTGGTATTCCATTGCCATGGTTTTCATCTGCTGATCCAGATAATCTGCATATTTTTTAAGTTCTTTTTGTAATGAATCGGTTTCGGGCATTTCCGTTAAAATTTGATTTGAATCTATATACCCGAATTTTGCGTTAACTTGTGCCATCCCTGCAGAAGATATCATCAGGGAAACCAATAGAATAGTGACTAATTTTCTCATTTTTAATTTGTTATTGTTTTTAAAACGTTTATTACATTAATAATTTAGTGGGCAAAAGTAAAAAAAAAACAACTCAAAACTTTATTAAATGATGTTAAATGGATTTTGCCCTGAAAAATTAGGGTAATTATTTTTTGTTTTTTCTTCCGGAAGGAGAGGTTACCTGCATTACTTCTCCAACTTTTTCCAAAACATCATCACTGATATCGTATTTGGGATTACCATATAGAATCGTTACTCCTCCGGCTTTGTCAAAAACAAATGAATAATTGTTTTCCTGGGAAAGTTCTTCTATGGCATTGTAAATTTTTTCCTGTATCGGTTGAATGAGTTCCTGGCGTTTTTTAAAAAGTTCTCCTTCGGGTCCGAAATATTTTTTTTGAAGTTCTTTCATATGAGCTTCTTTTTTAACTATTTCATCTTCACGTTCTTTTCGCACATCCGAAGGTAGAAGTACTTTCTCGGCTTGGTACTTTTTATAAAGTTCTTGTATTTCGTTATACAAAGCATCTATTTGTTTTTGCCATTTTTTTGACAATTCGTCCAGTTCATCCTGAGCATCGTGATATTCGGGAATATTATCCAAAATGTACTTGGTATCGACAAAAACGTTTTTTTGCGACTGTGCCGTGGCAACAGATGTAAATAACGGTACAAAAAACAAAGTCAGTAATATTGCAAATAAAGTTTTTTTCATTTTTATCATATTTTGGTTTGTTTTAAATCATTCAAAAACTTTGCCATTAATTTAGTCAAGTGACTGGTTAAGCGAGAAATGGAAGTGACTTCCGCTTGCGTTAGGCAAACCGGGAATATCATCAAAACCGTATGCCCAGTCAAGTCCGAGCATACCGAACATCGGCAAAAATACTCTAAAACCTACACCTGCCGATCTTTTCACATCAAACGGGTCAAATCGATTAAAGTTTAACCAGGAATTACCCGCTTCAACAAAAGCCAAAGCAAAAATGGTAGAATTGGGGTTTAGTGTTAACGGATATCGTATTTCAACGGTGTATCGTGAAAATATTGTACCGCCAATGTTTTTGTCTTTATAATATAATGGTGTAACGGTTTCATTTTGGTACCCGCGCATTGCAATTATTTCGCGTCCGTCAAAATTGTTATAGCCCGTCATCCCGTCACCACCAAGATAAAATCTTTCAAAAGGTGTTGTACCCAATTCAGAGTTGTAGTGTCCCAAAAATCCCATTCTGAATTTTAACGCAACAACCAACTTATCTATTATTTCGTTGTACCAATAAGCTTTTACTTTCCATTTATGGTATTCTATCCATTTCCATTTATCGTTGTCACCCAATTGCGAATAGTCTTTGTCGGAAAATAAAGAATACGGAGGAGTAAGTTCCAGAGAGAGGGAAAGGTCTGCCCCGTTACGAGGATAAATAGGAGCGTTTGTCGAGTTTCTTCCCAGAACAATCTGGTAATTCATATTGTTAAAATTACCGGTTCCCGTACCAATAGGAAAAATTATCGAATAATTATACAGTTTGTAAAACTGAAAGTTAACAGCTTGATAAAGCGTAAAATAGTCATCCGGCCATGTTAAACGTTTTCCCAAACCGACTGTTAAGCCGTTTGTATTGAATTGTTGACTTAGAGGATCGTGTTTGGGTCTTCCGTTGCCGTATCTGGAATAGTAATATGATACCGTTAATGCATTCGGTTTTTTACCTCCCAGCCAAGGTTCGGTAAAGGATACACTCCAACTCATATACCCTATTCCGTAAGTTTGAAACCTCAAAGAAAGTTTTTGACCGTCACCGGAAGGAACGGGTTTCCAAGCGTCTTTTTTGAAAATATTCCTGAATGAAAAGTTGTTAAAAGACAAACCGACCGTACCTATTATTCGTCCGTATCCCCAACCTCCCGAAAGTTCAATTTGATCGGCTGAAGCCTCTTCCACCTGATATTCTATATCAACTGTTCCGTCCGCAGGATTCGGTTTTATATTGGGTTTTAATGTTTCGGCATTAAAATATTTCAGTTGGGCAAGTTCTCTTGTGGAACGAATCACATCCGAACGGCTAAACAATTGTCCGGGTAGTGTTCTAAGCTCACGGATTATCACATGATCGCTGGTTTTTGTATTACCTTTAACGGTAACTTTATTTATTCTGGCTTGCTTACCTTCGTGAATTCTTATTTCAAGGTCAATGGAATCGTTGTTAACATAAGTTTCAACCGGTGTTGCGTTAAAGAAAAGATATCCGTTATCCATATACAACGAACTGACATCCACTCCGTTGGGATTGTAATTAAGGTTAGTTTCCAACAGATCCTTATTGTAAACATCACCTTTTTGTATTCCCAAAACTTGTGATAACAATTGTGAATTATATACGGTATTTCCGACCCATTTTATATTGCGGAAATAATATTTGGGTCCTTCATAAACATATATATCAATGCCTATATTTTCGTTATTAACTTTGTAAATGGAGTCTTTTACTATTTTGGCATCACGATAACCTTTCTTATTATATTTTTCTATGATTTTTTTTAGGTCGTCTTTATACTTACTTTCAACGAATTTGGAACTTTTAAAAATCCTGATTCTGTAATTTTTCACAAAATATTGGGCCAAATCTTCAAAAGCCCGACCTACTTTAAACCTTACGGCATCTTGAGCCATAGTTAGAATTGTAGCTCCCAAACTGTCGAGAGGGTTAAAATAGCCTCTTTCCTTGGTATCTTTCATTGCCGATTTAACGGCATCATCGGAAAGTTCTTTGTTTCCTATTATATTAATTTTAGCTATCCTGACTCTTTTGTTTTTCTTAATTTTTATGGTAAGGTTTACAAAGTTTTTGAGCTTTTTATCAGGTGTTTGTTCGATTTTAACATCTGCATTAAGGTATCCTTTTTCAGCAAAATAATCCTTAATAATGTTTGTGGTACGCATGATAAGGTGATCGGTTACCACATCCCCTTTTGCAAGATTTATTCTATCCCTTATGTCGTCTGCGGATGTTTTTTTAACGCCGGTAAAAGAAAACCTGTTAAGCCGGGGACGTTCACTCAGGTAAATTTCCAGAAATATTTTATTGCCTTTTATATCGGTGGCGTAAATTGCTATATCATCGAACAGGCCTTGATCCCATAATTTTTTAATTGCTTTTGTTATCTCGTCTCCCGGAACTTTTATTTTATCACCGACTTCCAGTTCCGAAAGCATAATAATAACATTTTTGTCAATAAATTCCGTTCCCGATACTGTTATTCCTCCGATAACATATTCACGGGGCTTGGCATAATCAATTTCGGAAAGATTACTCCCTATGCTAATCTGCGATACACCCCAAAAAGGTATTGATATAAAAATCAAAAGTGTTATGCTTTTAATAAACTTAAATGTTTTAACTTCTCTCATTTCCAACCTGTAATTAACTTCCTTTTATTTGTTCACCCGTCATACCGAATCTTCTTTCCCTGTTTTGGAAATCCACAATTGCTTTATAAAAATCCTCTTTTCCGAAATCAGGCCACAATTTTTTAGTAACATACAATTCCGTATAAGCTATTTGCCACAACAGGTAATTACTTATACGCAACTCCCCGCTTGTACGAATTAAAAGTTCGGGATCAGGTATTCCGGCAGTATTAAGATAACGTGCAAATACTTTTTCATCAATATCTTCCGGTTTAATTAATCCTTTTTCCCGGTCTTTCATTATTTTTCTAACGGCATCAACTATTTCCCAACGACCGCTATAGCTTAATGCAAGAATCAAATCCATTTTATTGTTTTTCTCGGTTTTAGCTATGGTTTCCTTTAGCCGTTTTATATTTTCTTCGGGCAGACTTTCAATATCGCCTATTGCCCTTAAACGTATATTATTTTTATTTAATGTAGGCAATTCTTTTTCTATAGTTTGTACAAAAAGATGCATTAAAGCGTCAACCTCTTCTTTGGGTCTTCGCCAATTCTCGGTTGAAAATGCGTAAAGGGTAAGATATTTAACACCTATCTCCGCTGCCGCTTCCGTTATTTTCCTAACGGATTCCACTCCTTGATAATGACCTTCGTAACGTTGTTTGCCGTGCTTTTTTGCCCAGCGACCGTTACCGTCCATAATTATTGCTACATGCTGCGGGACTTTTTCCTTTACTATTTTGTCTTTAAAACTCATCAGTATTTTAATTTGTGACTTGATTATCTACAAGCACCATGTTTTATCACATTAAATTTATAAGTAATACTTATCCCCGTAAAATTATACCAGTCACTACCATAGAAAAAAGTACCGTCAATGTCATTTCTATCCAACTTATCGGTAAAAGTTTTACGCATACCCCATTCAAAACCCATGCCGATTCTATCGGACAAGCTGTACTTTAAACCCACTCCGAATGTTAATGCCGCATTTCCTCTTAGAGTATCCGAACTGATTTTGTAACTCAACCCGCTGATTCCTCCGAACAAATAAGGAGAAATGTTGTTTTTCTCACTACCTATATCATAATCGAAAAAATTAAACTCACCCACTAACGAAACGTCATTTATACTCAATGTATCATTAAAAGGTTTTACGTTTTTGAAATTCATATAATTATATGAAAAACGGGCGGACCATCTTGTATTAAAGTTATATCTTACCACTCCTCCGGCCGACCATCCGGGTTGCTCAAACGGAACTGCCCTTACGGAATCGGTAAGTAAATAGGCTCCTCCTCCGGACAAACCTACTTCAATAGTTTGAGCATTTACGTTAGAAACAAAAGACAATAATGCCATTCCCAAATAAAGAAAAACAAACTTATTTTTTATAAAAAACATCATACTGTTACTCTCCTATTCCATCCGGAATTTCAAAACGGCAAAAATAGTCTTTTTTCATTAGTCTTTTTATTAATTTCTAATGTCTTTACCCCACAACAACTTTTCACGTATTGTGGTATAAAAATCTTTATCATACATCTGTATCAGATTCACTTTAAAATCACATTTCCTGATTATCAATTCACCGTTTATATCCATGGTTGTTTGATGTGAATCCAACGATAAAACATAACTATCTTTACGCCCTTCCGTCCGGATTTTTATTATATTATTATCCTGTATAACGATAGGACGTACCGTTAAATTGTGTGAAGCGATGGGAGCAACTACAAAATTTTCCGTTCCCGGTGCAACAATAGGTCCTCCGACACTTAAAGAATAAGCTGTGGAGCCTGTAGGTGTGGATATTATAAGTCCGTCACCCCAATAAGTATTCAAAAATTTATCATTTAGGTAAACATGCACGGTTATTAATGATGTTTTACTGTTTCGATAAACGGTAATATCATTCAAAGCAAAATTTTGGTCATGAAAAATACCTTCGGGTTTTTCAAGGCGGAGCAATGTTCTTGGTTCGATAGTGTATTTTTTATTCCATAAATTATCCAAAGCATCCACTATTTCATTTTTCGAAATACTCGACAAGAACCCGAGCCGTCCCAGGTTTATCCCTAATACGGGAATTCCCGAATCTTTTATAAAAGGAAGTGTATCGAGAATTGTTCCGTCACCTCCTATGGAAATCATGATATCCGCTTTATTTTTCAGGTCGTTATAATTGCCGTAAAAGCAAATATTATCCCCTAACGATAATTCGTGTTCTATTTTTTCAAAATACGGCTTATGAAAACACAATAAAGCATTACGTTTTTCAAGTTCTTCGAAAAAAAGCTTTAAATATTCACGCTGCTCAGGTTTATATGTTTTCCCGAAAATCGCAACTCTCATTTTATTATATTTTGTTGATGCAAATCTAACTAAATTCTCACCGGTAAACAGTCTAAAACAAAAAAGTTACTTTTGCAATCTTACAATAAAAAATATAATAATGTATTTTCTTCATCCCGAAATATTATGGTGGTTGTTTCTGGCTCTGATACCGGTAATAATACACCTTTTCAATTTCAGGAGATATAGAAAGATTTATTTCAGCGATGTTTCACTTCTAAAAAACATCTTAAAACAAACAAAAAAACAAAATAAATTAAAACACTTTATTGTTTTACTAACCAGAATTTTTGCCGTTGCCTCCATTGTAATTGCTTTTGCAGGTCCCAGGCTAGGTGATAGACATACCGGTTCGGTTTCGAAAGTCAAAAGTTTATATATCGACAACTCGTTCAGTATGGAAGGTGAAACGGAAAGAGGTATGGCGTTTGAAGTAGCAAGAAACCTTGCCACCGAAATTATAAAGAGTTCGGAAAACGATGTAAGATTTTTGATTCAAACCAACGATTACTTTTCAGGTAAAAGAACCGTTTCGAAAAAAGAAGCTCTAAATTCCATCGAGAAACTGAAAATATCACCGGTAAGCAGAAAATTTTCCGATATCGACATAAGACAAAAGAAATTGTTAAAGAACATTGAAAGCTATAATTCCTACTGGTTTTCAGACTTTCAGAAATACGCTTTTGACATAGAAAATTTCATTAACGATTCGGTAAACCGTTATATTTTTCTACCTGTTAAACATACCAACAATAAAAATATTTATGTTGACACCTGTTATTTTACAAAGCCCGTTATATTGCCCGGAAGTACGGCAAAATTAAAAACGGTAATAAAAAACGCCTCTTCGGCGGCTTACGAAAAAATACCTGTAAAACTCTTTATCAACGGCAAACAAAAAAATGTAGAAGGCATCGATCTTTTACCTCACAAGTCAAAAGAGGTGGAATTTGAATTTATTCCCTACGAAACAGGTTGGCAATACGGTAAAATAACCATTGAGGATTATCCGGTTACTTTTGATGATGATTTGTTGTTCTCATTTAAAATTAACAAGAGAATAAAAATATTGGATATTAACAACGGAAGTCCCAACAAATATCTTCAAACATTTTATTTATCCGACACCTCATTTGATTTTCACGAACAAAAATTATCGCATCTCAACACTGCCGATTTTAAAATGTTCGATTTGATTATATTGGACGAACCGGACGAACTTACCAGCGGTATAACGGAGTCGTTGAAAAACTTTTTAAAGAGTGGGGGAAATGTTCTTTTGATTCCGGGAATAAACAGTGATATAAACTCCATTAACTTGTTTTTAAAAAGCACGGGAGGCGGAAAATTATCATCTCCCGACACTTCGGAAACCCGTGTTAAAAATATTAACATAAAGTCGCCGGTATTTAAAGAGATTATCAGCAAAATACCCGCAAATCCCGACCTTCCCAAAGTCAAATTTCATTATCCGTTTAAATACCACTATACTTCGGGTTACCAAAGTTTGGTAAATCTGCTTAACGGTGATGAATTTATCGTATCGAAAAACACGGATAACGGCAATCTTTTCATTCTCACGGCTCCTTTAGATAAAAAAGTGACCGACCTTATGTTCAACCCTCTTTTCACGGGAATAATGTTCGGTCCGGCTTTAACTTCCGCAAATAACTCAAAACTGTTTTATACCATTGGAAAAGACGATAAAATAACGCTTCCGTATTATACCGGTAACAAAGATAAAGTTTTCACTTTCATGTTGAAAGACAGTGATTATGAATTTATTCCGGGACAAAAGACGCAAGGAGGAAAAACAACATTTTTTATAAATAATTTAATAAGCAAAGCCGGTTATTATCAAGGTATATTAAACGATTCCGTTTATTTTGTAGTTGCATATAATTACGACCGTAAAGAGTCCGATCCCGATTTTTATTCTGCGGAAACGTTGGACTCGTTACTGCGTAAAAGTCCGGTAACAAATTACAAGATTGAATTTGGAGAAATTAACAATATAAGGAAAGTTATTAACGATGAACGAAAAGGCTCTCAATTATGGAAGCTATTTATTATTTTCGCATTGTTAATGTTACTTGCCGAGGCTCTTATCTTGCGCCTGTGGAAATAATTTAAAAAAGCGGGAATCGTATATGAGTGACGAATTGAATGAAATGGAAGGTATAGAGAAACCTGAGGAATTCGAAAACGAACAAAATAGAACAGAAGAAGGAAGAAAGCCGATGCATTTACGGGGAATGTATAAAAACTGGTTCCTCGATTATGCTTCGTATGTTATTTTGGAAAGAGCCGTTCCGGATGTTAACGACGGATTGAAACCAGTACAACGCCGCATACTTCACGCAATGTACCGCCTTGACGACGGCAGATTTAACAAGGTTGCCAACATTATAGGCCATACCATGCAATTTCACCCTCACGGTGATGCTTCAATAGGTGATGCACTTGTTCAATTGGGACAAAAAGAACTTTTAATAGAAACTCAAGGTAACTGGGGTAACATTCTTACGGGTGACAGTGCCGCTGCTCCGAGATATATAGAAGCGAGGCTTTCAAAATTTGCCAAAGAGGTGGTGTTTAACCCGAAAACCACCGTTTGGAAGCCCTCGTACGACGGAAGAAATAAAGAACCCGTTACATTACCCGTTAAATTCCCGCTTTTACTGGCTCAAGGTGTTGAAGGTATAGCCGTTGGATTGGCGTCAAAGATATTGCCGCACAACTTTAACGAACTTATAGATGCTTCCATAAAGTATCTTAAAGGGCAGGATTTTGAGCTGTTGCCCGACTTCCAAACGGGCGGACAAGCCGACTTTTCAAAATACAACGACGGATTAAGAGGAGGTAAAATAAGGGTTCGTGCAAAAATTCAACAGCGTGACAAAAAAACTCTTGTTATAACAGAAATACCTTACACTACCACAACGAGTTCTCTTATAGATTCCATAGTCGCCGCAAACGACAAAGGGAAAATAAAAATCAAAAAGATAGACGATAATACCGCCGAAAACGTTGAAATAGTTATCCACCTCGCAGGCAATGTGTCGCCCGATCAAACAATTGACGCTTTGTATGCCTTTACAAATTGCGAAGTTTCAATTTCGCCGAATGCCTGCGTTATAGCGGAAGGTCGTCCGCAGTTCATATCGGTAAAAGAGATATTGAAATACAACACCGACCATACGGTTTCACTTTTAAAACAAGAACTTGAAATACGTCTTTCGGAGTTGGAGGACCTGTGGCACAACTACTCGCTTGAAAAAATATTTATAGAAAACAGGATTTATCTTAAAATCGAAAAATGCGAAACCTGGGATTGTGTATTAACGACAATAGACAAGGGCTTGGAACCTTTTAAAAAGATATTACGCCGCGATGTTACACACGACGATTTGGTGAGACTGACGGAAATAAAAATCAAAAGAATATCAAAATATAATGCTTTCAAGGCTGACGAACAGATTAAAGCCGTGGAAGCCGAAATGGAAGAGGTTAAGAACCATCTTGACCATCTTGTTGACTATACCATAAATTATTTCAGGCAAATAAAGAAAAAATACGGAAAAGGAAAAGAACGTAAAACGGAGATAAGAAACTTCGATACTATAAACGCTTCGATGGTTGCCGTTGCCAACACCAAATTGTATGTCAACAGGGAGGAAGGTTTTATAGGAACTTCATTGAAGAAAGACGAATTTGTTACGGAGTGTTCCGATATTGACGACATTATAGTTTTCAGGGCAAACGGAACTTTCCAGGTTGTTAAAATAGCACCTAAAGTATTTGTTGGTGAAGACATTATCCACGTCGGAGTTTTTAAGAAAAATGACGACAGGACTATTTACAATATGATTTACCGCGACGGCAAACACGGTAATTACTATGTTAAGAGGTTTGCCGTAAAAGGTGTTACACGCGAAAAAGAGTACGACCTTACTCAAGGTACACCCGGCTCGAAAGTCGTTTATTTTTCCGCAAATCCGAACGGTGAGGCTGAAATAGTCAAAGTTAAACTACGTCCGAGACCGAAATTGAAAAAAACGAGTTTTGATTTTGATTTCAGTACTTTGGCCATTAAAGGAAGGTCGTCACGCGGCAATACTTTGACAAAAAACCCGGTAAGAAGTATAACAAAACGCGAAGAAGGAGTATCCACGCTTGCCGCCAGAAAAATTTGGTACGATGAAACGGTACGCAGACTTAACACCAACGAAAGAGGAGTATTTTTAGGTGAATTTAAAGGTAACGACAAAATACTTACAATACTCTCAACAGGCGAATTTAAACTAACGGGGTTCGATCTGGCAACACACTTTGACGATGAAATGGTTCATATCGAAAAGTTTGATCCCGACAAAATAATAACAGCCGTTTACCTTGACGGAGAACAAAAAAGATATTATATAAAGAGGTTTCAAATACCCGAAGACACACCCGTCAACAAAAAATACCTTTTCATTCCCGAAAGTAAAGGTTCCAAACTTATTCTGTTTTCATTGGATTATCTGCCGAGGCTGGAAGTTGAACTGATTAAGAAAGACGGTAACGAAGTGGATATAATATTTCCGGCCGACTTCATAGGTGTAAAAAGCTACAAAGCCAAAGGAAAAAGATTGAGTTCCAAAGAAATTAAAAAGGTGAAATTGCTGGAACCTCTACCTTACGAGCCTCCTGCACAAGAAGAAACAGGAGAGAAAAGTGAAAATACCGATTCAAAGGATGAAGAGGTTCAGGATAAAAAAAATGAAACTCCCGGTAATGAAGAGTTAATACCCGAGGGCGATACTTTACCTCTTTTTGACGAAATGCCTGTTGTTAAAGAAGAAAAACCAAAAAAGAAGACACAGGGTAAAAAGAACGGCAAAAACAATAAAGGCGAAGACAATAATCAGCCTAAATTATTCGATTTTTAATTTAACCGGGTTTTTATTGTGCCAAATTAAACCTCAATGAGAAGCCCGCGTTAGTAGATGCCGTTGCATATTGAGCCGAGATATACGGATTGTTTCCGTTATAGTTTACATACAATCTTAGCTGGAGACTTTGACTCAGCATGTAATCGGCGGAAAAGTCGAAAGTCATTTGACGGGCTCCCGAGGAAATTTGATTGTTATTTTCGTCTATTCTACGTAAAAAGGTAATATTATCCCTCAAACCCACATCAAGTTTAAGATTTAAATCGCTGCTAAAATTTTTCTTTGAATTACCGGTTGTTATTGAAAATTTCAAATCTTTTACCCTATAGCCCAAGCCAAGAGTAAACTCGCTGCTTGAAACCTCGGTAAGCTGGTTATTTACAAAGCTCATCGTCAAAGTCCGGGACCTTCTATATTCGAGTTTTGTACTCAAACTGTTTTTAAAGGTCATATCGATACCCAACAACGGAGAAAAATCTTCCATAAGCGACACCACCCCTATATCGTATTTGTTAACGTAATTCATGCTGTTAGGGTAAAAATTACCCGGATTTTGAGGATCGTATAAAAGGTTTGATTGCCACGAATTTATACTTAGCATTGACCTGTAACCGCTACGCACGTTGAAACTTCTGAAAATATTTTTAATAAACTCCAGGTTGTTAAATCCGTTGAAGTTTATGTTCCAATTGGGCAAAGGAATCTCGGGGAACGGATTGTTATAATCCATTTTTGAAATATCCCTTCCGCCGTATGCCGCCAGGAATGAATAATACATAACTTCCTGCTGATTGGAACCGTATCCCACGGGAAATTTCTGTCCGGCAATGGAGTCGAAAAAGTATTGTCCGTTCCAAACAGGGTTACTGTGAGCAAGTTT
Organism: Bacteroidales bacterium; assembly: GCA_015489465.1. Classification (GTDB taxonomy): domain Bacteria; phylum Bacteroidota; class Bacteroidia; order Bacteroidales; family F082; genus B16-G9. Next base: position 26,809 of record WFZS01000081.1, on the reverse strand, counting down.
TTCAGCAACGGAAAGTCTGTTACTTTTAAACGTTTCAAACACCGGAGAAGAAACCGAATCACCTTTGGTACCGAATGATGTTTTGATAATATTGTACGAAATGCTGAAATTACCGTGTTCAACAGGCGAAAACTCCATATATGAATCGGTATAAGGATTATATCTGTAATATGCCTGATATGCCGATGTTAATATTCTGTTACCGTCAAGGTCTATTTTAATAATATTCCACAAATCCAGGTTAACCTTGTAATTTACCTGTTCCGAATGTTTTTTAATGTAAGGATTATTTAATACGGTATCCGTTGTTATCCACCCTTTCATAGCGGCATCAGCTCTTATATCCCTCTGGCTTCCGAACATAAACCCGAAACCGGGAGCATCTTGATCAATATTATATCCGAATATTGTAGGTTCCAACACAAAACCGGGCAGCAACGTACCATCCGCTTCTCTATAATTCAAGCTAACACCTCTTACAACCATCAATGTTCTTAAAAATCCGTCACCGATAATTTTGGTGTAGTTAATTTTGGGTTTTGTGTTTGTACTGTCCGAAACGCTTTTACCGTCTTTTGATTCGGTTTCGCTTTTTTTATCTTTTTTAGATTTCTCTTTCGAAGATTTTCGTCCTCTTGACGAACCTCTACCCCTCGATTTGGTATTTAACTTTTTAAGATAATTGATTTTATTGTAAAATTTCACCAGATCTCCCGAGCCGTTCAACTGGATATCACCGGAGTTTTCGATGGTATTACCGAATCTTGCTTGAACCGACTTCGGTGATGCAACCCAACTATACAAAGCCTGGTAACTGGCAGAAGCCTTAAGCCAATCCACCAACGGAAATTTTCTTAAAGGTAAATTATAAGTAGCCCTGAATGTTTGGTTAAAATTTTGCATAGTACCGAAATCCAGGATGTTATCCCAAATTTGCTTGCGGTATTGGTCCCATGCGGGTGAATTTTTGTCGTCAACATAAACAACAGGCTCATCCACATATGCCCTTCCTCTTGTTGACAATTCAAAAGACAATGATTTTGCCAAATCGTATTTTAAAGAGAAATCACGGTTCCAGTTCCAAACCCTGTTGTAAGTAGGGTAAGTAATAATATCTCCGAAACTTTTATCCCTGAACTGTTTTTTAGTGAAATCCCTTGTCATGTCCGTACGTACAGAGATGTATTTGGGCAAATAATAGAAGTTGAAGTCTTTAATAAGCTGAAAATATTTCGATTTTGACAAAAACGATATTTTCTTGAACGGTTTTACATTTTTAGGTCTGGCTGAATAGTTATACCCCAAACCTCCTTGATATTTTTTATGAACCTCTTCTTCGATGTCTATGTTACTGTGTTCCAATTTTGAATATGAAAATGAAGCATCGAAATTTTCCAAATCGTAACCTCTGGGTTTTCGCTTACCTCTTCCTCCTTTTCGCTGTTTCCTGACATTCATCAGGTTTAAGTTGGTTCTTTTCGTTTGATCTATGGAAAGGTCTTTTATGGAATCCCTGTTTTGCTTTGTGGTATAAGTATCCAGATTATCCGACAGCAAAATATCGGGGTTCATAGGATCGTATTTTGGAGTGATATTCGTAAACCCGTAATCAAAATGCATGGGCACTACCAAGCCCGATTTGGGCAAAAATTTACCCCAATCTATATCGGTGGCAACTTGCATCGAGCTTTGATAATCCAATGGGATTTCATTGACCCTTTGATCTATTCCGCCGAATCCCGCGGATGTATAGGAACCCATCAAGCTTACACGTCCGAGATCCGCAAGGTCGGCCTGAAGCCTGCCGGTAGTTGCCCAACCGGGTTTATCGTTAAAATCCGTCAACCTTAACTCATTAAACCATAATATTGCACTTTTAGGGTTGCCGTCGTCAGCAAATGAACTTCCGGAAACTTTTTTTGGATTACGGACACCCAGCAACACCCCTTTAACATCGCTGATACTGGGATTACCGACAACCGTTACCGTTGCATCACCAAGATATTCCTTATAAGGTTTTGTTATCGATTCGTTACTGTTAGGGTCGCGAAGTTTTACATTCCTGTGCTGTTTTACTTTAACAAGGTCTTCAAGGTTAATAACCATTTCATTTTCTTGCGGCCAAATTTCATCGGGATTATTGACGGAAGTTCCCCAAGGTGTAAACTTAACGGGGATTTCGTACTCGTAATAATTATGGGTAAAATCGGCACCTATTCTGATAAAAACTTTCAAGTCGCCGTATTCCAAAGGTTCATCCTCAAATCTCTTCTCGGCATGTATATACATTTTAAGTTTTTTATACTGCCTGAAATCGAAATCGGTGGTTTTAAAAGTACCCCGTGCATCTCCGTCCTGCAGGTTTATAACGTCAAATTGTAATGCTTGTTCGTTTAATCTTACGTAATCCGTTGTAGCGAAATTTGTTTCGCGCCTTATACCGGGAGGAATAACATAAGGTATCGGTGTTCTTCTGCCGTTTTCTTCGATGTTAACCGTAGAAACAACAAATTTCGTTTCGGTACCGTCATCGGAGGGTATGTATTCACCGTCGGCAAGTAATGAATGTTTATACCTTCTCCACTCACTTCTGATAAGTTCCATAGTAGCAAAACGGCAAACTATGGGCTTTTTAAATCCGCGCATAAATAAACGCATAAATCTGATAGACCTGAAATCAGTGATATTTCCCACAATTTTTTCGGGATTCGTAATGGGGATACGGAACTGATACCATTTTACTTCCGGAAGAACTTTTCCGTTAGCGAGACGAACGTTTTTGGCTACCTGAATATCGGCAATGTGATTTTTACCCACTTCCATTTCGTTGGGGTCCAGCTTAACCTTATACTGAAAATATCTTTCCGTTTCGCTTAATGTATTATCCCTGTTAATATCTTCCACATTCGGAAGGTTTGTTGCCGCTATGGGATAATTTTCGGGGTTCAAATCATCGGTAGGTGAGTTTCCTTCCACTCCGTTAAACTTTTTATACCTCTCGAGGATACTCGAATATTTTGCATCCTGGTCGTAATCGGAACCTCTGAAATAATGATAATCGTCGGCAGCGGGGTCGGCAACGGCTTGTTTATATGCAAGTGAATTGGGACCGAATTTTTGAGCTATTTTATCAAGATAATCCGACTTGTAAAAGCTGTTTTCATCTTGCAATCCGTGTGTACTTCCCAATCCGTCGTAACCTACATCCTGATATTTACGCGAACCGGGAACATTACTGAACGATTCCACCAATGCCTGCATGTTAGGTACCCTACCCCAAACGGTTGTATCAACATTTTCAACAACATCGGAAACAGGGAGCCCGTTTTCGTAACTTTTACGTCCGTCTTTCAAAATATCTTCCGAAATTTCACCCAAATCAAAATATATCTCTCCACTATTATCCGAATCTTCCGAAAAAGGATCCATCATCCAAAACTCAATGTATTCTATATTAGCCGCTTCAAAGTCGGATGTTTCTATTTTTCTCATTATTCCGCCCCACCTGGATTCGGGATTTTGTAATTTTCCGTTTTCGTCAAGTCCGTCAACATCAAAGTTATACGGACCTCTTTCATCGGGATAATAAGCCAGGTTGAGAACCGGTATGGTAGTCGGCCTTCCGTTTGGAATATCTTTATTGGGAAAAACTTCCGTTTCCAACACCTGACGTGTAGAATTTTTCGATATTTCATCTTTATCAATATTGGGAGGCCTTAAACTACCTGAACGGCTGTAAAAAATCGTAGGATCGATTATATACCATGCCAAGCGCGCCCTGTTTTTTCCATAGTCAAGATCCCTGCTTGAACCTTCCGGAAACAAATCGGGTTGCCCTTGGGGTGTACTTGCCAAAAACCACGATGAAGGATATTTTAAATCAATGGTGGACTTGGCACCTTCGAAATCGTCAATGTAGGAAACACCCGTTTTACCTATAACCTTTGCATGTCCGGGTAAAAATTGAGCAAACTCGGCATCCGCCTGAATCTTTGAAACCACATTTGTTGAAATGCCGGGAAGTTTGTCGATAATATTTGTTAACCAACGCGAGTCTTTTCTGTAGCTTAAATCCATTCCCCAAATAGTGTTTGAAATGGGGTCGTCGCCATAGTTAACTTTTTGTGTCAATGGACGTTCGTGAAGGTTAAGTATGGTACCTCCGATATGAAAGTCTTTATTTACCTCGTGGTCAACATGTAATCCCATCATTCTTTTTTGAAGAACGTTAAACATGGAGTTACTCTCCAATGAAACGTTGATGGGTGTACCGGAGTTCAAAATACCTTCATTCAATATTCTGACACGTCCCAAAGTGTAATCCACGGTATAGTCCACATTTTCAACAAGGGGTACACCGCCGGCTGTTACGGTAACAGAACCTTGAGGAACATTTAAAGCGTTAAGGCTTATTTCGGAACCGGAACTCGACTGGTAAAAACCTTCGAGAATATATCTGTTTTTATCTGGATATTGCTCGGCAGCAGCTTTGGTTTGGGTGTAAAGTGAATCGTAAGAATATTTTTCGGCAAGTTCGGGATTGGAAGGGAACAATGAATCGTGAACAAAACTTCCGAAAGGTTCCAAAACCGGGAAAAATATCCTGCCGTTTTTAGATTCGATGGTACCTCCGTTTGTGGCTGCATTGTCAATAAAATCAAAGATACCGTCACCTCCCGGGACAGGATTTAACTGATTATCCAAATTGTCAAGATTAAACAGATGGATCAGAGGCTTTCCTTTTACATCAGAAGGTCCTTCCATAAAATATCCGGTGGGAACACCGTTTTTGTCACCCGAGTATAAAATGTTAAAAATAAAATCCTTACGCTGAACCTGATAGGCACCGATGGAATATACGTTTTTCATCATCAAATCCCACATCGGCATTCTGGTGTTAAGCACATTACTTTTAAGCAGCTTCACAATCAAACAGTTCGGAGCCGTAACACCTTGATCGGAAAATTCACCGACTTGAAAAACTTCATTTGTACCTATAACCGAATATTGAATGGCAACTGCAACGACCTGATCGTCACTAATGGACGTATTAAGAGAAATGAACCCCAACTTCTTATTAACGGTATATTCGGACTGGTCGAGTTTACGGGCATTTTCCAGTTTGACGTAATCTTCGCCCGCCACCATATAACCTTGTTGACCGATATTAAACGGGTCGCCCGAGAGATAGTTGGATACGTTATTAACATCACGAAGCTGCAATGTATCCATTTGGTATAGCAAATCATTGGAAAAATTGGACGGATAAACTTTCCCGGGTATAGGTGAAATATGTTCGTTGTAAATTTTTGCAGGATTATTTTCGCCCAAATCGGTAAAAGCAACGATATTTCTGTTTTCCTGTGTTGCCGGACCTATATTAGTCACCCAAACCTCCACTTTATTGATGACTATATCGGAAGAAATTACAGGCAAATCTTTTAAAGCTCTTTCGTAATTATCACGAAAATACTGGCTGAGGAAAAAGTGTCTGTTTTCTTCGTAATCCAAAGCTTTAAGCTGGAAACTGTTGGACTGGGCACCACCTTCAACCTTGATATTTTTGGTTTCACTCTGTTGCTCGGAATAAACGGCGGTAACGGTTGTTTTACCGAACTGTAAGATTGTTTTGATACCGAACAAACTTTGACTGCCCCTGATTAAAGAAGAACGTAAAGGAAGGCTTACATTACCGGCTTCTATCAATTTTATGATTTCATCTTCATCGCCTTCGTATTTTAATTTCAAAGTATTCTCGAAATTAAACGATGATTCGGTATTGTAATTGGCTTTAAACTCAATCTTATCACCTATTTTGGCGATAACATTCATTTGTATGGATTCGTTAAAATCGAAACTTGCCACACGCCGTTGTCTGTAATCGAGATTAGGATCGTCTCGTTTATTCACCAAAATACCGAAACTCACTTCCGCCGAACCTTGAGGTCTTATATCAATAGTGTTGCTGCCGAAAATGGTTTCAAAAGCTTTTCCCCCGACATACAGCTTAGGTATTAAACGTTTTCCCTCCGAAGTTCCCTCCACTCCGGCTCTTTCTTTCCAATAATCGTAAATATCCTTATTTAACCTGTACTTTTGGTAATCCTTAAAATCCATGGTGGTAGGCGGTCGATAAGTAAAATTACCAACCTTATTCACAAACTCGTAAGTATTTGTTTCGGGATTGTAAATTATCTCCTGTTTTATATTGGAAGGATTTTTTAAAAACAGAGGACTTGAAACATTGTCCAGGAATGGGTTTCCGGTGAAGTCGTTAAAAGGATAAATAAGATTTATTGTGGTATCGTTAACGTTAGTAGTATCCGAAGGCGTTGTATTTTGGGCATAAACATTCCGTAAGCCGGAAGTACCCGCCAACAAAATAATCACGAAAGAAAATATCTTCAAGTAGTAATTAAATCTCCTCACTAAATAAACCTTTTTTATAGTACTTCTTAAATAATAACTACAATATTTTTAAAGCTTCTTTAATCAGATTTTCAACGTTATCGATATCCGATTGTTTAAGTATCTTGTTTATTGCCTTTTCAGCCATGCCCTTTGAAAATCCCAATATCAACAATCCTGATAACGCTTCTTCTTTTAAAGTATTGTTTGAAATATCAACTTTTTCAATGGAAATATCTTGTTTCAGAAGTTTATCTTTCAAATCTATAACAATCCTTTGGGCTGTTTTTGCACCGATACCTTTAACACTTTGCAAAACATTTACATTACCCGATGTAATGGCGTTAAAAACCTCTTCGGTGGTTAATGACGAAAGTATTAATCTTGCGGTATTTGCACCTACACCCGAAACGGTTATCAACAACTGAAAAAGCTTTCTTTCGTTTTCATCGGCAAAACCGTAAAGTATGTGTGCATCTTCCCTTATTACAAGATGAGTAAAAAGCTTTACCTCCGAACTGTCTTTTATCTTGGAAAAAGTGTTTACCGTAATATTGATATTATACCCTATCCCCTGATTTTCAACAACTACCAATGTGGGAGAATAGAATGTTATTTTACCGCTTATATATGCATACATAGAATAGCCCCGGTCAATTTTTTCACATTTTTTAACAAAGCAAATGTAAAATAAAATAGCTATGCAAAAAAAGATTTTACCATTTGTAAAAATGAAAAATTAACCGGAATGAAAACAGGCGGTCAAAATCAGTTTTTTTTAATCTCCATACATAAAAATTTCGGGAGAGTTTCCTTCTTTTAATACACCTCTAAACATTCCTTCGGTATTAAATGTCATAGAAAAATTACCGTTTTTATCAACGGCAATAATCCCGCCTTCGCCCCCCGCCTTTTTGAGCTTGCCGTTAATTACAAAACTTGCCGCATTTTTCAGTGTCAGCCCTTTATATTTCATAAGAGCCGAAATATCATAAGCCACTGCATATCTAATAAAAAATTCACCGTGGCCCGTACACGATACCGCACAAGTATTATTATCCGCATAAGTTCCAGCACCGATAACGGGTGAATCGCCCACTCTGCCGAAACTTTTCATCATCATTCCGCCCGTAGAAGTACCGGCAGCCAGATTACCGTAAGAATCCAATACCACACAACCTACCGTCCCGTGTTTATCAATTTCCTTTTTCTTTAACTTTTTAAATATTTTATAACGTCTCTCCGTTACAAAATAAGCGGAATCCCGCATTTCAAGTCCTACTGATTCGGCAAACTCATCGGCACCGCGGCATGCCAAAAACACATGCGGTGATTTTTCCATAACGGCTCTGGCGGCAAGTATGGGATTTTTCACATGATGAACGTTAGCAACGGCACCGGCATTAAGATCCTTACCGTTCATTATCGAGGCATCCATTTCCACCTGACCCTCGGCGTTTAAAACAGCTCCTTTTCCGGCATTAAAAAGCGGTGAGTCTTCCAAAACCGTAATGGCGGCAACAACCGCATCTATTGCCACACCTCCGTTTTTAAGAACGGAATCAGCCGACAACAAAGCTTCTTTCAGCTTGGTTTTATATAACAAAGCTCGTTTAGCAGGTAAATTTGCCGGGGTAATATTTCCGGCTCCACCATGGATAACAACAACGTATTTTGACTGACTAAAACCTCCGGAAAAGGATAGCAAAAACAAAACAACCAAAAAGTAATGACGCATAATAAAAACGATATTTAAAAAAGATAAACTCAAAAATAAGTTAAAAAGAGTAACTCCCCAATTAATAAGGGAATTTCAGTGTTTCCAATTTAAACTTTCCACAAAGTTTTTTTATTACTTCTAAAAAAAACATTCCCTTTTTTTAGAGCGCACAATATATTATATTTGTTACGGTTTCTTTTCTTTTAAATAAATCACAATTATTAAAGTTACATGCAGTTTTAATTATGAGAGAAAATATTAATAATCCGGTAAAAACTGCAAATTATTCGTTTCCCGTAATTTATTTAATTACAATATCGCTCTTTATACTTCCGGCATTTCTCTTTTCGCAAAATTTCACTCTGAATTTTAATCATCTTACACGTGATGACGGACTTCCTTCCAACCGGGTAAACCACATTATGGAAGACAGTTTGGGATTTATATGGTTTGCCACCGAGGAAGGACTTTCAAAATATGATGCATATAATTTTGAAACTTTTAAAAATTTTCCGGGCTCAGCAAATTCCTTACATGACGTTTCCGTAGATTACATCCTGGAAGATATTAAAAAACCCAATTTATGGATAGCGTCAAGACAAGGTCTGGTATATTTCGATAGATTCAAAAGAAAATTTTCTCTTGTTTTAAGTAAAGATACTCTTTCGCCGGATTCACGGAATATTATAATAAATTCACTTTGTTTTGACAAAAACAACGTTTTATGGATAGGTACTTCTAACGGGCTGTTTACTTGGAACCCACCGGAAAAAAAGCTAAAAACATTGATTAAAAATAACGGCAAGGAAAGTTCTAAAATAAACACCATTTTTAAAGACAATAAAAGCAATATTTGGATAGGCTCCGGAAAAGGAGTTTTCAAATTTGATTATACCGACAGCACTTTTACCCGTTATTGTAAAGATAAAGGAATAAACAAGGTAAGGGTGATAATGCAAGACAGCAAAAACAACTTTTGGATAGGAACCGAAAATACAGGCTTATACGGTTTTAACGGTGCACCCGGAAAAACAATCAAAAAACATATAAGCACTGACAACGGTTTTTCTTCATCAAACCGTGTTTTCGGTATTATTGAAGACACACCGGGCAAGTTTTTTGTTTTAGTACGTGACGACGGACTTTATCTTTATGACGAAAACAATGATAAATTAAAATATTACCCATACGATATCTACAATCCGGAAGGGATAAACAGTAAAGCTTTGATTACGGGATTTAAAAGTTCACAAAATATAATATGGATAGGAACATACAACAGCGGTGTAAACTACCTGGACAAAGCACGTAAACGTTTTATACTTTACAATGTTAACTTTAAAGAAAACGGATTGTTTAACAATAACATAAGGGCGTTGGCGGAAGACAGCGACGGTTATATTTGGGTAGGCACTAAAGAAGGCGGAGGGTTAAGCAGATTTGATAAGAATAAAGGAACTTTTAAAAACTACCGTGCCGGCACAAAAAACAATACACTTAAAGACGATTATATCTTTTCAATTTGTGAGTTGGATAAAAAAAATCTTTTGCTGGGAACTTTTCGTGAAGGTTTGGCGATTTTCAATAAATCCACCGACAGCTTTAGTTATTTTAAACATAATGATAATAAAAACAGTTTGGCAGACAACAGGGTTTATGTGGTTTTTAAAGACAAGGAAGGTGAAATATGGGTAGGAAATTATATTAATCTTCAAAAATTCGATCCGGTAAAAAAGACGTTTAAAACAGTCAACAAAATTTCAAGACCCAGATGCCTTATTCAACAAGGGAAAGACACGCTTTGGATAGGAACCAAAGATCATGGTATTTTTTTGTTTAATAAAAAAACGGGGACGATAAAAAGGTTTGTTAACAACCCCAACGATTCTAATACCGTCAGCTGCAACGACATTTACGCTTTACAAATTGACAAATACGGAAACCTTTGGGTCGGAACCAAGATGGGGTTGGACAAATTCAATCTTAAAAACAACAAAATTTACCATTACAACGAAAACAACGGATTATCATCAAACTGGGTAAGGAGTTTGCAGATAGACGATGAAAACAACATTTGGATAAGCACATCTAACGGCTTGAATAAATTGGATTATGAAAAAAATATCTTTCATCATTATGATGTACAAGACGGACTTCAAGGTAACGAGTTCGAACCGTATGTCTCGCTAAAAACACATGACGGATATTTGTTGTTCGGCGGTCACAACGGATTTAATATTTTCAAACCCGAAGAAATAACCGAAAACAAAAGAATTCCTCCCGTTTATATTACGGGATTAAGTTTATTCAACAATAAAATAGATGTCTCCAAAGATTCCTCATTAATTCCCGGCGACATTCTGTTTTTAAAAAACATTACTTTAAAACATAATCAGTCTGCTATTACTTTGAGTTATGTAGCACTCAACTACACTTCTCCGGGTAAAAATCAATACAAATACAAACTTGAAGGGTTTGACAACGGTTGGATTTTTGCGGGGACAAACCGCAAAGCCGTTTATACAAACATCCCGCCGGGCGAATATACATTCAGAGTTATCGGTTCGAACAATGATAATTACTGGAATACCAAAGGAGCTTCATTGCATATAACGATTTTACCGCCACCTTGGAAAACAATATGGGCATACATCATATACATCATAATTTTAACCTTACTTTTCCTCTTTTTCAGGAAAATAATGATAACAAGAATACAGCAAAAAAATCTGCTGGAACTCGAAAGGCGTGATAAGCAAAGGATTCAGCAAATGAATCAAACGAAGTTGAGGTTTTTCACCAATATTTCGCACGAAATCAGAACACCTTTAACATTGATTTCAAGTCCTCTTGAGAAATTAAAAAAAGACGGGAAACTCTCTCCGGATCAAAGGTACCTGGTGGAAATTATGTCGAAAAATACAAAGCGCCTGTTATCTCTTTTGCAAGAATTAATGGACTTCCGGAAAGCCGAACAGGGTTTGGTTAAATTACATATTACTCCGAATAACATCATTAAAAATATTGAAGACAACATCGCGTGCTTTGAGTTCAAGATAAAAGAAAAAGGTGTTACACTGATTTTTGAAAATAATACCGGAAACGTTGAAACCTGGTATGATAAAGACATATTTAACAAAATTGCTTTCAACCTTTTATCAAATGCCGTAAAATTTGTTGATAAAGGCGGCACTATTAAGATAACCGTTGATGTTTCGGAAGATGGAATTCTGACATTCAAAGTTGCCAATACCGGGAAAAGCATAAACGAAAAAGATTATCAAAAGATTTTTGAAAGATTTTATCATGTTGACAAAGCCGACACCGAAGTTACGGGCACAGGAATAGGATTGGCTTTTACAAAAAGAATGGTTGAGGTTCATAAAGGAAGTATCAATGTTGAAAGTAATAAAAACGGTTTCACTGTTTTTACCGTAAAAATTCCTGTCAACAAATCATTTTATAAAGATGAAAAAATTGGCAGCGAAGAGCCCATATCACATTTTACCGAAACGGAAGACAATGAAATAAAAGATATTCCGGGAATTAACGGTAATGAAAACGGTAAAAGCAAATCGATTTTAATTGTTGAAGACAGCGACGATTTAAGAAATTATTTAAAAACTTTATTTGAAAAAGAATTTAAAGTTTATAATGCCAAGGACGGTAAAGAGGGTCTTGAAATTGCCGAAACGCAAATGCCCGACATTATAATTTCGGATATCATGATGCCCGAAATCGACGGTATCGAGCTTTGTGCGCGCATAAAACAACATCATGCCACTTCGCACATTCCGGTTATACTTTTAACGGCAAAAGCCGATGTAGAACATAAAATAAAAGGTGCTGAAACCGGTGCCGATTTTTACATTGAAAAACCTTTTGATGACGACTATTTAAAAGCTGTGGTTAACAATTTAATATTGCAACGCGAAAAGCTGAAAAGAAAATATTCAAAACTCAATATTATTGAAGAAATAGATAAAATTGAAAATACTGGAGATAAAAAATTCATAGAAAAGGTATTTGAAATTATAAAGGCAAATATTTCCAATCCCGGTTTTTCAGTGGAAAAACTAGCCCGTGAACTGGGAATGAGCAGGACCCAACTATTCCGTAAATTCAGAGCAATATTCGATAATAATCCCAGTGAAATCATAAAATCGGAAAGAATGAAATACGCACGCAAATTGCTTTTGCAAAACGAATATAATGTTAACGAAGTAGCGGAACGGGCGGGATTCAAAAGCACCAGTTATTTTATCACCTCTTTTAAAGAGTATTACGGTGAAACACCTTCACGTTTCATTCAAAAAAACAAAAAGTAAAATTTCCTTTTCCGGTAATCAAAACATTCCTTCTCCCCGTGACATAAAAAAAGTAACATTATCTAAACTATTTGAAACATTTCCACTACCCGTTGTAACATAACCTTAATTATTTGCAACATAATCAAAATCGAATTTTTCGTTCACGCTTTACCTTTGTTTACGGCAGTCAAACAAAACCGTCAATAGTAAATGTTAAGTAAACCCCTTGTTTTAACAATAATAGAGAAAGTTTTATTTCCGGTAGGGGCAGGTTTAACATTTATGTTATTGATTTTTTAAAAAATAAAAAGCATGACAAGAAATTTACTTTTATTAACGCTAACAAGCCTTCTTATTTTTAGTACAGGCAACACTTTTGCTCAAGGTTCCGGTATTGTTTACGGAACGGTCACGGAAGAATCGGGTTCAAGTTTACCTGGCGCAACAATAATCGTAAAAGGTACAACTATCGGAACAATTACCGACCCTTACGGAAAGTACATATTATCAAACGTACCGGCAGGAAAAGACACTTTGGTTTATTCGTATATGGGTTACGAAGATAAAACCGTTGTTTTAAATATTAAACCCGGCAATAAAATTGAACAAAACGTAACAATGAAGCCGGTCCGGATAGGATTGTCCGAAGTTGTTATTTCGGGTCAGTTGCTGGGACAACAAAAGGCTATAAACCAACAGCTTAATTCAGATGCTCTGGTTAATGTCGTTTCGGAAAACAAAATCAGGGAACTACCCGATGTGAATGCAGCCGAAGCCGTTGGCCGTATTTCGGGAGTGGCCGTGCAACGTAATGCCGGAGAAGGACAAAAAATTATGTTACGAGGACTTTCACCGAAATTTACGGCAATTACAATAAACGGCTCCAAGTTACCTTCCAATTCCACAAAAGACAGGTCCGTTGACTTGAGTATGATATCACCCGACCTTTTGGCAGGTATTGAAGTCTTTAAATCTCCCACACCGGATATGGACGGTGATGCAGTAGGCGGAACGGTTAACCTCATTATTAAAAAAGCCGTTGACAAAACAAAAGGTTCAATAAGGCTGGACGGTGGATACAACGGCTTTGACAACAGTTTTAACAATTACAGGGCCGCCGCTAATTTTTCAAAAAGGTTTTTAAATAAAAAACTAGGCTTGATAGTACAGGGCAACATGGAGCAAATTGACAGAAGTAATAACCTTTTGGGTTCAAGCTTTACAACCCAAGACAATGAACTGTATTACAAAGATTTCAGACTTTCGGATATAGTTGAAAACAGAAAAAGAGCCGGCGGCAGCATAAACCTCGATTATAATATTAAAGGCGGTAACATCTCTTTTTATACTTTTTACAGCAAAACCAAAAGAGATATTTATTCCCAATCCGAAAGATATTCACCCAGAGAGTATAATGACGTCAGGTATTACAATAAAGAAAAAAACATAAACCTTGACATCCTCTCTTTTGCATTAAGAGGTGATCATAATGCGGGAAAACTTTTATTGGATTGGAACCTGTCAACTTCGGTAACCAATAATGAAAAACCGTTGGATGCCGAAATGGTTTTCAGAGATATTAATGCTTATGCCGGTACTTCCATTACCGATAATGACTTCGACAAATGGATTAACGAGGCGAATAAAAATTACGACGAAGCCAGATTGCGTCAGTCATCTGCGGCAACAACTTCCGTTAATGAAAAATATTATTCGGCCATATTAAATACAAAATATCCTTTCAACATAGGTGCTGATATCAGCGGGTTTATCAAAGCCGGTGGAAAATATACCGTTCTCGACAGGGTAAACGAATACAACTACGATTATGAACCTAAATATTATCTCGGCGGACCGGTTTTAGCGGATGCAATAGAACGTTACCCTAACGAAGTATTTTATACATCAAACGGACTGCTTGCCGCAAAAACTTTCTTTTACGATTACAAACCCATAGACGGAAGTGTTTTTGACGGTGAATATCCTTTTAATCTCAACTTTAACAGAAGTTATACTCACGACTGGTATAGCGCACAAAAAGATTATTATTATCACGACAGAAGAAAAGACGTAAAAGATTATACGGCACACGAAACTATCGGCGCAGGCTATTTAATGGGTAAAATAAACCTGGGTAAAAGACTTACTCTTATTGCAGGTGTAAGAATGGAACACTCCGACAACAGATACGGTGGAAAATATTCCGCATTATCGGGAAGCTACGGAGAAACAGGCAATGTAAAAGACACCACCACCTATCAAAAGTACACCGATTATTTGCCCAATTTTCATATCATTTACAAACCGCTTGATTGGTTGATGATAAGGGCAGCCGCCGTAAAAACAATTGCCAGACCCAATTTTAATTATGTTTCACCTGCAACACTTATTGATGTAAACACTAATAAGATTCTTGCCGGAAATCCCAATCTAAAACATATGGAAGCATGGAATTACGACCTTAATATATCATTGTATAATACCAAATACGGATTACTTTCAATAGGAGGTTTTTATAAAGACCTCAAAAACATATTTTACATTGTACAGGATTACTTTATCGCCAGCGACAGTATAGCGGAAGCATTGGGCTTTCCGGGTCGTAAAAACTTCTATCTGACGACATATGACAACAGTCCCGAAGCTGAAGTTTACGGTTTTGAAGTCGATTTGCAAACCAACCTTAAGATGCTTCCCAAACCGTTTAACGGGATTGTTTTAAGTGCAAATTTCAGCAGGATATTCTCGAAATCAACAAAATATTGGTACACGACAGTGGATACAACTTACCGTGACCCCGTTACAGGAATGATTATAACCGAAAGTTATGCGGTTTCACAACAGCGGGAGATTTCCGTACCCAGTCAGGTTCCGTTTATTTTTAATATTTCTTTCGGTTACGATTACAAAGGTTTTTCGGGAAGAATCTCAGGAGTTTTCCAGGATTCATATCTTAAAATTCCCAGAACACAAGAAATTCAGGATATCTACGCATGGAAATTTTGGAGATGGGATGCATCGTTCAGCCAAAAGATTAACAGTCATTTAAAAGCGTTTTTAAGTTTTACCAACCTGAATAATCAACGTGAAGAATCATACATAAATAAAAACACCAATAATCCTTACAGAATTCAAGAATACGGGATGATAGTTTTCCTGGGATTAAAAGCTGAATTATAAATAAATCGAATTGTTTAACAAAACTTTATTATCATGAAAAACTTTACATTTTTAATTAATTTTTTGAAAACCGGTACAAAAGCACTTTTTATTATCGGTTTGTCAATACTTTCCGTTTCCGTTATGGGACAGAGGGTTGTTCAAGTTCCAAGCGGAACAGAACTGAGTTCCGTAATCTTAGGTGACACCTTGGATAACGGTGACCCTGTAGATCCTTACACGATTTACGAACTCGAAAGAAACGGCTTGTACCCTGTGGCTAAGGAGCTTAACCTGCACAGAATATTATACCTCCGTGCTGCCGACGGTGATGGTTTTCTCCCTTTTCTCTATGCGCAAAAAGATGCAAGTAATCATTACCCGAAGTTGATAAACACTAAAGGTGATGTTGTTCTTAAAAACATCCACTTGTCCAATGCAAACGGACCTGATGCCAACCCTAAATGGGGAGGTTTCAGAGTGGGTGGTACCAATACAAGGGTTATCTTAAAAGGTTGCTTGTTCGAATACGACAAAGCATGTTCCGTGCAAATAAGAGCTGACAGCATTAAACTCTACATGGAAAACTGTGTTGCAGCTAAAACAGGAAACTACGCAGCTTATAACGGTAACGGACGCCTTGTAGATACCCGCGGATACTATGTCGATACTATCGTTGTAAAAAATACTACAGTCTATTACATGCAAGACCGTGTATTGAGGAATATGGGAGGAGAAATCAACTATTGTGAATTCGACCATGTTACGGTGGTTAATAACCAAGGCATGCACGGGGTTTTTGCTTTTGCCAAAGTACACCATGCCAAACTTACCAACAACCTTGTTATAAACGGTGAATATGGCGGTGACAGATTAAACGACCCCGAACAGACCGGTCCGTATCCCGACAATTTACATATCTACATGGTAACCATGGATACAATTTTTGACGATACCCAACTTGAAATTCATAACAATAATTTTGCATTTACACCCGATCTTATTGAATTTTTCAACAGCATCGACACTATTTACAAACCTATGGTTTTGGCACCGTTGGTAAAAAGTGTACTGGGTGCAGATACCGCAAATGCATATATTGAAGAGGTGGTTGATTTCAACAAAATGCCCGGTATCCCCTGGGATTTCTTACATGCCATTTACACAAATCCTCAACCCGACCCGATGCCGAACAACTGGCCTGACGACATAGGTATAGAAAATGTGGATGCAGGTTATGCACACTCATATCAATCTTATTCAGCTGCCGAAGGCAACAAACCTCTCGGCGACTTAAAATGGTTCCCCGAATTTTGGGGAGTGGGTGAAAATTACGCCTCTGATGCAGCAAACACCACTGTTTACCCCAATCCCGTTAAATCGGTAGCAACATTTAAGTTTACTATTCCCAAAGCTTCAAATGTCAGCATTAACATTTACAATATAACCGGACAAAATGTAGCTTCCATTGATGCTGGTCATATGCAAAAAGGAGAAAATACATTTACCTGGGAAGTAAACAAAGAACTTCCGGACGGGGTATATATGTTTACCGTAAATTATCTTAATAACGTTTCATCAGGCAAGATGGTTATTTCAAAATAACACTTGGTTTTTGGTTAATAAGCCCCGGTTTAATTTTTTAGCCGGGGTTTTGTTTCAAACTTCATATAACATTTATTGATGAAAAAGTTCCATTTGTTTTTTTTCATTTTGTTGTTTATTGTTTTTGTAGAGTCTTGTAAAAACATTACAGGTACCGAAAGAGATGTGTTTTCAAAATTTCACAAATCGTGTGAATATTACAGAGATTTCGACAAAAATCCGCGAACAATAATCAACAATGAAATAGAATTTGTTTCTCCGGGTGACTGGACCAGCGGTTTTTATCCCGGATGCCTTTGGTATGCTTATGAAATAACCGGCGACACGTGTTATTTAACGGAAGCCGAAAAACATACCGGTCTTCTGAAAAACCAAAAAGACAATGGAACAACCCATGACATGGGATTTAAAATGTTTTGCAGTTACGGAAACGGATATAAAATAACTAACAATAAAAAATACAAAAATATACTGCTTGAAAGTGCCAAAACTTTAGCAACAAGATATAACCCCGAAGTAGGTTGTGTACGTTCGTGGGACCATCACAAAAACCAATGGGAATATCCTGTAATTATTGATAACATGATGAACCTTGAATTGTTGTTTTGGGCATTTGAACAAACACACGATTCGACATATTACAAAATTGCCGTTTCCCATGCAGACAAAACCATGAAAAACCATTTCAGAAAAGATTACAGCTCATGGCATGTGGTAGATTATGACTCGGTTACCGGAAAAGTTATTAAAAAAACAACTCATCAGGGATATTCCGACAGCTCGGCATGGGCTAGGGGACAGGCATGGGGACTTTACGGCTTTACAATGGCATACAGATTTACTCGTTTCAAAAGATATTTGGAACAGGCACAAAATATTGCACATTATATCCTTTCAAATAAAAATTTACCGGATGACCTCATCCCGTATTGGGATTTTTCCCTTCCTTCCTATGAAAACGCTCCACGTGATGCCTCTGCTGCCGCAATTATAAGTTCAGCACTTTTCGAGTTAAGTGAATATTCAGCTGAAAACAGCAATTATTACAGAACTACGGCAAATAAAATATTAAACAATCTTGTAAAATATTATCAAACACCCGGTACATTTCCTAAAAAATATTTCATCCTTGATCATTCAACGGGAAACTATCCTGCCAACTCCGAAATTGACGTACCTATTATTTACGCCGATTACTATTTTCTTGAAGCTGTTTACAGGCGGGATACAATATCAGGAAAACAATAAAATATGTCAGTTAAATTGATAAAATACCCTTTTTTATTGACGGTATCATTCTATTTGATACTTTCCGGTTGTCGCAATAACAATAATAATTTCAAATTCAAGGAGAAAGCGATAACAGTTTTAAAAGACAGCGTATTGATGTTTGCAGATAAAAACTTACATGAAAAACCCATAACAATTACATCGGTTACATCTCCTCGCAGTGAAGGCACCAAACACGACTTTTTTTCGGAGGGCGATTATTGGTGGCCCGACCCGGAAAATCCCGGAGGTCCTTATATCAGAAGAGACGGCATGTCAAATCCGGATAACTTTAACGAACACCGTAAACTTCTTATAAGATTCGGCACGATAACGGGCAATCTGACTTCGGCATATTTAATAACAAAAAATGCAAAATATGCTCTTGCGACAATACCTCATCTCAAAGCATGGTTTATAAACGATTCGACAAAGATGAATCCGAATTTGCAGTATTCACAAGCTATACACGGTCGTTATAAAGGAAGATATATCGGGATAATCGACGGCATTCACCTTATGGAAGTTGCTCAGTCCGTTAAAGTGCTGGAGGAATACGGGTTTATTTCCGAAATGGATTTAAGAAAGATTAAAAACTGGTTTTACGAGTACGAACAATGGTTAATAAATTCCGGTTTCGGAAAAAAAGAAAGCAATCATCCCAATAATCACAGCACCTGGTGGGTTAGTCAAGTTTCAGCATACGCACGGTTTTTAAATGATAAAAAAGCTCTTGAACTTTGCCGCGAAAAATTCACAAAACAAATAATCCCGAATCAAATTGCCGCTGACGGCAGTTTTCCCGAAGAGCTTGCACGGACAAAGCCTTACAGCTATTCCCTGTTCAATTTGGAGGGGATGGTTATTAACACCATGCTGCTTTCGGATAAAGATAATAACCTTTGGAATTATCAAACCGGAGACGGCAAATCAGTTAAAAAAGCCGTGGAATTTATGGCTCCCTTCATAAAAGACAAAACCGAATGGCCTTACAAACCCGATGTAATGTATTGGGATTATTGGCCGGCAGGACAACCTTCCATGCTTTTCTCATCCGTTGAGTACGGAAAACCCGGATGGTTTAATATATGGAAATCTTACAGGCATTTTTATAAAAACAGTGAAGTGATAAGAAATATGCCTGTAAGAAATCCGGTAATTTGGTTTGAATATCTGAAACTATCCTATGATTAACACTTTTTTAAAAAACACGGTATTGCCGTTTCTAAATTTCAGAAAATACAGACCTGCGGGTTGGTTACCCAAAATTATTTCGTTACCCGAATTTTTAGCGCCGGTAACAGGTTTACCCATTGCATTAAATATTCCTTCAAATTTCAGTTTACCATCATCAGACCTGTAATAAATTTTGTCTTTTGCAGGATTGGGATAAATCGTAAGATTGTTCTCAAATTCACTTTCTTTTATCGAAGTTGCAGACACCTTTTTAATATAAAATTCATTCATAAGAATTTCCTCGTCACGTAAATCTTCCGGATGACTCAATTTTCTGTATATTCCCCATTTCGGTCGTACAAACTCGGTACCGGTACGCCACATTCGTAAACCCACTTTTTTGTAATGAAATATTTGAGAACCGTCGGCCAAATCATTAATGGTAATTTCATAAGAACCGTTTTCTCCGTATGTTACCTTTTCAATTATGTTAACCCATTTTCCTGTAATATCGGTTATGGGAAAAGCCGATAAGGTTTGTGGTGACGAATGTGCAGCAAAGCGCAACTGAATTCTGTCAGGCGAACCTTTCCTGGGAGTCAAAGTAATGATAGGCATTCCGTCTTCATCTCCACCTATCGCTTTAAGCTGGTGGATGTGTGTAAAACTTGAAGAAGATTGAAAGCCTTCAGGAAGTTTCATCTTCCAGGTATAAACCATTTTATCGCCGCTGAAACCTTTCAGGCTGTCGGGCGAGGGTGTATAAACCTTAATTTCGTTTCGTTGCCTGTCGTGATGAATACACCTGTCATCATCGGGAACTACGTGAATAAAAAATCTGAAAACATACTCATTTAGAGTTGAATCCCAAACCTCGTCAATGTGTCTTCCAAAAGCTTCATGACTGCAGTCGGGTGGTTCCAAAGGAAATCCGTCGGGAGCCAAATATTGCGTAATAAGTTCGTAAGTATCACCTGGCCCGTCGGCTTTTAAAGTGTTTTGCGCAACCACATTTACTATTGCCAATGCGGTTGAAACAATTAATAAAAAAATCTTTTTCATAGTTTTAAGGTTTTAGGTTATTATTTATTTTAATGAAAATTGACGACGTATTTTTACTTACGGCACTAACAACAGCTTTTTCATTTGTAACAATTTTAATACATGCTTTTCCGTTTGACATTTGAATTTTTCTCGAACCGTTAATAGTCCCCAAATCATCCAAAAGCTTTCCTTTTCCGGCAATACCGAATATGACAACATTTTTTGCGTCTGGACAAAAGATATTATCCTTATCATAAGCTTTTACACAAACCGAAAAAGTACTGTCGTTAATACGTTCAGCGGGTTCGAATTTTAATTGTACCGGTTTCCCCCACTTCTCCGTTTGGTATATAAATGTAACCGAATCGATTACGGTTACATCACCTTTTTGAGCTACCACTTTTACTTTGTTTAATCCGGGTTTAAATGTAGTTTTCCACCTCAATCCGGCAGCCGGGAAATCCCGGCTGTTTCTTTTTCGTTTTCCCAAACTTTTACCGTTGAGGAAAAGCTCGGCAACATCACAGTTGGAATACACTTTTATCAATTTATTTTCGTTTTCGGCACCCCATCTGGTTTTCCAGGTATGGCTATAAATGTGAGCCATCGGCTTATCCGTCCAATACGATTGAAATACGTAATATGCATCTTTCGGAGTGAAATCCCTTTGAACGGCACCTTTTTCATTAACGTAAGGAATCGGATTGTCCGGACGCAACGGTGTGGAAAAATCTTTAAAAATCCAAAACGCCGAACCCGTTAACCAATCCATTGTTTCCTGTTCTTTTAAAGTCCAGTCGATAAGGTTACATCCGTAAGTTTCAGACCAATCGCCGTCTTTTGAAACCCTCGGCTCTCCTCCCGTTAAAAGGAAGTCTCCGCTTCGTTCGTCGGCTTCATTAACATTTGCAATTTTACCGAGACCTTTATCGGGATTTTCCGAATGCCTTTCGGGATGCATACTTGCTCCCCACTCGGCATGCAAAAAATGTTTAACCTTATCCGCCTCCATTTTGCTCACCTCTTTGTATGAAGTATATTTTCCACGGTACCAACCCGCCCATATTGACGGCGAATAAACATCAACAATATTTTTACAAAAGTCGCAACGGCGTATTGCCGTTTTCCGTACCGGATCAAGACTGTGAGCAAGATTATTTAACGATTTCATAAAAGCTATTATGGAATCTTTTTCAAATTGCGGAAAGTCACCCGGCCAATCGTTTTCATTTCCCAAGCCCCAGATGATGACGGAAGCATGATTATAATGTTGATTTATAAGGTTTGTGAGCATCCTGCGGGCTTGTTGTCTGTACTCGTCATTTCCCAGTCCGCCGCGGCACCACGGTATTTCTTCCCAAACCAATATTCCCAACGAGTCGCAAAGGTCAAGAACATATTGCGGTTGCTGATAATGTCCCAAACGTATAAAGTTAACACCCATTTCTTTCATCATCAAAAACTCTTTCCTCATCAACTCTTTTGTTCCCGCTGCTCCCCGCCCCGCATAATCTTCATGATAAGATGTGCCTCTCAACAACAACCTTTTCCCGTTCAGGAAAAAAGGACCGTGATCTTCAAATTCAAAATGTTTAAATCCGGTTTTGAAAGATTTCTTTTGGATAGTTCCGTGGAAATTCAATTCAACATTAAAAGTGTACAAAAACGGATTATCCGGCGACCAAAGTTTTACGTTTTTTATTTTAAAAGAACCGATTTCCGTTTTTCCTTCTTTAACGGGAATTTGTTCTTTTACCTGTTTTATCCGTTTTCCGTTTTCATCTTTTACCGTTATGGTTACCACTGCGTTTTTACCTTTTTCACCGGAAAAGTTTTTAAGATTACCCGAAAGTGTAACAAAAGCCTTTTTAAAGTTTTTACTCAAAGTATAATCGACATGTATCGAGTTAAAATAAACTTGCGGAACATATTCCAGCCAAACATTGCGGTACAAGCCGCCGTAAATTGTAAAATCGCTTAAATCCGACGGTATTCTGTTGACATCCCTGGAATTATCGGTTCTAACGGCAACAGGTAACAGACCTTTGGGAACCCTTCCGACACCTTCGGGATATTCCACAAAATACCTCTCTGCATATTCCGTAATATCAACACTCCACTCGTCATACCCTCCTTTGTGATGCCCCGCCTTTTTCAAAAAAACATATACATCCGACTCTTGACCCGCACCTTCGAAATGCAGTAAAATCCTCCCTTTCGGATAGAGCGTATCGATTTTTATAAAAGTATAATACCAAGCCGGACCCTGATAATAAGGACCGTCGGGATCCACGGCATCAAAAGCATTATAGGTATGAGGCAATTGAACTTTTTTAAAAACAGGCAGCTTGCTTAACCGCTCGCTGCGAAAAGCTTCCCACGGACTTCCGATGTCGGTTTTATAAAACCACCAATCTTTTAACAGCCTCTTTGACTCTCCGTTTTGAGATTGCAAACCGTGTGCAATAAAAAGAGATAATATTATTACAATTAACTTCTTCATTTTATTTTTTCAATTTTAACAACCAAAGGATTTTGTATTTCTACCGAAAAGTTGTGCAAATACTCTTCCCACTCTTTTTCATCTTTAAATTGACCGCTTTTACTCCAATAAAATCCTGAGTAATAAACAACTTCTCCGCTGTTTACTTTCATATCAACAAAAAGATGGCTGTGGTCAGGTACAGGTGAAATATAAGTTCTATATCCCGCAATGTTTTCAGGGTTCAAGACTATGGCGGTTCCGATGATATAATCTTTTTCTCTGTGGGTTTCGACATAAGTAAACCAACCTTCGTCAGGTTCCGCCACTATTTTGCCGGTGTTTTCATGCAATGTTATTCCCGCCGTTAAAGTGTCAACACCTTTTACCTTCACTTTAATTTTCGACAAATTACCGCCCGCATCAAGCGAAATGATTTTTTGTTCTTTTACCGGTTTTCCGTTAGCATTCCATTCCGCGTAATCCAATACAAACTCCGTTCTGACCGGCCCGTTTGCAAGGCGTTTCCAAGAGGTAAAATTTTTGGAAACCCAAAGCGTATCACCACTCCAAACTCCCGTTCCTCCGCAACCCCTGCTTGCTCCTACATGATAATCGTCAAAACCCTCGCCCGTATCTTTATGATAAGAACCTTTACCGGTAGTGGCTTTTTCATACCATTTATTAATTATAGGATAGTCAACACGTTTAAGCCAACAATCGATACCGCTTGTAAGGGTTCCCGTAGGATCGCCTTTTTCATAACGCCGCTGTGCATCGGGTCCGAATGTTCTGAAAGCCACTTTATCGTTTTCCCAGGCATAATCATCGGTTCTTTCCGGAACAAAACGCGAATAGACTTTAGAGTTAAATTCCGGTTGTTTTTTTAACGGTTTTAAAATGAAAGTTTTTGACTCATTAGCTTTAATGTCGGTTTGAAAAAGTATGGCATCGTTTTTTCCGTCATAGTCGGAATCATAATGTTGAAAAACAATAATATTACCTTTTTCATCGGTAATGCCGAATTTTTCAACTTCCGGTATGTCAATACCCAACGAGGTAAGCGAAACCTCAACGGTTTGATGCCGTCTGTTGATATTTACCGGATTCTTAACGGTTATTTTATAAATAACAGTTTTACCTGAGGCATTGCACGCGGCAAATATCAAAATCGAAATTGCAAAAAGTAATATCCTTTTCATTTTCCTTTATATTTTTATCTCTTTAATTATCTCTTTTTCAAGCAATACCGCCGGAATACCGGTCTTTTTACCGATTCTCATAAGACTTTCGTATTCAACAGAAAACCTTTTTCCCGAAGGTGCATTGACAATTTTTATTTCAACGGTTCCGTATTTTGTTTCCACACTTTTTATCTCGCGGTCCAATGTTTTTCTGTTTACGGGATAATATCTTACCCCTATGGTAGATGTATTATCCAGCAGATAATTTGATACGGCATCAATATCCCTTTCCTTTACCAAACAACTTATCAAAATTCCGGGACGACCTTTTTTCATCATTACATTGGTAAAATGAAAATCTACAGCTCCTGCGCCCTGCAATCCTTCCTGAAAATCAGCTCCCAACAGCTCATTATTCATATCGTCAATATTTGTTTCGAGAATAAAAAGTTTTTTTCCCGAGGCACTTTTGTTATCGTTCTTTAACAAACTAATTCGCAAAACATTAGGCACATCAAAATCTTTTTCCCCTGGTCCGTAAGCCGTTTTTTCAATTACCAAAGGTTTTTCATCAAACCGCGGATTCAAATATTTGAGTATGGCTGCACCTGTGGGCGTAACCTTTTCGCCCTCTTCATCACCTTTGTAAAATGGGATTCCGGATAATATTTCAAGTGTTGCCGGTGCGGGGACAGGCAATTTACCGTGAGCCGTTTTAACAAAACCTTTGCCGGTGCAAACCGGTGTTGACAGGGCTTCAGTTATGTTAAGTTCATCAATTAAAACGGCAGCACCTACAATATCAACTATGGAATCAACACCGCTTATCTCGTGAAAATGAATCTTTTCCAAAGGTATGTTATGTATTTTGCTTTCCGCTTTGCCTATTATCAGAAATATCTCTTTTGCTATTTTTTTCGCAGCGGACGTGATAGAGGCTTTTTCAATTATCTCAAATATATCCGTTAAGTGCCTTCCGGGATTATCATGTCCGTTATTGCTTTTTAAATCAACGACTTTCACATGTTTGCAAGCTATTCCGTTTTTAACAACATCATATATTTCCACTTTGGCATCAGGCAAGTTCAATTTTGCGGGAAGTTCTTTCAACAAATCGAAATTTCCCGATAAACCGGCTAATGCACCGAGGAACATATCGCCCGACAATCCCGAAAATGCCTCTATATATATTGCTCTCATCTTTTTAAAAGGTTTAATATTCTGATTGCAGCCATTGCAGCTCCGTATCCGTTGTTAATGTTTGTAACCGTAACCCCGTTTGCACAACTTGACAGCATTGCATTCAGAGCGGTTTTTCCTCCCTTTGCCACACCGTAGCCCACATCCGTGGGAACGGCAATAACAGGCTGAGGGAATAATCCTCCCACCACCGACGGTAACGCTCCTTCAAATCCCGCCACAACAATCAAAACTTTGAATTTATCTATCTCCTCTTTATTTTCAGTAAGCCTGTGCACTCCGGCAACACCCGAATCAGAATAAATTTTAGGATTAACACCGAGAAATAAAAGAGTGTAAAAAGCCTCGTTTACAACATGTTTGTCGGATGTGCCAGCCGATATTACAGCTACGTCATAATCCCACTGTTTTTGTTCCAACGGTTTCAAAATGAAAACACCGGATACTTCATCGTAAAACGATCCGGGAAAATATTGTTTTAATATTTCATATTTTTCCTTTTGCAGTTTTGTAACCAACGCATTGGAACCGTTATCCGAATAATGATTAAGTATATTCCTCAAATCATCAACGGTTTTATATTCACCGTAAATGATCTCCGGAAAACCTAACCTTTTAACCCTGTTGCTATCGTGATTAAAATTTGTCATGGCACAACATTTTTTAAAATAGCCCTGTTCATTTTTCCCGACACCAACCCTTCGGTATCCAAAAGCACTTTTTCAAATTTCGCTTTCTTCTTTATCTCTTCCGAAACAACATCAAAAACGGATTCCAGTTTCGGTATTAATTCCGCCGGTACTTCTATTTTACAATAACCGTCAAAATGCCTGACTCTAACATCGTTAAAACCGTACTTTTCCAAAATTCCTTCCGCCGTTTCAACCTGTTTAAGTTTGGAATGAGTAATCTTATGTCCGTAAGGAAATCTTGAACTCAAACAAGGGCTTGCAGGCTTATCCCAAACGGGTAAATCGTATTTTTTTGCAATGGCACGAATATCATGTTTGGAAAGTCCCGCATCAACAAAAGGCGAAAAAACATTATTCTCCGAAGCAGCCTTGTTACCCGGACGGTAATCGCTTTGATCGTCAATATTATTGCCGTTAACAATTACAAAACCCGGAAAATCTTTTGCAATATCTTTTATCCGGGTGTAAACCTCCGTTTTACAGAAATAGCAACGCAAAGGTGAATTGTTGTAATAATCGGGGTTGTCAAGTTCTCCGCTGTAAACCGTTATCAGTTTGAT
>WFZS01000080.1 GCA_015489465.1 Bacteroidales bacterium | reverse complement strand
TTGACTAAAAGTTTGATTGAGAAATTACTGGAACTTGCGGAACAACATAAAGACATCCTTATTCCCGGTTACACCCATACCCAAATAGCCATGCCATCTTCTTTCGGTCTATGGTTCAGTGCTTATGCCGAAGCGTTGATAGATGACATCATCATGCTGCATTCGGCATATCTAGTAGCAGACCAAAATCCACTGGGATCGGCTGCCGGATACGGTTCCTCATTCCCCGTTGATCGTGATTTTACAACAAAAGAATTGGGTTTTTCTCATAAAAAAGTGAACTCCATAGCCGCCCAAATGAGCAGGGGAAAAACCGAAAAGATTTTTGCTTATGCCCTGGCTTCTTTGGCAGGAACACTTTCTAAAATTTCGGCTGATATAATACTTTTTATGAGTCAAAATTTCGGTTTTGTAAAATTTCCCAAAGAACTGACAACAGGCTCATCCATAATGCCTCACAAACAAAACCCCGACGTTTTTGAACTTATCAGAGCACGGTCAAATAAAATACAATCCCTTCCGGTGGAAATAACAATGATAACAAATAACTTAACATCGGGATACCATCGCGACTTCCAAATATTAAAAGAAGCTCTTTTCGACGCTATCGATACCACTAAAGAAAACCTTTCGGTAACTGAATTTATGTTTAACCATATAATTGTTAACAAAGATGTGTTAGATGATAAAAAGTACGATTTGATTTTCAGTGTTGAAGAGGTTAACAAACTTGTAATGGAAGGATACGGTTTTCGCGATGCATACAAAAAGGTAGGTGAAGATATTTTAGCCGGGAATTTTAAAACCGGCAAAAAGGCAAAACATACTCACACAGGCAGTATAGGTAATCTTGCACTTGATGAAATAAGGAACAAACTTAAAGAATTTGATTTTCAAAACCGTTAGGTTTTAATACTCCTTTTTCGACGACCATTTAAAATAATATCTGGCCGAGAACATTATCCTACTGTCATCGGCATGATCAAGACTTTTCGTTATCCTTTCACCCCATTGATAATTTAAACCGAACATAAACACATCTTCTATAACATTATAAACAAATTGGGAAACAAAATATCTTGAATGATGAAATGCATTATCAAGTTGCCCGGCACTATTATTTTGTATGGTTTCACTGTACGTTACGGCAAACTTTATCTTGCCGGTTATATTCTGGTCATATCCTACAACAAAACCGTGTTGAAAAGGCACCGTTGCTTTGAGATTTTCATCCGGTGCAATTTCCACGCCTCCGTCATTATTATAACCTGCATAACCTTCTCCGAAAACGGTTTGGAGTTTCAATTTTCCGGTTTTCTTAAATAAATTTATCACGGAAGTAATATTAACACCCCAACCGAATTTATGATGAGCTTCCGCTTTTTCCAACTGAATGCTAACCTTTTCATATGAAAGTTGCCTTAACAGGACGGCTGCCCTAAAATGCCCCCAATCACCGTAATTTGTATATCTTAAAACAAAATCAGGTAAAACCTGTTTTGTTTTAAAATCAACCAAAACAGGGTCTATTTGTCTGAGTTGCCCCGGATCAATTTCGGAACCGGGTACTTCCAACGATGTTTCCATTTTATTATGAACACCCAAGTCGGCGGTATATCTAATCATAGGACTCGGTAATAAAGCCATTCCCGACGGTCCCCACCAATCCCATGTCCCCGGAAAAGCGTCCAAATCAACAAAAGTCGACCACTGTTTACCCATCAAAAAAGGACCCCAAGTACCATAACCCGTCCTGAACCTAGGCACTGTTTCTCCGGCATGAATACCCGTACCGAAAAGATCGAAAGTAACATGCAAAACAACTTTATTCCATTTATGATTTACAGGTATTACTCCGTCAAACTTAAAAGTTGACTGCTGTAAACTGAAATAAGTGTGACCATTTGTTCCCCAACCCGGGTCCGTAGGATAAACAGGTATTTTTGAAGGCCTGAAACCCGCAAACCACGCCGGGTCCATTTGCTTAATATCGTAAATAACGTCCGCATTAACCATTGCACTAATATTAAAATGAGACAAGGGCTTCTCCGTTTTTTGTGCAAATCCCGCAATCATAAAACCAATGAATATTATCGCTGTTAAAATGTATTTTTTTATCATAACTTATTTATTTCAAACTATTAGTTAAGCACATTCAAAAGTAGTTATTTTACTTTTCATATACCGGAATATTCTCAATTTGCACTGATTGGACGGAAAGACACCTCTTTTTTATTTTATCCATATTTAAAGCAAATTACAATGTTAGTATATTTGCAATTCATTATTCAAAATAATATGAACGATTATTTATTTGCAGCGGTTGTATTTCTTTTGGCTTTCCCGTTCGGTTTCTGGAGAGCCAAAAGTAAATTCAAATCACGCGATTGGATGTTGGCTATTCACATTCCGGTAGCAATAATTATTGTTATACGAATTGTTAACAAAGTTTATTTCGATATAGGATTTTCATGGCAATCTCTGGTTATGAATGTATTTTCTTTTTTGATAGCCCAATATATCGCAGGGGTTATTTACAGAAAAAGAATGAAAGCCAAAAGCAAATAAATTAACAAACACCGTGTTATTTCTTTTTTCATGACAAAATTTTTTGAAACCATAACAACTGTTTTAGCTTTTTTCTTTTTTACCGGACTTAACGCTCAAAACAACTGGTATATAGACCAACAGAACGGCAGTAATTCAAATAACGGTCACTCCCCCGTTAATGCTTTAAAATCGCTTGATTACATTTTGGATAACAATTTGCTGCAACCCGGAGACACTGTTTTTATCATGGGACGGTATAACAATCCCTCGTATGATCCCGATTTTACATACGGAGGAAACAGCGACCGCAACAACCCGCATATCTGGAACCGCGAAAACACACTGAAAATTTATAACGTAAACGGGACGAAAAACAAATTCATAACTTTCAAGCCTTATGATGAAAATACAATACTGAAAGGTGACGGCATATGTATTTTACGTATAATGAATTCTTCATACTTGAATATTGAAGGATTTAATATTTACGGAGAAGTTGAAAACATACCGTTATCTGAAGCCGAAGGACTTGAAACGGATGGTATGCAGTTTCTTTATCTGGACTCCAATACGGTAGATATTTTACATCCGGCTTTGGACGAAGTTCTTTTTAGAGTAGAGGTAGGGACAACAATAGAAGAGATATGGAATATGACTTTCCCTATTATAGGTCAGGTTTACCGGCCTACTTATATAGATACAAAAGGTATTTACATTACAAACAGTCATCATTTAAACATTGTTAATAATACAATTCAGTTCACCCCCGGATGCGGATTAAGAATTGTGGAATCCGCCTATATAAATGTAAAAGGCAACGACATTCATGATTGTACAAGACGCTCTTACTCCGGAACCCATGCTTTGGTAATTACAAAGTCGATACCTTATACTCCCGAAAGCAACGATGACCTCGTTTACACTATAAAAGTATCAGGTAATAAAGTTCATAACAATTATAACGAAATTTTTTCGTGGGTAGGAACCAAACCTTTTATAAAACCTGTTATTGATGAGGGAAAAGGAATTTCTTTACAAAGAAACGATTATGACAGTTGGCAAAGTTCCGGACAAAGAATCCTTGTAGAAAATAACATCTGCTACTGGAACGGATATAGCGGTGTTCATTCCAATGACGGTTATCATATTGATTTTTTCAACAATACATGTTATATGAATTCATATACCAACACGGTAACTTATGCTGACGGTGACCAATCGGGACAAAATATAGGAATTAGTACGCAAAGGGGACACGATATACGCATTTGCAATAACATATCCGTAATAGACACAGATTGGGGAGGTTATGCCATATCAAGCAGCAGCTCTACGGATGTGATAGTTTCGCACAATATTATTTACGGTGTAAACGGCATTCCCAATCAGGATGACGATGTTGTACCTATACAGGAAAATACAATCGTAGCGGATCCTTTGTTCGTCGATGCTACCGGTAACAATTTTAATATAAAAAGTAATTCGCCTGCCGTTAATGCCGCAGCAGCACAATATGCTCCCGCAACCGATTATTACGATTTTGTTAGAGATACTTTACCCGATATAGGAGCAATAGAATTTCACGTAACATCGGTTAAGGAAAATAAAAATATTTCATCAATTATCGTTTATCCTAATCCTTTTACTGATTATATCACAATAACTAACAAACGGGCTAAAAAAGAGACTATTTCGATATATAATATTGAAGGTAACAATGTTTCTTCTGATGTAAAAATTATTAAAACAAACGGTCATATTTCCATAAACACATCAAAACTGACTTCAGGAATTTATTTGTTAAAAGTGAACAATTCAACCGAAACCATTATAAAAAGATAAGAGCGTAAAAATTTTTGTCCGAACAAAAAAATCTACGTCGTTTGAGAAATTACAACGTAGATTTTTAATACCCGACTCGTAGGATAATCTTATTCTTTAAAATAATGTTTCAGTTTTTCAGCAAATTTATTATGTACATTACCGTTGGTTGCAACTATCTCCCTGCCGAATATAAAGTTTTCCCCACCTCTGAAATCATTTACCTTTCCTCCCGCTTCTTTAACTATCAACGAACCTGCCGCAACATCCCAAGGATTAAGTCCGTATTCGTAAAAAATTTCAAATCTCCCGCAGGCAACATAAGCCAGGTCAACGGCGGCAGAACCGAGGCGTCTGATACCGCTGCTGTTCTGCATTAAATCTTTAAAAAGTTCCAAATATTTATCCAATCTCGAAAAATCGTAATATGGGAAACCGGTAGCTATCAAAGAGCTGTCAAGATCATCAATATCCGAAACACTTATTTTATTACCGTTGAGAAAAGCTCCGCCGTTTTTCCAAGCATAAAAAGCCTCGTCAAGATTTATTTCATAAACCACTCCGGCTATCAATTCTTCTTTGTCCATCAAAGCTATGGAAATAGAAAATACCGGAACGGAATGGATAAAGTTGGTTGTTCCGTCAAGAGGGTCAACTACCCAGTTAAACCTTTCGGCTTTTTCCAAATTCTGGTTTTCCTCGGCAATAAATCCCGCTTCGGGCAATATTTTTTTTAATTCAGCTACTATTTTCTCCTCCGCCGTTTTATCAACATAGGTAACAAAATTGTGTTTCCCTTTAAGTTTTACATCATCGGCTTTTATTTTTGAAGCCTCTTGTTTAATAAAAAACCCTACACCCCTGGCAAGGTTTACAACCTGTTTTGTTACAATATCCAACTTCATTTCATATATCTTTAATTAACGCAGTCTATCTGCCGATCTCACCAACTTCTCATCGCTGATAATTCCTCTAACGGCAAGTATCAGAAAAATAAATGCCAACAAAGGCATGGAAACACCCAAATAATCGAACTCGGCTTTATTTCCTGATATTTTTTCCAAAGCCGGTATCGAAAAGAAAAATAAAATTGCAATGTGTGCCAATAGAAAGAGCACCAACATCCTAATCACCTTTATTTGAAGTATTCTGTTTTTATATAAAAAAATAGCAATAAAAGAACCCAATGCTACAACACCGGCTAATGCGGTTCCCGTAATAAAAAAGTTATTTGTAACAGGCAGCTGTACATCAGGAACAAAACTTACGACTTTATAAAGATAATATTGAAGTTGAAATTTACCTGCCCCCAAAAATTTTGCAATAGGCAATATAAAATGCAAAACCATGGCCAATGATGCCAAAAACAGAAATACGGTTTGTTTCCTCTGAATCATAACTTTTATTTTTATAATTATAACTTGTTTCGTTATTGCAAAAATAACAAGATTGACAAGTAACTAAGTATTATTCTTAAAAATAAAAGTAAGGGTTTGATTATTAAAAATAAGATTTATATTTGCACTACTTTTACACAGGTAAAAGAAATTCGAAAAAGATACAAGCTCAATAATTATAATCTTTTTTCATAAACCTTTTTCATAATAATAAAATAATTACGTTTTATTTCTAAACAAAAAATATAATGTTCATTAAATCTGAATTGGAATCAAAAACTCCTGAAGAACTTAAAACCATAGCTCAGGAGATGGGGATTAAAC
>WFZS01000079.1 GCA_015489465.1 Bacteroidales bacterium | reverse complement strand
ATTTATAACTTTGCTTAAAAGAAACGCTATGCATGAATTGTCAATAGCTATGGGAATAGTGGAAATAGCTGAAAAAGAGGCTGAAAAAGCAAATGTAAGTGAAGTAAAAGCAATAGATTTGGAGATAGGTAGTCTTTCCGGTGTTGAAATAGAAGCTTTGAACTTTGCGTGGCCTATTGCTGTTGCCGACAGTGTATTGGAAAATGCCGAAAAAAGAATAAAAATCATTAAAGCGAGAGCCAAATGTCTGGATTGCGGGTTTGATTTCGAGATAGATAATTATTTTGATGCTTGTCCCGAATGCGGTAGTCATTTTAAGGATATTTATCGAGGTAAAGAGATGCGGGTGAAATCATTGGAGGTTTGAAATATTAGAAGAAAGAATTAAAACGAAATATACCGGAAACATTTAAATAATAATATTATGTGTACAACATGCGGATGCGGTGAAACCGATGAAGTTAAAATACAAATGCCCGGTGATGTGGCATCATTGGTTACCGATATTAATATCGAAGCGCATCATGACCACGGACATCCTCACACTCATCATCATCACCACCACCATGATGAACGAACGGTTATAGATGTTGAACAAGACATTTTACAAGCAAATCAGTTGTTAGCCGAAAGAAATCGCGGCTATTTTCTGGGTAAAAATATTTTTGCCGTCAATCTGGTAAGTTCGCCGGGTTCGGGAAAAACCACGTTACTGGAAAAAACATTGGCGGATAATAAAGACAAGAAAAAGTTTTATGTGATTGAAGGAGATCAACAAACAATGAATGATGCTTCGCGCATAGATGCTTTAAAGGTTCCTGTGGTGCAAATTAATACGGGCAAAGCATGCCATTTGGATAGTGACATGGTCAACCGGGCCATAACAAGGCTGAATCCGGAACCTGATTCGATAGTAATGATTGAAAATGTAGGAAATCTGGTTTGTCCTTCCGCGTTTGATTTGGGTGAAAACGCCAGAGTTGTTATAGTAAGTACTACCGAAGGTGACGATAAGCCCATTAAATATCCCGATATGTTTGCAGGATCGGATGTTTGTATCATTAATAAAATCGATTTGCTGCCTTATTTGAACTTTGACGTTGAAAAGGCAAAAGAGTATGCCAGACAAGTTAATCCCAATCTGATATTTTTTGAACTGTCAGCCACCACCGGTGAGGGTATGAATAAATGGTATGATTGGCTGTTGAACCAAAAATAAGCTGAAAAAATATTTTAAACTTAATAACGGTTAATTAATTATGTGTTTAGCAATTCCCGGAAAAATAATCAGTATTGACGATCAGTTGGATGATGTTTTCAGAATAGCCAAAGTAAGTTTTGACGGCATCGTTAAAGAAGTAAATTTAGCTATGGTTCCCGAGGCAAAAATAGGTGATTACGTTTTGGTTCATGTGGGTAGTGCAATTAGTATTGTGGATGAAAAAGAAGCCAGGGAAACCATGGATATTTTGTATCAGATGGATGAGATAAGTGATTTAAGTTACGGTAACCAACCACCTGAATATCCGTCAACCGATAAAGAAGACGAGGCAAAAGAAGATTGACAAATAATGTCTGTTTTACCGAAATCATATCACGTTTTTCACAACATAGGTATCATACGAACTCCGTATAAAGACTCCGCACCGTATCAACCTGTTCAAACGGATGAAGGTGAATTTAAATTGGTATTGGAACCTCAATATGCTGACGGTTTGAAATTATTGGACACGTTTAAATACATCTATGTAATTTACGCTTTGGACAGGATTACCGTAAAAACCGTTAAAATGTTGATAAATCCTCCGTGGGCACCGGAAACGGAGGTGGGTGTTTTTGCCAGCCGTTCGCCAAACCGTCCCAATCCTATAGGGATAAGTATTGTTAAACTCTACGGTATCTCAAAAAATATCGTTCACATAAGTTCCATCGATTGTTATGACGGTACACCTGTTTTGGATATCAAGCCCTATATAGATGTTTTGGATTCAAAGAAAGACGCCGATTTCGGTTGGGTTAATAAAACAGGTGATGAAAATCACTTGGCCTTACATATAAAAGGAATTCCGCATAAACATTAAATTTTGAATACTGCCGGATAAATTCCGGAATAAAAAAAGGATAACCTGAAATTCAACAAGTTATCCTTTATTATTGTCGGGGTGAAAGGATTCGAACCTTCGACCTCGTCGTCCCGAACGACGCGCGCTAACCGGGCTGCGCCACACCCCGTTTTGAGAGTGCAAAAATAATAATATCATTGTTATAAACAATATTTTGAAAAATTTTGTTTCTTCAATTTTTTTTAATGTAATTTGAAAAGCCCCGGGTATTTAATAAAAAAACGAATTATGCATAAAGTGATAAATTTTTCAACGGACAGACGTGAAACCCTTGTTGATATAACTGATGTTGTAAGGAAAACAGTAAAAGAATCGGGTGTAAAAAACGGGTTGGTCAATGTTTATGCACAAGGAGCCACGGCTGCAATAATGATACAGGAAAATTGGGATGATTCGGTGCAAACCGATGTTGTACATCTGTTAAGAAAACTTATTCCCAAAGGTGTTTGGCTGCATGATATTCAGGATGGTAACGGTGACGCGCATCTTAAAGCCGGAATTGTAGGTCCTTCGGAAACTATACCTTTGATTAACGGTGAACTTGGTTTATCCACCTGGCAAAACATCTTCTTTTGTGAGTTTGACGGACCCCGCAGTATCAGAAAAGCGGTAGTCACGGTAATCGAAGGTTAAACAATATTGATATTTGTCATTTTTATTTCCGTTTGGAATAAACCGAATAAAATATATGTTTAATTTGCATGCAAATTTCTAAAAAACTAAAAGGTATGAAACCCACATTGTTAATATTAGCTGCCGGATTAGGTTCAAGATACGGCGGTGTAAAACAAATGGACAAAGTTGGTCCTTCCGGAGAAAGTATAATAGATTACTCGATATACGATGCTATACAAGCGGGATTTGACAAGGTTGTTTTTGTTCTTAATCCCAAGATAGAAAATGATTTTAAAGAAATTTACGAACCCAGACTCAAAGGCAGAATTAAAACGGATTATGTTTTACAGGAGATAACAAACATACCTGAAGGTGTAAAATTTAATCCCGAAAGGGTAAAGCCTTGGGGTACCGGGCATGCTGTTTTAATGGCAAAAGACGTTATTAAAGAACCTTTTGCCGTTATTAATGCCGATGATTTTTACGGTAGGGATGCTTATTTTGTAATGAGTGATTTCTTGAAAGAGCGGAATAACGATGAAACCGATTATTCGATGGTGGGTTACAAGTTAAAAAATACTTTATCTGATTTCGGGTCTGTTTCGAGAGGTGTTTGCGCTATTGACGAAAAAGGATATTTGACCGATGTTGTGGAGCGTACAAGTATTGAACGTAAAGGCGATAAGATTGTTTTTATTGAAGACGGAAAAGAATATGAAATTGATGAAGATGTTTTGGTTTCAATGAATTTTTGGGGTTTTACTCCGGCATTTTTCCCGCAACTTGAAGAGGATTTTAAAGACTTTATTGTGAAAAACGCCGATAAATTAAAAGCGGAATTTTATATCCCGTTGGTTGTTAATAATCTTATCAAAAAAGGAGAGGCCACTGTAAAAGTTCTCGAATCCAAAGCACAATGGTTCGGTGTTACATATAAAGAAGACAAACCTTTTACCATTGAAAAAATAAACGAATTGGTTAAATCGGGTGTTTATCCCGAAAATCTTTGGAAATAGATATGAAAATTCCCGAAAACATTTTAGAAAGCTATCACGAAACAAAAAATATTAAAAGTGCCGAACCTTTCGGTGGCGGCCATATAAACGATACCTTTCTGATTACAAGCGTTGATAATCAAAAATATATACTTCAAAAGGTTAACAAAAATGTTTTCAGAACAGATGCCATCGTTAAGAATTACGGTATTGTTTTGAAAAACATTTTCGAGTATCAGAAAAAAAATAATGTTAAACTGACACCTGACATCCTGAAATCCGTTAACGGGGATTTTCATGTTTTTGATG
Organism: Bacteroidales bacterium; assembly: GCA_015489465.1. GTDB lineage: Bacteria > Bacteroidota > Bacteroidia > Bacteroidales > F082 > B16-G9. The sequence continues at coordinate 30,421 of WFZS01000079.1, read as the reverse complement.
AAGAAGGTTCGGTATGGAGGCTTGCGGAATTTATTCCCGGTGCAAAAGCTTATGCCATTTCACCGGACGCGGATGTTTCTTACAATGCCGCAAAAGCTATGGGCAGGTTTCAGCTTTTCCTTAATACTTTGCCGTCTGATGAATTCGATTTTACCATTATTAATTTTCACGACCCCGAGAGAAGATTTAAAGCTTTTGAAGAAGCTTTGAAAGTGACAGATAAAGATCTGTATAAAAAGGCTATACCTGAAATAGAATTTTCATTGAAAAATAAAAATATTGTTGGAGAATACAATGCTGTCGTTAATAAACTGCCTTCAAAAGTAACACATAACGACACCAAGCTTGATAACATCTTGTTCTATGATGATGATAATAAAACACTGGTTATAGACCTTGATACGATTATGCCGTCAACGGTTCTTTTCGATTACGGTGATATGGTCAGAACATTCACCAGTCCTGCACCGGAAGATGAAAAAGATATTACCAAAGTCGGTTTTCGCAAAGAGCATTTCGAGGCATTGACAAAAGGATACATTGAGGGTCTTGAAGGTGATTTGGAACCGGTTGAAAAAGATAATTTGTTGCTTGGAGCCAAGACTATCATTTATGAACAGATATTGAGGTTCTTAACGGATTATCTTTTGAACAATCCTTATTATAAGGTTAAATATCCGGAGCATAACCTCGTGCGGACACGAACACAAATAAAAATATTGGAATACATAATTGATAACGGGGATGAATTGAAAGATTTTATTGACAAAATTTAGGTTGATTGTTTAAAATCATTTCTAAATACACTTTTAGCTTATTCTTTTGATATATAAATTACACAATTACGGATAAATATCATAATTTTGGTGACCAAAAAAAATTAAGGTTAAAAATTTAACGATTTAAGATATGAACTTACATGAATATCAAGGAAAATCCATTTTGAAGAGTTATGGAGTTTCCGTTCCCATGGGAATAGTTGCATACAATGCAGACGAAGCCGTTGAAGCGGCAAAAAAAATACAGGAAGAAACAGGCTCGGACAAGTGGGCTGTAAAGGCTCAGGTACATGCCGGCGGCCGTGGTAAAGCCGGTGGTGTTAAAATCGCCAAAAGTCTTGATGAGGTTAGGAAATATGCAGACCAAATTATCGGTATGCGTCTTGTAACACCTCAAACTTCCAAAGAGGGTAAACTTGTTCGCAAAGTGCTTATAGAACAAAACATTTATTATCCAGGTCCCGAACCTGTGGAAGAGTATTACATGAGTATTTTGCTAAACCGTGATCACGGTCGTAATATGGTTATGTATTCACCCAGAGGCGGTATGAATATTGAAGAGGTTGCAGAAGAAACTCCCGACCAAATATTTCACGAAATAATAGACCCCAAAGTGGGACTTACAGGATTTCAAGCGCGCCGGATTGCGTTTAATTTGGGTTTGAGCGGCGTAGCTTTTAAAGAGATGGTGAAATTCGTTTCGGCATTATACAAAGCTTATGTCGGAGCCGATGCAAGTCTTTTTGAGATAAATCCTGTAATAAAAGCTGCCGACGGTAAAATATTTGCAGCCGACTCCAAAGTTGTGGTTGATAATAATGCTCTTTTCCGTCATAAAGATATTGCCGAAATGCGTGATATCGAAGAGGAAGATCCTATGGAAGTTGAAGCGGCAAAATACGGACTTAATTTCGTTAAACTTGACGGTAATGTAGGCTGTATGGTTAACGGTGCCGGTCTTGCCATGGCTACCATGGATATGATTAAAATGTCGGGCGGTGAACCCGCTAACTTCCTTGATGTAGGTGGTACCGCCGATGCCAAACGTGTTGAACATGCTTTCAGAATTATCTTAAAAGACCCCAATGTAAAAGCTATATTGGTAAACATTTTCGGAGGTATAGTAAGGTGCGACCGCGTTGCTAACGGTATTGTTGACGCTTATAAAAATATCGGTGATATTAAAGTTCCGATTATCGTTCGACTTCAAGGAACCAATGCCGAAGAGGGTAAAGAAATTATCGATAAATCGGGTTTGAAAGTTTATTCGGCAACAACCCTTGAAGAAGCCGCTAAACTTGTTACCGAAGTTCTTAAAAACCAAAAGTAAAACCCGTTTAAAGAATAATATGGGGCTGTCTCAAAAGGGCAGCCTTTTTTTATTTGTAAAAGTGTTCTTACCATATAAAAAAGGGTACCGTTGCCGATACCCTTTTTTTAAAACAATTTACATTATTTGTTTTGTACAATTTCATATCTGGGAACAGGTTCGTATAAATAAAGGTAAATGGTGTAATTACCTGCATTCTCAATCATAATATTATCACCGTCTTGACCCAGGTGACCTTCATCGTCGATTTTACCCAAATTATAAGTCCATTCGCCGTTGGCTCTCCATTTAAATTCTGCTCCCGCCTCAAAATCTCTGGTGATTTCCCAACGCCAGTTAGCATTATCCCATGTTAACGGTTCATCACCGCTCCAATTATTAAAAGAACCTATGAGAGCGAAATTTCTCAAATCGTAGCTCCACGTCAGGTTAATGGTATCGGCAGTCAGGAAATAGTTGCCCGGTCCGGGTACTTCCAAATTATTATTCAACCCGTCTTCGGTAGTTAGCTGGCCGTCACCTGCAGACCCGAAGTTAGTATGATTCCAGTCGGGAGCGGATGTGAATTTAAATTGATATGTTCCTCCTTCCGGGAAGTAAATATATCCTCTGAATACACCGTCGTGTTGAGGTGAGAAAATGTTAGGAGCCGTAGCCGGATTCCAACCTTGGTAATCGCCCGGAACCCAAAGTTTGCCCGGTTCTGCAGGAGTTCCCGCATAAGTTTTCACTTTTACTTTTATAACTTCGGAAGTAGCCCACGTTTCGGCATTGGTTCTTACAAGATATGAAACCAAACGTAACTGTATTTCTGCAGTATCGCCGGCTGTTATACTTGTGTCGTTGTTTAAAATTGTAAGATTAAGGGTTTCTTGTGAAACTGCAAACACTGTATCAACGGTATTTCCCAGGTTAACGGGGTTTGAAAAATCACCGTTTGCTACATCAAGTTGCAAAGTATAAGTTGTTGCGGGAAGATTTTCCGTCGGATAAACCGTTCCTTTCCATTTAAACAAAACGGAATCGGCAGCCGATTCTTCTGTTAAAACGATTACCGAGCCGTTAGCGGGTTCGATAATTTCCGGCGGCACTATTTTATTGAGGTCCAATACGGGGTTATTCATATCTTTCTCGCAAGAAGCAAGAAACACCGCCATAATTACTGGTAATAAATAAAATATCTTTTTCATAATTATTATTTTTTTCATTGTTTAATAACCCGGATTTTGAACAAGGTTCGGGTTTGCATTTACATCCGATGAAGGCAACGGGAATAAATTGTATTTACTGTCGGTGGCTATGCCGTCGGGAGAACCGCCTTTCCAAGGCCATAAATAATCTCCGCCGGTAAATTTACCGAAACGTATAAGGTCCGTTCTCCTTTGGGCTTCCCAGTAAAGTTCGCGTCCGCGTTCATCTAATATGAAATCCAACGTAAGTTGTGACTGGGTAATATCTCCGGAATTGTTTCCGTAAGCTCTTTCCCTCAATTTGTTTACCAGTTCCAAAGCTTTTGCCATATCACCGTTTCCTCCTCTTAATACCGCTTCGGCATACATTAAATAAACATCGGCAAGTCTGAACATCGGAAAATCCGTGTCCGGAAATGTTGCGTGTTTCCCCGCAGAGCCGTCACGGTTAATATTTTTAAATTTTGTTATTGCCCAGCCGTCTTGGAAATTGCCGACATCGTTGATTTCCAAACTTTGTCCTTGGGTAAAGAACATTGCCCTTTTGTCGGGACTTACACCGTTATCGTCAACGTTTTCAAATTTATTAACGAATGCACTTGTTGTACGTGTTCCGGCCCAACCGCCGTCAATACCGTAATCGGCAGGCTGCATGTCACCACCTACGGCAGCATGAATTATAAACGTTGTTCCTCCCCATGTTTGCGTGTGGAAACCGTCAAATGCCACGGGAAAAATAACTTCTTTGGATTTATCGTTATCGGCAAGGAAAAGCCATTCATAATTGTCATCAAGCTGGTATGCTCCCGAGTTCATTATTTTCCCGGTATATGTAATAACGTCATCATATCTGGCTTCGCCCGTATAAACTTCACTGTTAAGATACAGTTTTGCAAGCAACATCCAATCGGCTGCTTTATCGGCTCTCGCGTATTCATTGGTACCGGGGTCTTTAAGGTCGCTTTCTATATCTTTAAGCTCCGTTTCAATATAGTTGAAAAGGTCTTTCCTGTTGATTTGTTGAGGTAAGAAAGCACCTATAGGGTCGTTTTCCGTAACAAACGGAACGTTTCCGAACAGGTCAAGTGCATGCCAATAGCTTAAAGCACGTAAAAATCTTGCTTCAGCTCTGTAAGTTTTTATTTTTTCTCTAAGACCGGGTTCCACACCTCTGTCATCAAGTTTTTCGTCGGTTGTTTGACGCAAATATTCATTACATGCCGTTATTTGATAAAAAATTCTATAATACATTGCGCTTACGAAAACATCCGATGAGTTCCACGATTGATTATGAAAATCATGAATCGTTTGGTCGTTCCAACTTATTATAGCTTCATCGGTAGGCAGTTCTTCGTGATACCACAATGCCCTTAGATATTGTCCGAAACCTTCGTCAATACCGCTGATGTCAGGTTGCCCTGCGGGTCCTTGTTGTCCCGTAACCGCCAAACCTGCATAAAGCTTTGCCAAAATTTGTTTGTAAGCGGCAGGATCATTGAAAACGGTAGCTGCCGTTGTTTGATCTTCGTCCAAAGGAATTGTGTCAAGATCTTTTATACAGCCGGTAGTCAATAACATCAGTCCTGCCAAAAGTGTGAAAATATATTTTATTCTTTTCATGATAATATTCTTTTAAAGTTTAAAACGAATAGTTTACACCTAATACATATGAAATAGGTCTCGGATAGATATTGTTGTCAATACCATGGAATATTTCGGGGTCTATACCGCTGTATTTTGTAATAACAAATGCATTGTTAACGGTTAAGGATACCTTCAAACCTTTTGTATCATCCTTTTTGTTTTTAAAGAAATATCCTGCCGAAATATAATCCATTCTGAAAAAGGAACCGTTTTCCACATAGTAATCTGACATATATTGAGCCAATTGGAAATTGGTTTTATAAACCGATGTACTGACATTGCTCAGATAAGGACCTTCGGGACGATACATTTTTTGCCACCAACCGTTATCTGAAGCTACATTATTATATATGTAGTTGTTGAAATTGGCCCTTCCTGAAAAAGCAAAGGAAAAGTCCTTATATCTTATATCCATCGATATACCTGCATAGTAGTTTGCAGCAGGGTCTTTGTAATGGTATTTGTCGGCGTCATTAATAACACCGTCGCCGTTTCTGTCCACATAAACCCCTTCAATGGGTTTGCCGTCGGTTCCGTAAACCTGTTCGTAAACGTAGAAAGAATAAGCGGGGAATCCCACACTGTGGATTTGAATGTTATTTCCTACACCACCTGATATTCCACCTGTTGGAACTCCCGGATAATCGGGGTCGTCAACATTGGTAAGTTTGGTAATTTTATTATTGTTATATGAAAAATTCAATCCGACATTCCAATACCAGTCTCTTGTAACTACCGGCCTTCCGGTAATATTGAATTCAACACCTTTGTTAACCAAACTACCTACATTAGTAGTAATGTAATTGGTGAGATTTGAACCTGCCGGAACGGGAATATAATTGATAAGGTCATTGGTTTCGCGATAATAATAATCGAAAGAACCCGTAATCCTGTCTTTCAAAAATCCGTAATCAAAACCGGCATTCCATGTTGTTGTTTCTTCCCATTTTATGTTGGGGTCATATCCTTCCGCTCTGATAGTTTGATAAAATTGATCTCCGAATTGGTAATAAGCGGTGGGTTGACTGTAAGTATATATTGGTAAATAAGGATAATCTCCTTGGTTGATAGCCTGTTGTCCGGTTATACCCCAACCGAGTCTTAATTTTAATTGCGACACGGTGTTTGAGTTTTTTAACCAGTTCTCTTGGTCAAGTCTCCATGCCAAAGCAAGTGACGGGAATAATCCCCACCGGGTATCGGGAGAAAACCTTGAAGTTCCGTCATCTCTTAAAGTGAAAGTTAAAAGGTAACGGTTGTTAAAAGTATAATTTAAACGTCCGAAGAAAGACACCAAATAATACTCGGTTGCAAAATTATCCTGGTTATAAACCAGTAGGGTATCTGTAGGTTTTGTAGGAACATTTGTCGAATAATTATTGTTTTCCCTGTAAAAATGTTGCCAAGAGTATCCGACCATGCCAACCAAATGACTTTTAATGGATTTTAATTCTTTGTCGTAAGTTGCGTAAAAGTCAAGTAACTGGTTTTTCCTCTTTTGGTCGTATGTTGTATTTTCGCCACCTCCGTTTTTTACATCGTATTTCCAGGCGGCATAAGGATCAACATATACGGAGCCGTTACTTTTTGAATAATCCAATCCTAAATTTAAAGTGAATTTAAGTTCGGGTAACGGATGAAGTTTGTAATCTATTTTGGCATTACCTATAAAAGAATAAACATCCGAAACGTCTTTTCTTTGTTCAAGTAATGAAACGGGATTTGCCGTAGCAAGTTCAACTGGAGCACCGTTAGGCTGAACCCAAGCATAATAACCGCCGTAATTTGTGGTGTCGTATAAATTTGTGCCCGGTATGGGAACATAATAAACCGAATCCGAATAAACGGGTTTAGTCGGGTCAAATTGGTTTGCCGCTCCTATGGCTCCTTGATTTGCAAAATTGTTGTGATTGTAACCGAATTTAGCATTTACATTGATGGTAAGATGGTCGTCAAGTAAACTGGGAACCAATGAAACATCGGCTGTTGTTCTTTGATACTTGTCGGTTTTGATTATACCGTTTTGGCTAGTGTAACCTGCCGAAAATCTGTAAGGCATATGTTTTGTCGAACCGTGACCACCTATAAATTGGTCGGTTCCCACAGCACCGGTAAAGACCTGATCTTGCCAATCGGTTTTTGTATTTCCTAACATACCTACCCTGTTGGGAAACCTTGTTTCTATTTCTTTCCTGAATTGGTCGGCCGAAAGAATGTCAACGGTTTTTGTAGGTGAATAGAAGGAAAATTTACCGTCGTAAGTCAATTGAAACGGTTGTCCTTTCCTACCTTTTTTTGTTGTTATGATAATAACACCGTTTGAAGCTCTGGAACCGTAAATTGCTGTTGCGGAAGCATCTTTAAGAACGTTAACCGATTCAATGTCGTTTGGGTTAATCTGGCTTAAAGGATCGCGTGAACCGCTTATTCCGTCGCTGTTCAAAGGAACACCGTCAACAACAATAAGAGGGTCGTTGCTTGCTTGTAATGAAGAACCTCCCCTTATCCTTATTACCGAACCTGAACCGGGAGCTCCACCGGAACTGGTTACTTGCACACCCGGAATTTTTCCGCTTATAAGTTCGGAAGGGGATGTGAGCTGTCCCTTGTTAAAATCTTTTGCACTTATTGCCGAAACCGATCCCGTGGCGTCTTCTTTTTTCTGAACACCGTAACCGATAACGACAATTTCATCAAGACCTAATGCTTCCGTTTTAAGAGAAACATTAACGGTTTTACCCGGTTGTACCGTTATTTCTTTGGGGACATATCCCACGTAAGAAAATACAAGTACCGTATTAGGTTTTACTTTAATGGAATAATGTCCATTTAAATCGGTGGCAGTTCCGTTTGATGTACCTTTAATAATAACGGTTGCACCCGGTAACGGACTGCCGTCGGAAGCATCGGTAACCGTTCCTTGTACCGTTCCTTCCTGGCCGAATGCCGGTATTACACCTATTATAATAGATGCTAATACCAACAGTCGTACTTTAAAAAATAATGATTTTGCCATAAGTTATTTTTTTGTGATGTTTAACATGATCAATAACAAATACAAATATATAAATAGGTTTAATACCTATTAAGCCTTTTTGAAAATTATTATGTATGCATAATAATTTATAAGCGATATAATTTACGAAACCCTTTATTCGTAATGGGAAAGGAAATCTTTATACCCTACCAGTCTGTCATATTCCGGCATGGGATTAGTGTAATAAATATAAACTTTGTATTCGTTGAGTGTATCCCACCAGTCACCTTCTATAAGAGTAACATCGCCTTTGTTTTGACCCTCGGGAACAACGCAATACATGTAATCGTAATAGCCTTGTTTCAAAAACATTGTTTTCCGGTATGCTTGATACCTTGAGTCATACCTCATTTTATTATTATCGTTTAACAGCCAGTCGTTTATTTGTCCTATTATATAAACATTCGCGTTTTCAAATTTAGGGCTTTTCAAAGTGAATTTTACGTCGGCATACTCCCCTTCAATACTCGTTTTTTGGTCGTTTCTGGCTTTTATCAGTTTTCTACCGTGTATATCGGCTATATTTTCATACTGTTTTCCCGCACGGGGATAATCGGTATGCAGAATAACGGTATAACCGTCGGGTCTGTTAATAATCTTTTTTATATACATCGATTGATAGTAAAAACTTTTCATGTCAAAATGCCTGAACTGGTTGCCTCCGTTAAAAACAATTCCGTCGGGATAATTATATTGGAGTTCGTTTGATAAAACAGCAGTGGATTTTAAATTTCTAACCATATTGTCCCACCTGCCGTTTTGTTGTATAAAAGCATTAAATCTTTCGAAAGCTTGTATATTAAAAGTTTCGGGAGTTAAAACGGAGAGGTTTATTTGTTGTTTGTGCCGCGTATATTCCAAATTGTTGGGATAATACGGTATTTCCGTTTTTATGGTAACCAAAGGCTCAACCACAAAAAACCTTCTTGTTAAAATTATATTTTCTTCGTTTTCATAATCGTCAACATAAACAACAAGTATGTAATTACCCGAATATTTTATTGTCATCTCTTCCGACGGAAAAGTTACCGTATAATGTATATAAGAAGGTATGGCATTTACCGAGTATTCGAAATCCTCAATATAACCTTCGGGATTTCCGTCTATATAATCAATTTGGTTTAGGTCAGACCTGTTCCAGTTTCTATCGCAATGGAAAAATGTATATCTGAAATTATAACTTTCGTCGCTAAAGTCGTCAAATTCAAGTGTTAACTTATCGTTACTGTGAAGTTTTATAACGGGATCCGATAGCTGGTTCCCCTGTTGATATAATAAAACCGTATGAATTTTATCGTCATAAACAAGATCTTTGTTTTGTATTTCCGTGGAAAAACTTTTTAACGAAATAACGGATATTGCTATTAGAAAAAATAATTTGAAAAACCGGTATTTATTCATGGCAAAAATGATGTAAAGGTTATGAAAATCAAATGTAACATTCATTTTATATTAAACGGTTGAAAATAAAATTTATTTAAATATTTTTTAAATACTAAAATTTGTTAAATTGCGTCGAAAATAACATAAGAACAAATATAGATATGTCAACTGTTTATTCTGTTAAAAAAGGTCTCAATATCAATTTGATAGGTGAGGCGGAGAAGACTGTCGTTGACTTGGATGTTAAAAGATTTGCAATTAAACCTACCGATTTTATCGGATGTTTTCCTAAAATGTTAGTTAAAGAAGGTGATTCTGTTAAAGCGGGAGCACCTCTTTTTTATGATAAATACCGTCCGGATATTTTTTATACTTCTCCGGTAAGCGGTAAATTCGTGGAGTTGAGGAGAGGAGCTAAAAGGAGAATATTGGAGGTTATAATTGAATCTGACGGCAAGTTCGATAGCGAAGATTTCGGTAAAGCCGATATTGGAAAAGTGAGTAGGGAAGAGGTAAAAGAGAAGCTTTTGAAAAGCGGTGTTTGGCCTTCGTTAAGACAGCGACCTTACGCCATTGTTGCCAACCCTAAAGATACACCGAAATCGATTTTTGTTACGGCCTTTGATTCTGCACCATTGGCTCCCGATTATTCTTTACTTGTCGAAGGTAAAGAAAAAGAGTTTCAAGCCGGGCTTGATATTTTGACAAAATTAACCGACGGAAAAGTACATCTGAACGTTCACAGTGAGCTAACCGGTTCAAAAGTTTTTCTTGAAGCCGAAAATGTTCAGATAAATACTTTCAGCGGTCCGCATCCTTCCGGTAACGTTAGTGTTCACATAAGTAGGATTGACCCTATTAATAAAGGTGATATTGTTTGGTATATCAACGCTGTTGACGTTGTAACAATAGGAAACCTGTTTCTTACGGGTAAATACGATCCCGAAAGGGTGATTGCTTTAACGGGTTCGGAAGTCCAAAATCCGAAATATTATAAAACCCGTTTGGGAGCAAGTATTGAAACTATGGTTTCGGGTAACGTAATAGGTGATAATAACAGATTTATAAGTGGTAACGTACTTACGGGAAGTAAAATTTACGATGCCGGTTTTGTAGGATTTTACGACAATCAGGTAACCGTAATTCCCGAAGGAGACTACTATGAATTTTTGGGTTGGGCAAAACCCGGTTTCGGAAAATGGAGTTTTTCGAGAACATATCCTTCGGGACTGTTTAAATGCAAAAAGAAATACCGTCTTGATACAAATATGCATGGTGGTGAAAGAGCTTTTGTTGTGACAGGTTATTACGAAAAAGTTTTTCCCTTTGATATTTATCCCATGCACTTGATGAAAGCCATATTGGTGGAAGATATCGATTTGATGGAAAATTTGGGTATTTATGAAATAGATGCCGAAGATTTTGCATTGTGCGAAGTTATCGATCCTTCAAAGATAAATATGCAAGAGATAGTTCGTAACGGACTTGAACTTATGCGTAAAGAAATGAGTTAATAAAAATTTATATATCGCATGAAAGCGTTAAGAAAATATTTAGATAAAATAAAGCCTAATTTTGAAAAGGGTGGAAAGTATCATTGGTTATGGTCCACCTTTGAGGGCTTGGAGACATTTTTATTTGTTCCCAATACCGTAACCAAGTCGGGAGCACATATCCGTGATGCCGTGGATATGAAAAGGATAATGTCAACAGTTATAATAGCAACTTTACCGGCTCTGTTTTTCGGTATGTGGAATGTCGGTTACCAGCATTATCTGTCGCTGGGTGAAACAACAGGTTTTTGGCAAAATTTCATTTTCGGATTGCAGAAAATTCTACCTGTCATAATAGTGTCGTATGTAGTGGGTTTGGGTATAGAATTTTATTTTGCTCAAATCAGGGGACACGAAATTAATGAAGGTTATCTTGTAACAGGGATGCTTATTCCTTTAATACTTCCTCCCGATATACCGTTATGGATTGTTGCCGTAGCGGTTGCTTTTTCTGTAATTTTCGGTAAAGAAGTGTTCGGAGGAACCGGAATGAATGTGGTTAACCCTGCATTGCTTGCCAGGGCTTTCCTCTTTTTTGCCTATCCCGGTGATATGTCGGGAGACAAAGTGTGGATTGCCGACAAAGCCGATTCATATTCCGGAGCGACACCTTTGGGGCATGCTCTAGTGGGTGACTTCAGCCATTTGGCATCGTTCAAAGATATGTTTATGGGATATATTCCCGGTTCTGTGGGAGAAACATCAACACTAATGATATTAATAGGTGCCGCCATACTTTTAATAACGGGCGTTGCATCATGGAGAATAATGCTTTCGGTATTTGCCGGAGGTTATTTGATGGGGCTTTTGTTTAATCTTTGGGGTGCCAATGAATATATGCAAATACCCGCTTACTACCATCTTGTTATGGGAGGTTTTGCTTTCGGAGCTGTTTTTATGGCTACCGACCCCGTTACCTCGGCTCAAACCAATAAAGGAAAATATATTTACGGTTTGCTTATAGGTATGATGGCCGTTTTGATAAGAGTATTTAACCCGGCTTATCCCGAAGGTATGATGCTCGCTATTTTACTCTTTAACGTATTTGCTCCGTTAATTGACCATTATGTTATTGAAGCAAATATCAAAAAGAGACTTAAACGTGTTAAAGCAATTGTTAACAGCTAATAACTACAATTATGAATAAAAACAGTAACGGATATATCTTAACGTATGCAGCGGTAATGGTTATTATTGCGGCGGCATTACTATCTTCTGCTGCTTTGTTGCTTAAACCGTTTCAGGAAAAAAACATGGCAATTGAAAAGATGGGAGGAATACTTGAAGCGGCAGGTATAACAGGTATTAGCACTTCGGATATGATAAACGCTTTCAATAAATATGTTACTAAAGAGATTGTTATAGATCAAGACGGTAACGTTGTTGACGTTTATGATAAAGATCACAAGGAAAAAGGTAAAGCTTTTAATATCAACTTAAAAGAAGAACTTTTTAAAAAATCGCAAGGTAAACCTTACGAATTGCCCCTCTACGAGATAAATAAAAACGGACAAACAATATATGTTATCCCGTTGTTGGGAACAGGATTATGGGGTCCTATTTGGGGAAACATAGCTTTGAAAGACGATTTGAATACCGTTGTCGGTGTTTATTTCGACCATAAAGGCGAAACTCCGGGATTAGGTGCAGAGATTACAACCGAAAAGTTCAGGAAACAGTTTGTTGGCAAAACCATTTTTGACGAAAACGGCAATTTTGTTTCCATTAAAGTTGTAAAAGGTGGGGTTAAAACATTACCTCCCGAAATGCAAAATCACGGTGTTGACGCAATTTCGGGTGGAACAATTACAAGCCATGGCGTTGATAACATGCTTAGAAACGTACTTGAAAGTTATTTGCCCTATTTTGAAAAATTAAGAAATAAGAAAAAATAATAAGATATGAGTGCTGAGACAAAAGAACGCGAACCTTTATTCTCGCAAAAAAACCTTAAGTTAGTTACAAAACCTTTGAATCTTAATAACCCTATTACGGTTCAGGTTTTGGGAATTTGTTCCGCATTGGCGGTAACTGCAAAATTAAAACCTGCCATCGTTATGGGAATTTCCGTTATGGTTGTCCTTGCAGCATCAAATGTTGTGATTTCCCTTTTGAGAAAAGGAATCCCTTCGCGAATCAGGATAATCGTACAGCTTGTTGTTATTGCAACAATGGTAATCCTTGTTGACCAGGTTTTAAAAGCCTTTGTTTATGATATTAGTAAACAACTTTCGGTATTTGTGGGTCTTATAATTACCAACTGTATCATTATGGGAAGGTTGGAAGCTTTTGCTATGAGTAACAAACCTTGGCCTGCATTTTTGGACGGAATAGGAAATGCTGCCGGATACAGTTTAATTCTGATAATCGTTGCTTTTTTCCGCGAACTTTTCGGATCGGGAACGTTATTCGGATTACAGGTAATTCCCCAGTCGTTTTATGAATTGGGATATAAAAATAACGGTTTGATGATTTTACCTCCTATGGCTCTTATTACGCTTGGAGTTATAATTTGGGTACAGAGGTATAAAAATCGTGAGTTAATAGAAAAATAGAATTAAAAAGATATAACCATGCAAGAACTATTTAACATATTTATAAAGTCGATATTTATCGACAACATGGTGTTTGCCTATTTTTTAGGCATGTGCTCTTATATTGCAGTTTCCAAAACCGTAAAGACTTCCGTGGGTTTGGGTATGGCTGTCGTATTCGTTATGGGAATAACCGTTCCCGTTAACTATTTGATAAATGAATACATATTAAAACCCGGAGCCTTGTCATGGTTGGGAGCACAGTTTAAAGATGTTGACCTTAGTTTTTTGAGTTTCATAATTTTTATTGCCGTTATAGCATCAATGGTACAATTGGTTGAAATGATAGTGGAAAAATTCTCACCTGCTTTGTATGCATCTTTGGGAATTTTCTTGCCGTTAATAGCAGTAAACTGTGCAATATTGGGAGGTTCTTTATTTATGCAGGAAAGAGATTATCAAACCGTATGGCAAGCTACCTCTTTCGGTTTGGGTTCGGGATTGGGTTGGTTCCTGGCTATTGTAGGTATTGCGGCAATACGTGAAAAAATAAGATATTCGAATGTCCCGCCTGCTTTGCGTGGATTGGGTATAACTTTTATACTTACCGGATTAATGGGCATCGCATTCATGAGTTTCTTAGGTATTAAATTATAATAAAAATAAGATACAATGTTTATACTTCAATTATCAATAGGTCTTGTTGTAGCTATAAGTGTTGGGGTTTTCCTTATCATAACACTTTTACTTGTCGCGATTTTATTATATGCTAAAAACAAGCTGACACCTTCGGGTAAGGTAAAAATTACCATTAACGGTGAAAAAGTTATTGAAACCGAACCCGGCTCGTCACTATTATCCACTCTATCAAATGAAAATATCTTGTTGCCGTCGGCTTGTGGCGGACAGGGAACCTGTGGTATGTGTAGGGTAAGGGTATTAAAAGGCGGCGGCTCAATATTACCGACTGAAAAAGGGTTCTTTACCCGTAAGGAGCAGTTGGACCATTGGCGTTTAGGCTGTCAGGTGAAAGTACGAGAGGATTTGGAAGTTGAGGTTCCCGCTGAAGTGTTCGGTATTAAAAAATGGGAGTGCGAAGTTGTTTCAAACAGAAATGTGGCAACTTTCATAAAAGAGTTTATCGTAAAACTTCCGGAAGGAGAACATTTGAATTTCCGCTCCGGCGGTTATATCCAAATAGATATTCCAAAAGTTGAAGTTGATTTTGCCAAAGATATTTATGTAGAACCCGAGTATCGTGAAGATTGGGATAAGTTCAATATGTGGAGCTTGAAGATGAAAAATACCGAGGAGCAAACCCGTGCTTATTCCATGGCTAACCATCCCGCCGAAGGTGATATTGTGATGCTTAACGTTCGTATAGCCACTCCACCTTGGGATAAAAAGAAAAATGCTTTTATGGATGTGCCTCCGGGTGTAGGTTCTTCGTATATTTTTTCACGTAAAAAGGGTGATAAAGTAAAAATTTCGGGTCCTTACGGAGAATTCTTTATTAAAGATACCGATAATGAGATGATGTTTATCGGAGGTGGTGCAGGTATGGCACCTATGCGATCACATATATTCGATCTTTTTAAAACCAAAAAGACAAAACGTAAAGCCAGTTATTGGTATGGCGGCAGGTCTAAAAAAGAGTTGTTTTATGTTGAACAGTTCCGTGAAATAGAAAGGGAGTTTCCGAACTTCAGATTCGAAGTGGCATTATCGGAACCGTTACCGGAAGATAATTGGACAGGACATGTGGGCTTTATACACCAAGTGATTTACGATAATTATCTGAAAGATCATCCCGAACCGGAAGAAATAGAATATTACCTTTGCGGTCCGCCCATGATGATTGCTGCTGTTAAAAAAATGTTGGATGATTTGGGAGTTCCCGAAGAAAATGTAATGTTCGACGATTTCGGAAGTTAATTTTAAAATTATAATGGTTTTTTAAGTAAAAAGGGTAACAAAACAGTTGCCCTTTTTTAATTTTGCCGTAATTTAAATTTTAATCATGAAGAAAGTTTGGCTTTTAGCATTAGTGGTTTTAACGATATATTCGTGCAAACCCGAAAAAAGACCCGTGAAACTCGCCGGTGAAGCTCAGGGAACTTATTATTCGATAATTTATTATGATCAACATAATAGAAATTTTAAACCGGAAATTGATTCGTTGTTAGACGCGTTCGACAGGTCGGTTTCATTATGGGTTCCCAATTCCATTTTGTCAAAAGTAAACAGAAACGACACTACGAAGGTCGATAAATGGTTTTCAGATAACTTTAAAATATCGAAAGAAGTTTATAAATCCACGGGGGGTGCTTTTGATTGTACCGTTGAACCTGTTGTTAAGGCTTGGGGTTTCGGTTTTGACGAAAAAGTTGATGTAAGCAAACATATTATCGATAGTTTGATGCAATTTGTCGGGTTTGACAAAATAAAGTTGGTAGGTAACCAAGTTAAAAAAACCGATCCGAGAGTAAAACTTGATTTTAATGCTATAGCTCAGGGCTACTCTGTTGACCTTGTGGGTGAATTTCTTGAAAACAAAGGCATTGAGAATTACCTTGTTGATATAGGAGGAGAGGTAAAGGCAAAAGGAACCAAACCCGGTGGAAAATTATGGAGAGTCGGGATTGAAAAGCCTGCTAAAAATAAAAATTCGGAGAGAAAACTAAAACTTATAATAGGATTAAAAGATAAGTCGGTGGCTACATCCGGCAGCTATCGTAAATATTATGAACGTAACGGTGTAAGGTATTCACATACCATTGATCCCAAAACGGGATATCCCGTTAAGCATTCTCTTTTAAGTGTATCGGTGGTAACGGATAATACTGCCGTTGCCGATGCATACGCAACAGCTTTTATGGTTATGGGGTTTGATAAAGCCAAAAAGTTTGTTGAAAGAACAAAAAATATGGATGCTTTTTTTATCTATTCCGACCCTAAAACAGGACATAACATTACTTATGCCACCGAAGGTTTTAAAAAGTTAATACTTGAAAAAGTCGAGTAATTTAACTTCTTTTTTTACCTATTTTATATCCCCAGGAAGCAAATAAAAATACCACTAAATAGCATGGTATTAAAACGGAATAAGCCAGTGTGGGCCCAATGCTCGGGATGTCTGCAAGATATCCGTACAGCAATGGAATTGTAGCACCGCCTGCAATAGCCATTATCATGAATGCCGAGCCCAGCTTGGTGTATTTACCTAAACCGTCTATTGCAAGTGGCCATATGGCAGGCCACATTATTGAATTGGCAAAACCCAGTGCAGCAATGGATAAAATGGAAACATACCCGGTGGTGGAGATGGCAATACCCGAAAAAATTATCCCCAAAATTGCAAAATATTTAAGGGCTTTTTGTTGGGATATGTATTTGGGAATTGCAATTATCCCGAAGAAATATCCCATTATCATTGCTATAAGAGTAAAAGAAGAAAAGAATTTCGCTTGAGAGATATCAAAACCCAAACTTAATCCGTAATTTATAAGAGTATCCACGGCAACAACTTCTGCTCCCAAATAAAAGAAAAGAGCAATAACACCAAACCAAAAATAGGGAAAAGACAATAATCCTTTTTTTGTTTGAGATTTGTCTTCAGCAACTTCGCTGTCATCCTCCGCTTCCACTTCAGGTAAACCGGAATATTTTACCGCAACAGCCATGATAATCAGAACCACAGCCATGATTACATATGGTAAAATAACCCTTGATGCAAGATCGTTTAAAAGCTGTTCTTTTAAAGCAGGATCGGTAATTGTTTCAACTTTATCTTGTATGCTGCCGATACCTTTAAGAACTATTGAACCTAGAATTATAGGGCTTAAAATTCCGGCGAATTTATTTGCCACGCCCATTATACTTATTCTTTTTGCAGCACTCTCAATAGGTCCCAATATTGTTACATAAGGATTGGAAGCCGTTTGTAATAAGGCTAAACCCGTACCTTGAATGAAAAGACCTAATAAAAACCATCCGTAAGTCCTCGTTAAAGCAGCAGGAATAAAAATCAGTGCCCCTATAGCCATTACCAATAATCCTAAAGCCATACCGTTCTTAAAACCTGTTTTCTTTAATACAAAAGATGACGGTAAAGCCATAACAAAATATGATATGTAAAAAGCAAAAGTTACAAAATACGATTCTAACGTTGTTAACTCACAAGCGGTTTTCAGAAAAGGTATCAAAGTGGCATTCAGCCATGTGACAAAACCGAAGATAAAGAAAAGTACACCGATAATGATTATCGGAACCAGATAATCGTTTTTTGGGGATTTACTTGCTGCTACATTATTTTGCATGATGATAAATATTTGTTGGAATTATTACTTAATATTTCATTCTAATAGATGCAATAATACTAAAATTTACTTAATAAATAAGATAGACTTATTTAAAAAAATTAAAAAACACCGAAATAGATAAATAAAAAAATGCAAAAACGTTGGTTTTAAATTAAAGTTTACATAATGAACTTATTTTTTAAAAATAAATTAAAATTTTAACTTTTTTATTACATATAAAACTATACATTTGTTACACGTTAAATATTTGTCAAACATTAAATTTATTTATTATGAAAAAAGTTTACTTGTCAATTTTGATGAGCATTTTAGTCTCATTGTCATTTGGTCAGCAGGTTTTCTTAACCGAAGACTTTACATCAAATCAAATGCCTCCTAACGGTTGGACAATTGATAATATGGCTTCACAATGGTCGGTTCAAAACTCATCTAAAGCCGGAGGTACCGCTCCTGAAGCAAGATTTAAGTGGATCAACACCGTGAGTACTTCACGACTTATTTCACCACCAATGGATTTAACAGGTGTTGATATGGTTGTTATTTCATTTAATCATTTTCTTGATAATTATGGTGGAGGTAATTATCAAATAGGAGTGGCAACACGTTCCGGTAATGGTGATTGGAACTCTGTTTGGGAAGTTGCACCTAACGCTAATGTCGGACCGGAATTTAAATTACTTGAAATTCAAAATTCCGATGTCGGAAGTAGTGATTTTCAGATTTGTTTTTATCTAAACGGTAATTTTTATAATCTTGATTACTGGTATTTGGATGATATTAAGGTTTTTGCCCCGGCTAATGTTGATGCCCAATTATCCGGTTTTTCTACTCCCGAATATGTAAATGGCGCAGTTGATATTACAGGTCAAATTACAAACTTCGGACTTGAAGAAATCAATTCTTTTGATGTTGAATGGCAGGTTGAGGGAGATGACGAAGTGCATACCTCTTCATTTTCCGGTATTTCGGTACCATTTGGAGAAACTTATGACTTTACATGTGGAGATCAGTTTAATTTTCCGATCGGCTCATACAATGTTACTTTAACCGTAACAAATGTTAATGGAGCTGAGGATGAAAATGCATCAAATAATTCGATAACAAAAACAATAAATGTAGTTAGTCATACTGTTGATAAAAGAGCATGTTTGGAAGAATTTACAAGTTCAACATGTTCGCCATGTGCACAATTTAACTCACAGTTTGTTCCTTGGTGTGAAAATCATGCCGATGAAATGACACTCGTTAAATACCAGATGAACTGGCCCGGTTCAGGTGACCCTTATTACACTCAAGAAGGTGGAATCAGAAGACAATATTACGGTGTGTCATGGGTGCCGTGGTTGGAAGGTGACGGTAGTCAAATTGAAACAAGTATTTCGGCTGCTCAAGCTGTAATAAATCAAGCTGCACAAGAAGGTGGTTTAATAAAAATAGCTTCATCATTTAGTGTTACGGGTACTGAAATTACCGTTAACACTACATTTGTTCCGTTTGCAAATTTCGAAAACCTTAAATTTCTTGCCGTTGTATTTGAAAACGAAACAACAGGTAATACCGGTTCAAACGGTGAAACATCCTTCCAACACGTTATGATGAAGATGTTGCCAAATGCCGACGGTGAACTTTTAAACGTTACGGATAGACAACCTCAAACATTTACTTATACCGTGGACTTATCGAATACAAATGTTGAGGAGTATGATGATCTTGGAGTAGCTATTATCTGTCAAAATGAAGTTTCCAGAAAAATATACCAGTCGGCCTATTCGGTAGAAAACGGTTCTTTTGCCACGGAAGCAAGATTGAGCAGTTTAACTGTTGACGGTGAACCTTTGGAAGGTTTTGACCCCGACACTTACGAGTACAACGTTGAGCTTCCTGAAGGAACTACCGAAGTACCTGTGGTTGACGGTGAATTAATGGATGACAACGGTATGAAAATAGTTGTTCCTGCAACCGGAATTCCCGGCACTACCACTATTGATACATACGGAGAAGATCTTGCAACACATATTACTTATAAAGTTAACTTCTCTATAATTAACGGTGTTGAGGATAATGCTGCCGATGTTGTTAACGTTTATCCTAATCCAACATCGGGTAAATTTTATATTTCAGGTGTAACCGGAACATCAAAAGTTAAAGTTTACTCTTTAAAAGGTTCCGTTGTTTACGAAAATGATAAATTCAATAATGATGTAATAGATTTGTCGAATGTTGAAAACGGAGTTTACTTTGTTTCCGTAACAGATGCAAACAATAAAACTTTAACAAAGAAGATTAGCATAATGAAATAATATTCATTTTGTAGTAAAATGATAAAGGCTGTCTTGCGAAAGGCAGCCTTTATTTTTTACTTTTGCTTTAAAATTTTATATAAATGAATACCATAGAAATAAAAGGTGTATCAAAATTATACGGAACTCAGAAAGCATTGGACAATATTAACCTCACAATAAATAAAGGAGAGGTAGTAGGATTGCTGGGTCCTAACGGAGCCGGAAAATCGACTTTGATGAAAATAATAACATCCTTTATCACTCCTACTTCCGGGAGCGTAATAATTAATGGAATAGATATACTTGAAGATAGCCTTACACCCAGAAAAAGTATAGGTTATTTACCCGAATTAAATCCGCTTTACGGTGAGTTGTATGTCAGGGAATATTTGGAGTTTGTACTGCGGTTATATAAAACCGGATTTGATGTAAAAGACAGGGTTGATGAAATTATTCATTTAACGGGTCTAACTCCCGAAAGTCATAAAAAAATTGAAGAACTTTCCAAAGGATATAAACAACGGGTGGGGTTAGCCCAGGCTTTGATTCATGACCCGGAAATTTTGATTCTAGACGAGCCTACTTCCGGTCTCGACCCTAATCAGCTTGTTGAAATAAGAAATATAATTTCGGAGTTGGGTAAAGAAAAAACGGTGATACTTTCCACGCATATCATGCAAGAAGTTGAATCGGTATGCGACAGGGTGGTGATAATTCACAAAGGTAAAGTAATAGCCGATGATTCAACACGTAATATTTGGAAATATGCAGGAACGGGTAATTACTTTGAAATTGAATTCAAAGAAGAGATTGATGAATCGTTATTGAGAAAATTGCCGTTTGTTATTAATGTTTCCTTAAAAGAGAATGGGAAATGGTTGGTTGAGGCTGAAAAAGGAAAAGACATTCGTGAATCGCTTTTTGTTTTTGCAACGGATAACAACATACATATTCTTTCCTTAATGCAAGTGGAACAAAGCATGGAAGACGTATTTCACTCATTAACGTTAAATAGTTGAAATAGTAGTTTGAGCTAAAAATATTTTTATAAATTTGCAGGACCGTAAAAGTTACGGAGTGGACGGATTTGATTGATTGCAACCACACAAAAAAATGCTAAAACAATATTTAGCCTGCCAATCATCAAATACCATTCAAAAGGTGTTTAACTATTAAAAATTAATTTATATGTCTTATTTATTTACTTCGGAGTCTGTTTCCGAAGGTCATCCCGATAAAGTTGCCGATCAAATATCGGATGTTTTACTCGACTATTTTCTTGCTTTTGATCCCGATTCTAAAGTTGCTGTCGAAACTATGGTAACCACAGGTCAGGTTATTGTTGCCGGTGAGGTGAAAACCGTTACCTATGTTGACGTAATGAAAGAGGTCAGAAAAGTAATAAATAAAATCGGTTATAATAAAGCCGAATATATGTTTGACGGCAATTCTTGTGGAATACTTACGGCGATACATGACCAATCGGAGGATATAAACAGAGGTGTCGAAAGAAGTGAACTTCTTGCTCAAGGTGCGGGTGACCAGGGAATGATGTTTGGCTATGCTACCAATGAAACTGAAAATTATATGCCTTTGCCGATAGTAATAGCCCATGCTTTGGTAGAAGAACTTGCAAAAATCCGTAAAGAAGGCAAGGAAATGACTTACTTGCGTCCCGATTCAAAATCACAGGTTACCATAGAATATTCAGATGATAATAAACCCGTAAGAATTGAAACTATTGTAGTTTCCACCCAGCACGACGAATTTTCGGAAGATGAATCGGAGATGTTATCAACCATAAAAAATGATGTTATTAATATTTTAATGCCGAGGGTTGTTAAGAGGTTTGAAGGGACCGATATCGAAAAGCTTTTTGACACTAATATCAAATATCATGTTAATCCTACCGGAAGGTTTGTTATTGGCGGGCCTCATGGAGATACCGGACTTACGGGAAGAAAAATAATTGTTGATACTTACGGAGGTAAAGGTGCTCACGGAGGTGGGGCTTTTTCAGGTAAAGATCCTTCAAAAGTCGATCGTTCTGCAGCTTATGCGGCACGTCATATAGCAAAAAATATGGTTGCGGCGGGTATTGCCGATGAAATATTGGTTCAGTTGTCATATGCAATAGGTGTTGCCGAACCGGTTGGCGTTTTTGTAAATACAAATGGTACGGCAAATGTGGATATGACCGACGGAGAAATTGCGGAAAAAATTGAGCAGTTGTTCGATTTACGTCCCGCAGCGATAGAGAGGGATTTAAAACTGAGGAATCCCATATATTTTGAAACCTCTTCATACGGCCATATGGGTAGAACACCTGAAACCGTTTTAAAAAAATTCAAAATGTTTGATTATTCCAAAAAAGAAGTCATTACAATAGAAAAGGAAGTGGAACTTTTCACGTGGGAAAAACTTGACAAAGTTGACGAAATAAAAAAAGCGTTCTTTTAAAAAAAGACTTTTTTATGTTAAATAAATACGGCGCCGCTTATTTGCGGCGTTTTTTGTTTAAAAAACTTAAAAGTTATATTAAATGCCAATATTATCAAATATCTGTTTATTTGACTAAATTTGCTCAAACTTAAAAAATAACGGTTATGAAGAAATATGCTTTGTTTATATTAATGTTGTCATTAACCACTTATAAAGCAGTATCACAGGAAATAGTACCGTTTGCAGGTTACATGCTTGCGGGAAAAGCGGAGTTTTACGAAGGTAAGATAGATTTTGATGACGGAGCAACCTATGGATTGTCTTTAATTTATAATAAAGGTAATGGTTTACCCGGTATTGAATTAACATACAGCCATACAAAATCAACAGGTCATTTTAGACCTTATCCAGGTTTTGGACTTAGTGAAGATGTAAGAGATGTAAATATTAACTACCTGCATATCGGTGTTATAAAAGGCGCTCCGGTTAACGAAAATATTTACCCGTTTTTATCGTTATCCGTGGGAGGAACATGGTTTGCTCCCGAAGACCGTTCGGCGGTTTGGAGGTTTTCCACTGCATTAGGTGGCGGAGCAAAGATATATTTTACCGAAAAATTGGGACTAATGTTGAGAGGAAGATTATTGGTGCCAATGCAATTTGCAGGTTTGGGAGGATGGTGTGGAATAGGTACCGGAGGATCAGGTTGCGGCTTGAGTGTTAATTCATATTCAACCATAATACAAGGTGATTTTACAGCCGGACTTATAATAAAATTGAGATAATTCGGTTTGTTTTATTAATAAGGTATAATGAGTTATTACAGTGTTAAAATTTGTACTTTTGCGCTTTCGTTCTAGGTAATATCATAAAAAATTATGGATAATTATAAAAAATTAAATCTTATTCTGGGTTGGGTAATGTTTTTTGTTGCTTCAACCGTTTATTTTCTGACACTTGAACCGACAGCAAGTTGGTGGGATTGCGGTGAATATATAGCTACGGCATATAAGCTCCAAGTTGGTCACCCTCCCGGAGCTCCCTTTTTCCAATTGATGGGCAGGATTTTTTCATTGTTTGCACTTGGAGATGTTACCAAAGTTGCAGTAATGATTAACCGGATGTCGGCTTTGGCAAGCGGTGCTACTATAATGTTCCTCTTCTGGACAATAACTTATTTTGCTAAAAGAATTTATGTAAAAGATAAGAACCAAACACTAACGGAAGGACAAAAGTGGGCTGTTTTGGGTGCCGGAATAGTTGGTTCTTTGGCTTATACTTTTACGGATTCATTCTGGTTTTCTGCTGTTGAAGGTGAAGTTTATGCAATGTCTTCTTTGTTTACTGCAATAACGTTTTGGGCTATTTTAAGGTGGGAGCAGGTTGCCGATGAAAGACACGGTTACCGTTGGATAATCTTAATATCTTATTTAATCGGGGTATCTATAGGTGTCCATCTTTTGAATCTTTTGGCGATACCGGCCATAGTATATGTTTATTATTTTAAAAAATACGATAAGGTTACTAAAAAAGGCTTTATTTATGCGGGGTTGATAGGTATTGGTATTCTTGCCTTGGTAATGTATATCGTTATCCCGCAAATCGTTAACCTGGCAGGTAAATTCGAACTCTTTTTTGTAAACGATATAGGACTTCCTTTTAACAGCGGAACGATCATCTATTTTGTTCTTTTGATAGGTTTAATAATTTACGGTTTAAGATACTCGCGTAAACATGTTAAACCGGTATTGAATACTATCATTTTGGCTTTGGTTTTCATTCTTATAGGTTATTCTTCATTTTTCATTTTGATAATAAGGGCTAACGCCGATACCCCAATCAATGAAAATGATCCTAAGGATGCAATCGGTATGTTGTCGTATCTTAACAGGGAACAATACGGTACTTACCCATTGATATACGGGCAGTATTACAATGCCCCGATTGTAGATTATGAAGACGGTACTCCGGTTTATATGAAAGATAATAAATCGGGAAAGTATATTATAAAGGATGATAGAAAGGGAACGGTACCGGTTTATGATTCACGTTTCGAAACGTTTTTCCCGAGGATGTGGAGTAGGCAAAAGCCGCAACATATAGAACTTTATAAAAAATACGGAAAAGTGAAAGGTGTTCCGGTTAGAGTTACCAATCCCGACGGAACTTCAAAAATATTATATAAGCCCACATTTTGGGAAAATCTCAGGTTTTTCTTCACCTATCAGGTTAACCACATGTACATCAGGTATTTTATGTGGAATTTTGTAGGTAGGCAAAATAATATTGAAAGTCAGGGTGAAATAGACCATGGTAACTGGATAAGCGGAATACCTTTTATTGATAATGCCAGGTTGGGAGATCAGACTAACTTGCCTCCGAGCATGCAGAATCCCGCCCGGACACGGTTCTACTTTTTACCTTTGTTATTGGGATTGTTAGGATTTTATTTTCATTATAAAAACAATAAAAAAGATACGTGGGTTGTATTTATGTTGTTTTTTATGACCGGACTGGCCATCGTTATTTATCTTAACCAAACACCTTTGCAGCCGAGGGAACGTGATTATGCTTATGCCGGTTCGTTTTACGCATTTG
The DNA here is from genome assembly GCA_015489465.1 of Bacteroidales bacterium. Classification (GTDB taxonomy): domain Bacteria; phylum Bacteroidota; class Bacteroidia; order Bacteroidales; family F082; genus B16-G9. The sequence goes on along the minus strand of WFZS01000079.1, from coordinate 5,327 downwards.
CGATATGGATAGGATTAGGTGTGCCTGCATTATGGGAATATGCAAAAAAAGTCATAAGGAAAGAAAATCTTGCTGCGGTTCTGGTAACACTTGTAAGCTTGTTTCTTGTTCCCGGAATTATGGCTAAAGAAGGTTGGAAATCGCATGACAGATCGGGAAAATATGCAGCAAGGGATTTTGCCGTAATGTATCTGGAATCGTGTGAGCCTGATGCTATTCTGTTTACTAATGGTGATAATGACACTTTCCCGTTATGGTATGCACAAGAAGTGGAAGGGGTTAGAACGGATGTAAGAGTTGTTAACTACATGCTTGCCTCGGGTGATTGGTACACAACACAGATGGCTCGTAAAGTATATAAATCCGACAGGTTGCCTTTAACAATCTCTGCTGAAAAATACAAAAGAGGTGAACAGAACTATATTCCCGTTTTGGAAAAATTTAAACACGCCGAACTAAAAGATGCCATAGGTTTTGTAAATAGTGATGACAGAAGGACAAAGGTTCAGCTTCAATCGGGTAATTGGATAAATTTCTTCCCGACTAAAAATGTTACTTTGACGATTGATAAAAATGCCGCCGTAAAAACAGGTACGGTTTCCAAAAAAGACAGCTCTAAAATTGTAGATAAAATAAATTGGAAAATAAAACAATCCGGACTTTTCAGAAACGATTTACTTCTTTTGGATTTGGTTGCCACCAACAATTGGAGGAGGCCTATCTATTTTGCAAATGTAAGCAGTGTGGATAAAGTTTTGGGCGTTGATAAATATTGCTCGATGGAAGGTGTTGTTTACCGTTTCAAACCTTTAATTGCCGAAGACTTTATACCCAGAGTGGGAGGGGTTGACCCTGAACGCTCATGGAAAGTATTGATGAATGATAAGGTGCGTTGGGGACGTCTTAATGAACCGGATGTTACCGTTGACAGGGAAAGTTACAGAAATGCCTCAATGGGTAAACAAAGTTATATGCGTTTGGCTCAGGCGCTTGTAAACGATCAGAAATATGATTCGGCAGTTCAAGTTCTCGACAGGGGATTATATTTCTTCCCGTATAAAAAGTTTATTTTTGATTATTACATGTTGCCTTGGGCAGAGATGTATTACCAATCGAATGCTCTTGATAAAGGTGATGATGTTTTGAAAAAGATAGTTAAGCGTTATACCGATGATATGGATTATTATTTCTCGCTTGAGCCGAAATTTATGAATTACTATTCGGATAATATTCAAGAAGGTTTTGCGGTATTGCAAAGAGCATCACAGATAGCGCGTACTTATCATAGAGACGACCTTGCTAAAAAATTTGATAAAGAGCTTAAAGAAAGATTAAGCAGGGTGGACTTGCAATAGAATAGGATAATATGAACTGAATCATATAAAAAAAGCTGCACGGTTTCTCGCGCAGCTTTTTTTGTAGGTACGTTAAATTTTAAATGTCAAACTTTATACCTTGAGCCAAAGGCAGGTCGGTACTGTAGTTTATAGTGTTGGTTTGACGGCGCATATAACCTTTCCATGCATCGGAGCCCGATTCTCTGCCGCCACCGGTATCTTTTTCACCACCGAAAGCGCCTCCGATTTCGGCACCTGATGTTCCGAGATTCACGTTAGCTATACCGCAATCGGAACCGGCATATGAAAGGAATGTTTCTGCTTCACGCATGTTTAGTGTGAATATTGCCGATGACAGTCCTTGGGGAACGTCATTTTGAATTTCTATGGCGTTCGTAACATCGCCTTTGTATTTTATGAAATATACAATAGGAGCAAAAGTCTCTTCCTGTACTATTTTATAGTGGTTTTCAGCTTCGGCAATACACGGAATAACATAATTGCCCGATTCATATCCCGGACCTTCCAAAACTTCGCCTCCGAAAAGAATTTTACCTCCCTCTTCCTGAACCTGTTTAACGGCATTTTTGAAAAGTTCAACGGCATATTTGTCAATTAACGGTCCTACAAGGTAGTGCTCATCCAAAGGATTACCTATCCTTGGAACAATATTTTTGTAAGCGGCAATAAATTTGTCTCTTACTTCGTCGTAAACATCTTCGTGAATGATAACCCTTCTTGTTGTTGTACATCTTTGTCCTGCCGTTCCTACCGTGCCGAAAACCGTTGACATGACAGCCATTTGTATATCGGCACTTGGTGTAATGATAACGGCATTATTACCACCCAATTCAAGTATTGTTTTACCTAGGCGTTTACCGACAATACCGCCTACACGTTTTCCAACTGCCGTTGAGCCGGTAACCGATAAAAGATTAATTCTTTTATCGCTAAGGAAATTATCACCCATTACGGAAGATTTGGCTACTATCAGGTTGAAAACACCTTCTGGTACGTTGTTCTTTTTAAGAACATCCGAAATGATACGTTGGGTTGCTATAGCCGTAAGCGGTGTTTTTGATGAAGGCTTCCAAATAACAACATCGCCGGCGATGGCTGCAAGTGCGGTATTCCAAGCCCATACTGCAACAGGGAAGTTGTAGGAAGTTACGATTCCTACCAATCCTAACGGGTGGTATTGTTCGGATAATCTGTGATTTACTCTTTCCGATTGTAAATTTACACCGTTTATTAAACGTGATTGTCCCGTTGCAAAATCGCAAATATCAATCATTTCTTGTACTTCGCCCAAGCCTTCCTGGTAAATTTTACCCATTTCCAGAGTTACCAAAGCTCCTAACGCTTCTTTTTTCTCACGTAAAGCTAGGCCTATTTGGCGAACAATTTCACCTCTTACGGGTGCAGGAACAGCGCGCCATTTTTTAAATGCTTCTTGAGCGGTTTTTACAACTTTTTCATAATCTTCCAAAGTTGCATTTTTAACTTTGGCTATCTCTTTATTGTCAATAGGTGATGAAGATGAAGTTATATCACCTTCCGTATCAAACCACTCCGTTCCTGTAGAAACTCCTAAATTCACGTCTTCAATACCCAATTCTTTTAGTATTGAAGGTATTTCTTTTGTTTTGTCCATTGTTGTGTCTTTTTTGGTTTATATGCAAATGTATGAAATAGGCAGGGTAATATCCACCGTAAAATGTGAAATGATATTATTTTAAGGGAATTACTTAGTGGTGAAATAGAAAGCTAAATCCATAAAAACAAAAAAGGCCTGAAAATGAATTCCAGACCTTTGTGGTGGTACCACCTGGAATCGAACCAGGGACACACGGATTTTCAGTCCGTTGCTCTACCTACTGAGCTATGGTACCTCCATTTTTGAGAGCGCAAAGATATATTATTTATTCAAAAAGACAATAAAAAAATTCAAAAAATAGAGTTTTATTTTTTAATTTTTTTACCGGTTTATGAAAACGGTTTAAATATAATCACTTTAAAAAAATGTAAAATAACGGTATCGTTATCTTGCCTTTAATATTTGGTTCAAACGGGCTTGAATCGCTTTTCTTTATTGTCAAACTTGACCGTTTTTGAGATAAATACTTTGTTTATTACATCGTTTTTTAAAATCTCTCGGGGAGACCCCGATTCAAAAATATTTTGTTTTCCCAATATCCATAATGTATCCGAATATTCCAAAGCCAATTCAACATCATGCGTCGTAAGGATTACACTTTTCCCGTTTTTTGACAATTTTCTCAACAAAAGCATTAATTCAACTTTTCCCGGAGAGTCAATAAAAGCAGCAGGTTCGTCAAGCAGGATTAAAGGGGTGCTTTGTGCGATAGCTCTTGCAATCATCACTCTTTGTTTTTCGCCGTCGCTTAATGTTACGAATTTTCTTTCTAAAAGGTTCTCAACGCCGGTTTGTTTTGCAGCTTTGTGAACAAAGGAAAAATCTTCATTTTTTAAATTTTTAAATATGGAACCGTAAGGATACCGGCCAGTAATAATTATATTTTCCGGGGTTAAATATATATCATCCGGTTTTGAGGTTAATACTACGGCAACTTTTTTGGCCAATTCCTTAATTGAAATATCACCAATCTCTGATTTATCATAATATATTTTGCCGTCTAATTTTTTATTAAATCCGGCAATTGTTTTTAAAAGTGTCGATTTTCCGGTACCGTTAAGACCTAATATTGAAATAAATTCACCGGATTTGACGGTAGCATTTATTCCTGAATGGATAAACAATCTTTTGTTTTTTGCGATTTCATATCCTGTTGCCAGGTTTTCTATTTTCAATAATTCTTTCAAGCCGCTTTTATTTTTGTCCGTTTTACAATTACCCAAATTACTATCGGTGCTCCTATAAGTGATGTTACGGCATTTACGGGAAGAGACGTGTCCAACCCGGGAAGAGAAGCTGCCAAATTACATAAAAGCGCCAGATTACTTCCAATCAACAAAGATGCAGGGATTAGTTTGGAGTTGTCGGATGTTTGGAACCATATTCTTGCAATATGAGGTGAAGCCAATCCCAAAAATGCAATGGGACCTGTAAAAGCCGTTCCCAAAGCGATCAGTATGCCGGAAAGAAAGATAAATACAAGGTTGTATTTTTTTATGTTAAAGCCTGTATTTTTTGCATAATCATCACCAAGCAAAATGGCGTTAAGCGGTTTTGAAAGAAAAAATAATGGTATTATAAGTAATAATGTTGTAACCAGTAAACCGAAACTTCTGGCAAGTGTATTTTTTGAGAAACTCCCCAAACCCCATACTACATATGCTTGCAAATCATCGCTTCCGCTGAAAAATTGCAGTATTCCAACCACTGCAGAAACAAGATATCCCAACATCAATCCGATTATCAAAATTGTTACTATGTTTCCTATTTTTTGAGAAACATACGTAATTATTGCCAAAACCGTTAACGCTCCGGCAAAAGCCGCTATTACCATACTTGCATCACTTAAAAAAAAGCTGTTATTAAGTATATCCAAACCCAATGAAGAGCCTGCTAAAACAACCAGTGCAACTCCTAAACTTGCTCCGGCGCTTATACCCAATACCGATGGTCCCGCCAGTGGGTTTCTGAAAACAATTTGAAGCAAAAGTCCTGCAACACTCAATCCGGAGCCTACGGCAATGGCTGTTAATACCCGGGGTAAACGGTAATCCATAATGATGATGCTTATTTCGTTGCCGGTATTTGTTTTTGTAAAAACATTAAGAATATCTGAAAAATTTATCGATACCGACCCAAAAGAAATATTTAATAAAGATAAAACCGGAAGAAGTAATATTAAGAATAAAAAATTAAAGTTTGATTTTAAGGATGATTGAGACATCAGGTAATGAATTTTGTATATGCAAATTTACTTTTTTAAATTTTATTAACCCAAAATCGGAAACGTAGTTTAATTTATTTTGCAACTTGCATTAAATAAAGTTGAAAAA
>WFZS01000078.1 GCA_015489465.1 Bacteroidales bacterium | reverse complement strand
TTTTCTATTTTCATCTTTGTGAAACGTCCGCAAATCAGAATGCCTATAATAATGCCTAAAATTAATGTTCCCGTAATTATTAGTGAATTTTTTACTTTAAGGTTCATGATGTAAATTTTTAAAGGTTCATTAATGTTAATAAAACTTCATCGGAGTTAAGATCCGATAATCCTAACAATGAGTCAATAGTTAAATTTCCGTCAGTTAGATAAACGGACAATAAAAGAGCAATTGTTGCCGCTAATCCGCCTATCAACACTTTTTTGAAAGCGGGGAAAAGGTCGTAAATCCGGTTTTTTGTTTCTTCATCAAAAATTTTATTCATTACCTTATCGGTGAAATCTTCACCGAACGAAGGTGAATAGTTTTTCAATGTTTTTTTTAATTTATCGTTTGTAAATTCCGTGTTACCGTTCATTTTTCAAATTTTTAAAAATTTTCATTCATAAGTATTTTTTTAAGTTTTTGTTGTGCTCTCGAAACCCTTGAAAGCACTGTTCCTACCGGCAATTTTAAGATCTCGGCTGTTTCTTTGGTCGAAAAACCGTCAATAAACCTTAAAACTATTACGCTCCTGAATTCGGGCTCTAAATTTTGCAAAGCTTTGGTAATCGTGTCTTCGTTGTCTTTATTAACGGTTTCATCATCAGAGCCCAGCTTGTAAGTAACCTCATCAATGTCCGAGTTTATAATTCTTTTTTGTCTTTTTATTTCGTTCAACGACAAGTTTATGGCTATCCTCGTAAGATAAGTTGCCAAAGCGGAATCACCTTTATATTGTTTCATGGATTTGTAAAATCTTATGAAAACTTCCTGACCGACATCTTCGGCTTCACGGGTGTTTCCCAAAAACCCTATCACGGTTTTAGCAACTTGTTGTTTATATTTTTCCACTATTTCCTTAAAGGCATACCTGTCGCCTTTTAATGCCTTTTGCACTAAATTATAATCTGACAGATATTCCTTTTTCATCGTTTTTACCGTTCGTTAATTAGACAACAAAACCGGTTTGTTTATTCCTCATTTCAAGAAATTTATGCTATTAATCACTTTTTTCAGTTGATAAATAAATAAGATATTGGGCAATCCAGTATGTTAAAATTATTATATACCGTGAAAAAGGTATGGGTGAATGGAATTTTGTGTAGGCTATCAAGCTGTCGCTGAACATAAAAAACAATGCACCTGTAGTTGCGTATTTTGAATATCCGTTATACTTATACTGTGTGAACGAACTCCAAACCATTGTAAGGATAACCAAAATGTAAATTAAAACGGGCAATCTCATTTCACCGAGGCCGGGGAACAGAAAACCGTAATACCAACCGCCAAAAATTACTAAGAAAATAGCGGGTATAATTGCACGTGATTGTTTCCTCCTTAAAAAAGCCGATATGTAAAAAATATGAGCCGTTAAAAAAGCCGAAAGTCCGTAAACAAATAAATTTTCTCCCGTTTCAAGTAAAATATCCCCGATTAACGAAAGAATAAAACCGGTGAAAATCAATTTTTTGAACAAAGTATCGGGTTTTAGCAAAAATAAAAGCACCAAAACGGGAAGAGGTTTTGTAATCATACGTAATATGTGATTGTCAAAATCAATTCCTGCAATAAAGCCTATTACTCCTGTTACGGCAATAACGTAAAGTATAATATTTTTATCTGATTTGTTCGAAAAGACCATTTTGAAAATATTTGTAAATAAAAGTACTAAATTAATTTACTTGAATCTTTTACAAACAGATTTCCATTATTCATTTAATTACGGTAACCGTATTTAATAGTATTTTTGTTTTAAAATTATAATTATATGAGTGATTCGGTGGTTTCTTTAAACGGTGTTTCAATTTATTATAAAAATAAACTCGTTTTATCCGATGTAAATATCGATATTAAAAAAGGGGAATTTGTTTATTTGATAGGCAAAACGGGAAGCGGTAAATCGAGTTTAATGAAAATCATATATGCAGATATTCCTTTGACTGTGGGAGAAGGTAATGTTTGCGGTTTCGATTTAAAAAAATTATCTAACAAGAAAAAGCCTTATTTACGACGTAAGTTGGGTGTTGTTTTCCAAAACTTTCAGCTTTTGGATGACAGAAATGTATATGACAATTTGAAGTTTATTTTGAAAGCCACCGGTTGGAAAGATAAAAAAGAGATAGAAAACAGGATTTTGGAAGTTCTTGACGAAGTTGATTTGGTTTCCAAGTTGAAGGTTATGCCCCATAGATTGTCGGGAGGAGAACAACAACGAATAGCTATTGCAAGAGCATTATTAAACCGTCCCGATGTTATTTTAGCCGATGAACCCACCGGAAATCTAGACCCCGAAACTTCGAACGGAATAATGAGAACACTGCTCGACATTAGTAAAAAAGGAAAGACGGTTATTATGGCAACCCACAACTATAATTTAATACATAAATTTCCCGGAAGGATTATAAAATGTGAAGAAGGAAAGGTTGCGGAAGTTTCCAAATAAGTGGGGACAGCGTTAAAATTTTGAAAAAATATTTGCGGAATAAAAAAAAGAAATTATTTTTGCAGTCCCGTTTGGGAGAGTTCTTTTTAAAGGTCTGGTAGTTCAGTTTGGTTAGAATACCTGCCTGTCACGCAGGGGGTCGCGGGTTCGAGTCCCGTCCAGACCGCAAAGACAAGTTTAAAATATTATGAAAACCGCTTATATGTCCGATATTAAGCGGTTTTTTTATGCTGTAAATTTTAGTCGGACAGGTGAATAATAGATAAGTTATTTAATATTCTCCTTTTTAAGTTTTACGGTTGCGACGGTATTGCAAAAAAGTACTTTATTATGTAGTATCTTTGTACTTACGGACCATTATACATTATTGATGAAATTAATATTATCTGCTTTTTTTATTGTTTTTTTTGCATTAACCCCCATTGCACAAAACATACACGTTGCCCTTGACGGGTCGGACGATACGGGAAACGGTACTTCGGAAAATCCTTTTGCCACAATAGATTATGCTTCACAATTCGCCCTTCCCGGCGACACCGTTTTCGTTCATGAGGGAACATACCGTAATCCCGGTTTCGGCGACGGTGACATCTGGAAAAAAACTTCCCTGGGAAATATAAAATGTAACGGAACCCCCGATGAATGGATAACTTTTATGCCTTATCCGGGTGATACCGTTTTATTGGAAACGGACGCCAAAGGTCTTTACATTAAAGGAAGTTACATCATTTGGGAAGGTTTTGAAATGAAAGGGCCCGGCGACCAAATTACAATGGAAGAGGCCGTTAATGCATGGGGTCTTTACAAAGATTCTTTGGGTGTAGTTCATGATTTGGCACAAGAACTCGGAATAGATTATAACGACCCTAATCTTTGGGGGCAATATATCGAAAAACCCGTGTTGAACAACATTAGCAAACCTGCCTATTACAATTCGGCACTGCTGGTAGCTTTAAAAACTCATCATGTCGTAATTGGAAATAACAAATTACACGATGCAACGGCTTCGGCATTAAGAAACCAAGGTGGAGATTACATAATATTTAAAAACAATACGGTTTGGAGTAGTACATATTGGACAAGTACGGGAGTCGGCGCTTTAACGGTTGCCGAAGTAACGGTAAGACCCGAAGGAGATACATTTGAAGGTGTAAAAAATAAAATAGAATCGAATATAGTTTTTAATAATGCCAACAAACTGGTTTCGTGGAACCCTCACAAAGATTTTATACACTGGGTAATTGACGAAGGTTCGGGAATATTTTTAACAAGAAATAACGACACTTACGATCACGGTTATATTTTAATAGCCGATAACCTTTCATATTTTAACGGTGCAAGCGGCATCATTGTTCATAAAACCGACAGGGTAATAGTTGAGCACAACACGTGTTATCATAACGGTACTACAAACGGTGAAAGCAAAGCTGGCGGAATCGGGATGAATTCTACCGTTGATGTTACCATAAGAAATAACATATCGTGGGCATCGGCGGATAAATCGGCATTATATAAGCAAGGCGGTGAATTAATTAATTTGATTGTTGAAGGTAATTTGTTGTTTAATGAAAACGGTGAACAAAGTCTGATATCGGGTATTCCTGATGAGGGTTATATTGAGGCTAATCCTCTTTTGGTAGATCCTGATAACGGTAATTTGAAGTTGAATGGTTCGTCGCCGGCAATAAATAACGGAGTTACCGGAATTTACGTTACCTATGACATAACAGGATATCCCAGAAATGACGGACACCCCGATATCGGAGCCTATGAATACCATTCTTCTTCAATTTCGGAAGAAAACCCCGTAAACTCTAAAATTAATATTTTCCCTAATCCCGCATCATTATTAATAAATTGTGAAGTTACTAACGAACCCGTTGAATATGAAATAATTGATTTAACCGGAAAAGTTGTTCTTAAAGGTGTATCAAGCCCCGTAAATAATATTTCTAGCATCAATATTTCGGAATTAAAGCCCGGCTTATATATTTTAAAAGCGGGAAAAAATTCAAAAACGTTTGTAAAGCGATAAATTATGATTAGGGTTTTAATAATTTATATTTTATTGCCGGTGTCTGTTTTTGCAGATGCCCGGGAAATGACATTTATTAAACCCAACGATAAAGCCTTATCAATTGAAGGAGCTTTTTTTCTGAAGAAGAGTTCTAAAAAAGTTGTTATTGACAGAATTAATCCTTCTGTTTTTAAAAATAAGGAAACTTTTATGAATCCCGTTAAAGCAAGAACGCAAACAGGGGTCAGGATTTCCGTTTATACCGATAGCGATACGGTGTCTTTTCTGTTTTCAAAAAGGGAGCAATCTGAACACAGACACTCTGTTTTCGGAGTTTTTAAAAACGATAAGTTATTTAAAACTTTTGACGTAAAACCCGGTGACGATAAAACCGTTTTCACCGTTATTTCGGATAAAAAAGACGAGTGGAACAAATGGACAATAGTTTTACCTCCTTATTACGGAGTTGATTTTAAAGGAGTTGATATTTTCAATAAAAGCCGGTATAAACCGGTTCCAAAAACCCGAAAACCCGTTTATGTTGCAATAGGGAATTCAATAACTCACGGTACCGGACAAAAAGCCGGTTGCGAAACGTATCCTTATATTTTAGCATCAAAGAAAAATTGGAGTTTGTATAATGTCGCCGTAGGAGGTTCTAAAATTTCATGGCCTGTTGCCGGAATGCTTAAAAATAAAAAGGTAGATGTAATAACCGTTCTTTGGGGTTATAACGACTGGAATGCGGGATTTACTCCTGATGAACAGATATTTTCAAGGTACTCTGAACTATTGGAATTATTGGTTAAACATCATCCTGAGGCAAAAATTTATTGTATCCTGCCGACGGCAACAAAATCCGTAAAACCGAAAAAAGGAAATTTTTCGTTGGATGATGTTAAAAATGCCGAGAAAAAAGCAGCGGAAAGTTTAATATTCAAAGGTTATACCAATATTAAAATTATTGACGGCGGAAAAATTTCCGACACAACAATGTTAAAAGACAAAGTTCATTTTTCTGCTGCCGGTGCCAAAAAGTTTGCCGGAAAATTATCAAAAATCATTAAATGAAAAACATATGAAAAGTGTTTTCCACATCTTAGTGTTATTTTCTTTTTTGTTTGTCATTTCGTGTAATAAAAACGAATCCCCCGACCCGCCGGATTCCCCCGACGGTCCGGTGGACACGATACCTGCCGGGTTACCCGATTCCGTATGGAAAAGTAAAACCATACAACAGTTATCACAAATGGTTTTTCATAACGAAAATGTATATTTCGGGGTGGCAAGTCATTACGGGTTAATAGGTAAACCGAGTGGGGATACAGCCGTTAAAGAGTTTAGCTACTTAACGCCGGCTAACGATTTTAAACAATCATACATACATCCCGAACCCGGAGTTTATAATTGGGAAAAATCCGACACCTGGATAAACTACTCTCAGGAAAAAGGATTTATAATGCGCCTGCATTCGCCTATAAGTCCACAGTGTTCCCCTTGGGTAAGGGAGGACAACAGAACACCGCAAGAGTTGGAAACCATGCTTAATGAGTATATGGATACATTAACGTCTGTTTACTGTCATTATTCGAATGTAAAATGGATGGATGTCGTAAACGAAACCATTGATAAAAATTCAGGTGATTGGTTTGGTCCCAAGCCGGGAACTGACAAATGGGAAAACCCTTGGCCCGTTATAGGATACGACTCCTCCGATGCCGACTTTATCGTTCCCGAATATATTATGATGGCTTTTGATATTGCCAACAGAAAAGCGCCGGAAGTAAAACAAATAATAAATCAACACGGGGCTTTGGAGCCTTTTGTTTGGGAAAAAATGAAAAAGCTTGTGTTTTACTTGCGAAACAGAGGATACAGGGTTGACGGTTTGGGATGGCAAGCCCATGTTGACTTGGGTTGGGAAAAGGTGGAAGGTAATTTGGAACGCCTTGACTCCCTGGTGAAATGGTGTCATGAAAACGACCTGGAATTTCATATAACGGAATTTAATGTTTGGTTAAAAGAGGGTGACGAGTATGAATATGACAGACAAGCAGAAACTTTTAAAGCAATAACAAAAGTTTTGTTGGATAATAGAAAATCGGGTTTTGTAGGTATTAACTTTTGGCATATTCGTCCCGAGGACACATCTAATCCCCAGTGGGACGGAACCATGTGGAGAAATAATTTAATGCCTAAACAGGCTTATTACGAAATAAAAAAATTAATAGCCGGTTATTACGTTGAGAGTAAATAATCTAGACTGTATTAAAATGTTGTTGGGTATAACGTTTTTTAACAACGACCCTATATGTCAAGGGATTAAAAAATGATTAATTTAGCCGGCTTATATGTGAAACATTTGTTATGTGGCAATTTATAGTAAGATTAATACTGAGGTACAGGCTGCCCATCCTTATAATCATCGGACTTATAACTGTTTTTATGGGCTGGAAAGGAGCCCATATAAAGATGTCGTATCAAATGGCAAGTATGTTGCCCGATGACGACCCTGTCAGTGTGGAGTATCAACATTTTAAAAAACAGTTCGGACAAGACGGTAGTGTAATTTTCGTTGCGGTTAAAGATCCCGATCTTTTTACTCTCAACCATTTCAGAACATGGTACGAAATAACTCAAGAGGTTAGTAAAACTCCGGGAGTGGCAGGTGTGGTTTCTGCTGCACGTGCTTACATCCTTGTGCGTAACGACAGTACTCATAAATTTGATTTTAAACCCGTAATCGATCACGAACCGGAAACTCAACAGGAAGTGGATTCGATAAAGAAAATTCTTTATCAACAAAAACTTTATGACAACCGCTTGTTTAATAAAGAAACGGGAGTGCACATGATGATGATAACCCTCGATAAAAGTGTTATCAACTCAAAAAAGAGAATACCTTTAATATTCAAGCTGAAATCCATTACCGATAAATACGGCGAAAAGTATCATATAAAAGTCCATTATTCGGGGTTACCCTATATCAGGACGATAACCTCCAAGATGATACAAAACGAGCTGTTGATGTTTACGCTTGCAGCTCTTTTAATAGCATCAATTCTGTTGTTTATTTTGTTCAAATCGTTCAGAGCGGTATTTTTCTCGATGCTTGTGGTTGTTGTGGCGGTAATTTGGGCTTTGGGAACCGTGGTATTATTCGGTTACAAAATAACCATTCTAACGGGAATATTACCACCGCTTTTGATTGTTATAGGAGTGGAAAACTCCATATTCCTGCTCAATAAATATCTCACCGAATATCGCGAACACGGAAACAAGGTAAAAGCACTTTCAAGGATGATTTCGCGTATCGGTAATGCCAACTTGCTTACCAACGCCACTACGGCTGTAGGTTTTGCGGCATTTATAATAACCGGAAATCAACTTCTTGTTGAATTCGGTATTATAGCTGCGATAAATATTTTTCTCATTTATCTTTTGTCGCTTTTTATGCTGCCGATACTTTTCAGCTACTTCCCCGAGCCTAAACCGAAACACCTTAAACACCTTGAGAAAAGTTTAATAAGCAAATTTCTTGACAGGGTTGTAATAATAGTTCAAACGAAAAGACCTGTAATATATACCGTAACGGTAATATTGGTGCTTGCGGGAATTTACGGCATTACAAAACTTAAAACAACGGGAAATATTGTAGATGATATTTCAAAGGACGACGTTTTGTATAAAGACCTCATTTTTATGGAAAAAAACTTTAAAGGCGTTATGCCTTTGGAGATAACCATAGACACTAAAAAACCCAAAGGTGTTTTAAGATCATCCACTCTCAGAAAAATAGATAAATTGCAAAAAACCCTTGCAGGATATCCCGAGTTTTCCGAACCGTTATCGGTTGTCGAGGTCGTAAAAGCTGCAAAACAAGCTTTTTACAGAGGTAACCCCAAGATGTATTCTTTGCCCAATAATCAGGAAAGGAATTTTATACTATCTTACGTTCCGTCGCTTGACAAAGGGAAGAGAAACTCCGTTTTAAATTCTTTTGTCGATAGCAATCTGCAAATTACGAGGGTTTCGGTGCAAATGAAAAATATCGGTACAAATGACATTGAAAGGATTTTAAAAGACCTTAAACCCAAGGTTGATTCCATATTTCCTCCCAAAAAATACGATGTTCATCTAACCGGTACCAGTGTGGTTTTTCTGAAGGGAACCAACTATTTGGTAAAAAATCTTTTCCAGAGTTTATTATTGGCTATTATTGTGATAACACTGCTGATGTCGGTAATATTTTCATCCAAAAAAATGATATTGATTTCATTAATACCCAATATAATACCTCAAATATTAACGGCCGGAATGATGGGATACTTCGGTATATCCATAAAACCTTCCACAATATTGATTTTCAGTGTTGCTTTGGGTATCAGTGTTGATAATACCATTCACTTTTTATCAAGATACAGGCTACATTTGATACATACAAATTACAACATTAAAGAGTCTGTTGTAGCGGCTTTGCACGAAACCGGATACAGTATGATATATTCGGCGATAGTGCTGTTTTTCGGCTTTTCGATGTTTACGTTTTCTTCCTTCGGAGGAACCGAGGCATTAGGCTATCTGGTTTCATTCACTCTTTTGGTGGCTCTGTTTTCAAACCTTTTTGTTTTACCTTCGTTACTGCTTTCCATTGACAGAAGGATTTTGAGAAAATCGTATAAAGAGCCGTTGATGGAAATATTCAACGAAGAGGAAGATATCGAACTTGACAAACTTGTGATTGAAGAGCTTGATAAAAAGAAGAAAAAAGATAAAACTAAAAAAGATCACTATAAAAAAGTCTGATTATGAAAGGAATTATCCTTGCCGGCGGTTCCGGAACGCGTTTGCACCCTCTTACCATTGCGGTAAGTAAACAGCTTATGCCGGTTTATGATAAACCTATGATTTATTATCCGCTGTCAATACTTTTACTTGCCGGTATCAGGGATATACTCATTATTTCCACACCTTACGATTTACCGGATTTCAAAAAACTGTTGGGTGACGGTTCGCAAATAGGTTGTAAATTTTCATATGCCGAGCAAAAAGAACCTAACGGACTTGCTCAGGCGTTTGTTATAGGCGAGGAGTTTATTGGTAACGATAAAGTTTGTTTGATTTTGGGTGATAACATTTTTTACGGCAACAACCTGCAAAATCTGTTAATGCAAAGTACCGATCCCGACGGAGGTATTGTTTTCGCCTATCATGTTAACGACCCTCAAAGGTATGGCGTTGTGGAATTCGATGAAAACTTTAATGCCGTTTCCATAGAAGAAAAACCCGAAAACCCGAAATCAAACTATGCCGTGCCGGGTCTTTATTTTTATGATAACAGCGTAATAGAAGTAGCGAAAAACTTGAAACCGAGCGCAAGGGGCGAATACGAGATAACGGATATAAATAAATACTATCTGGAAAAAGGTAAACTTAAAGTCGGGGTTTTAAACCGGGGTACCGCCTGGCTGGATACCGGAACATTTTCGTCGCTTTTGGAAGCTTCGCAATTTGTAGCTATAATAGAGAGCCGTCAAGGATTAAAAATAGGATGTATCGAGGAAGTAGCCTACAACAAAGGGTTTATTGATGAAAAGCAGCTTTTAAAACTTGCCGGACCTTTAATGAAAAGTAATTACGGACAATATTTAAAAAACCTGGTAAAATAATATGTTTACACAAGAGTCTATCAGAAAATATTTCGAGGAAAAACTTAAACGGGAAGAGATAAAAGGATCTCCCGGTCAACTTTATGAACCCATAAAATATATGATTGATTTGGGCGGGAAAAGGTTAAGACCCGTTCTAACGCTTATGGGCTACGGATTGTTCAAAGATGACATTGAAAAAGCACTGCCTCAAGCCATAGCCATAGAGTTTTTCCATAATTTCACTTTGATTCACGACGATATTATGGATAACGCACCCGTTAGAAGAGGGAAAACCACCGTTTATAAAAAATGGAACAGCAATACTGCTATTCTTTCCGGAGACACTCTCTTTGCCCTTGCCTACCAATATGCCCAGAAAGCGGATAAAGACATCCTGGGTAAGGTATTGGATGTATTCAGCAGGACCGCCATTGAAGTTTGCGAGGGACAACAAATGGACCTTGAATTTGAAGATAACAATAATGTTTCGGTGGACGACTATATCGAGATGATCAGACTTAAAACGGCCGTTTTGTTTGCCGCGAGTTTAAAAATAGGTTCCATTATTGCCGAAGCTCCGGAAAAAGCTACCGAAACTTTATATAAATTCGGGGAAACCATAGGATTGGGTTTTCAGCTGCAAGACGATTATCTTGACACTTTCGGTGACGAGAAAATCTTCGGGAAAAAAACCGGCGGTGATATTATAACCAATAAAAAAACGTTTCTTTACCTTAAAGCCCTTGAAAAAGCAGGTCCGGAAACAAAAAAAGAACTTCTTAACTACTACGGTTCCAATGATTTTGATGACGGGAAAAAGATAAAAGCCGTAAAAGAAATATTTAAAAAACTTGAAGTTGACCGGGATACTTACAACTTGATAAACAAGCTATTTGACGAGAGTGTTGCGCACCTTGAAAAATTGGAAGTAAAAGCCGGTAAAAAGGCCGAATTAAAAAGAGTAGCCGAAAATATGATTAAAAGGGATAAGTAGCTTTTTATGTTATTACGTTCCCGGAAAAACCACCATGAAAATTATTGGTCTTTTGAAAGGTTTTCCAATTCAAGGGTAAGGTTTTCCCATTCGGTCATAGCTTTTTCAAGAGCCGTTTCCGTTTCCGAATGTTCTTTGTAAAGTTCACCCGATTGAATTTCGTTTTTATACTTTCCGGGATCGGCAAGTTTGGTGTTTATTAATGATATTTTTTGTTCCAGATTTTCTATTTCGTTTTCCAGGTTTTCTATTTGTTTTTTTACTTTACGGATTTTCCTTTCAAGTTCTTTTTTCTCTTCGTACTTTATTTTGTTTAAAGATATTTTTTCAGGTTTTTTGTCACTCTCCGCATCTCTTTTTTCCAAATCCTTTAAAGTGCCGATATTCCTTTTCCTGATGTATTCGGTAACATCACCGATATACTCTTTTATTTTTTTGTCCTTAAATTCATAAACTTTTGACGTAAGACCTTGCAAAAAATCCCTGTCGTGCGAAACGATTATTGCACTTCCCTCATATTCAGAAAGTGCCGCTTTAAGGATGTCTTTCGATAATATGTCGAGGTGGTTTGTAGGCTCGTCAAGAATCAGAAGATTGGCTGGCTCCAGCAATAATTTAGCCAGAGCCAATCTTGATTTTTCACCTCCCGAAAGAACTTTTACCTTTTTATCAATATCATCACCTTGAAAAAGAAAAGAACCCAAAATTGTCTTTAACCTGCTGCGTATCTCTCCCTTTGCAACGTTATCAACATCTTCAAAAACAGTGTTTTCCGGATTTAACATCTCCAGCTGGTCCTGAGCATAATATGCAGGAATCACATTGTGACCCGTTTTTACAACACCTTCGTAATCGGTTAATCCCAACAAAATTTTTGTAAAAGTGGTTTTTCCTTCGCCGTTTCTTCCGACAAAAGCCACTTTCTCACCTTTCAACAAGTGAAAATCTATATCTTTTAAAATTAGTTTTTCACCGTAATATTTGGTTATGTTTTTCGCTTCAAGGGTAACTTTTCCGCTGTGTGGCGGCGGCGGAAACTTGAAATGTATCGACTTTTTATCAATGTCGTCAATTTCCACACGGTCCATCTTTTCAAGTTGTTTTATCCTCGATTGTACCTGTTTGGCTTTTGTTGCTTTATAACGGAATCTTTCTATAAAATCTTCAATTTCTTTTATCTCTTTTTGCCGGTTTGAATAAGCAGCCTTTTGTTGTGCCAAGCGTTCCGCCCGTAACTGGATATACTTTGAATACGGCACTTTGTAATCGTAAATCTTTTTGTTGTTGATTTCTATTGTGCGGGTGGTAACGTTATCGAGAAACGCCCTGTCGTGAGATACCAACATAACGGAACCTTTATAGCTTTTTAAAAACTCTTCAAGCCATTGAACCGACTCTATATCCAAGTGGTTGGTAGGCTCGTCAAGAAGTAAAAGTTCTGGTTTTATCAACAACAGTTTACCCAACTCAACACGCATTTGCCAACCGATGCTGAAAGTGTTGACGGCTTTTCCGAAATCTTCTTTTTTAAACCCCAAACCCGACAAAATTTTTTCGGATTCCCCTTTCAGTTTGTCTTGCTGAAAAAACGATAACCTTTCGGTAAGCGTATTATACTTTTCTATCAGTCGTGAATATTCTTTGGATTCGTAATCTTCGCGTGACGAGATTTCATTTTCTATTCCGGTAAGTTCATCTTTCCATTGGTCCAGAAAATCTAGAACTTTCATTATTTCCTCGCTTACCGGCAGGTTTCCCGTAATATCTTTTTCTTGAGGCAGGTATCCTGTTTTAACATCATCGGGTATTATTACATTTCCTTTTTCCGGTTTTAAAATTCCCGAAATAATTTTGAGAAGGGTGGATTTACCGGAACCGTTTTTGCCCGCAAGTCCGATACGTTCACCGGGATTTATGTTAAAAGTAACATCCTTGAAAAGGGGTTCTCCTCCGAATTCTTTTGTTATTCCGTTAACAGATATCATAATTCCGTGCTAATTTTTCCTCCTCCTTTTACCGGATATTTTAACTAATGTGTTTTTCAGGTTCTTATATTTTATAAGTTCCATTTTGACCGAACCTACGATAACTTCCGACGAAACCAACACCGGAATATGGTTTTTATCATCGGTTACCCAAACGAACATGGGATATTTCTTTGCAAAAACCTCTCCGGTAGCCATCATCGGTGCAATTTTTATTGAAGGGATATAACCCAATGAAGTTTTTACCGTATCGCGTCCCAAGAATTTAACGGCGGAATAATAAACGGAATCGTCAAGATAGAAATTGATAATATACATGCTGTCTTTATCGGCATAGTTATCAATATTTAACAAACGCATGTAATATATTGCCGAAATCATATCATGAACATCCGCAGGGATGCTTATTATTTTTCTTGATGTTTCGGCGGTTAAAGAATCCCTGTTGAACCAAACGCGATCGTGCCGTTTGAAATTTCCTTCATGTGTTGCTCTTATAAACCTGTATGGCAAAAGAGTTTTACGGTTAACATAGGTCTCAAAAGTGTCTCTTACGGTATAAAAAAAATCAAATAAACCTTTGGATGAACCGGAACCTGTGATGTGAAGTACTTCTTCTTTGCTGTTTTTGTAAGGAATAAATAACGAGTCTTTTTTTATAACGAGTTTTGCCTCTCCCGCCGTTGCATCTATTATCGGGGATGAGTAAAAAACCCTGTATGTAAGTTCTTCACCTGTTTTAAATGCACTGAAATTACCGTTTTGGGCGGTAAGGCTTACCACCCAAAACGTAAAAATGAAAATTAATTTCGACTTTAAAATCATTTAGTGCATTTTACTGATTCGCCTTAACCGTATTAATTATGAAACCACAATGTTTATAATACGTTTGGGAACCACAATAACTTTTCTTACCGTTTTTCCCTCGAGCCATTTTTGTGATTCCTTTGCTTCAAGGGCTGCCTTTTCTATCTCTTCTTTGGAAAGGTCGGCCGGAAGCTCCAGTTTAAAGCGTGTTTTACCGTTAAACGAAACAGGATAAGTAAAAGTATTTTCTTTCAAATATTTTTCTTCCCATTTGGGGAACGGAGCGTACGTTATTGAGTTTTCATGACCCAACGCACTCCAAAGTTCTTCCGCAATGTGAGGAGCATACGATGAAAGAGTTATTGCCAAAGGTTCCAAAATTTCTTTTTTATGACTTTTGAGGTCCGAAAGTTCGTTTACGGCAATCATGAAAGCACTTACGCCCGTGTTGAAAGAAAAGTTTTCAATATCGTGTTCAATTTTCTTTATCAGTTTGTGCAAAACTTTAAGTTCGGTATCGGTGGCTTTCTCGTCTGTAACTATTAAGTTGTCGTTTTCGTCAAAATAGAGTTTCCACAATCTTTTCAGAAACCTGAATACACCTTCTATACCCTTTGTATCCCAAGGTTTATCCTGATCCAGAGGTCCCAAAAACATTTCGTATAACCTCAACGTGTCGGCGCCGTAGCGGTCGATAAGATCATCGGGGTTTTGGACGTTGTGTTTTGATTTCGACATTTTTTCAACCTCGTGACCGCAGATATATTTGCCGTCTTCCAGGATAAACTCGGCATCTTTGTATTCGGGCAACCAGTTTCTAAACCCTTCCAAATCCAACACATCGCCGTCAACAAGGTTTATATCCACATGCAATGCTTGTGTTTTGTATTGCTTACGAAGGTTGTACGACACAAATTTGTTTGTGCCTTGTATTCTGTACACAAAACTTGATCTACCCTGAATTTTTCCCTGGTTTATAAGTTTCATAAACGGTTCGTCTTCAACGGCAAGACCGAGGTCGTAAAGGAATTTATTCCAAAAACGTGCATAGATGAGGTGACCCGTTCCGTGTTCGTCGCCCCCGAGGTAAAGGTCAACGTTTCTCCAATATTCCACGGCTTCGCGCGAGAAATATTCTTTGTCGTTATGAGGGTCCATGTAACGGAGATAATAACCGCTTGAGCCTGCAAAACCGGGCATTGTGTTGGTTTCCAGGGGATAACCTTCTTTTGTTTTCCAGTTTTTTGCACGAGCCAAAGGCGGTTCGCCGTCTTCGGTAGGTAAAAACGAATCAACTTCGGGAAGTTCAAGCGGCAGCTCGCTTTCATCCAACGGGTAAGGTATTCCGTTTTTGTAATAAATCGGAAACGGCTCACCCCAGTAACGTTGACGGCTGAAGATGGCATCGCGTAATCGGTAATTTACGGTTCCTTTGCCGATACCCATCTCTTCAATCTTTTTGATAACGGCTTTAATGGCATCTTTTACCTTCATACCGGTTATAAATCCCGAATTTATCAAGACACCCTCTTTGGAGTCGTAGGATTCTTCCCACGTTGACGGATCCGTCGGCTCTTCACCCTCTTTGATAACAACCTGGATTATGGGTAAATTGAAATGTTTGGCAAAGGCAAAATCACGACTGTCATGAGCAGGAACAGCCATAATGGCTCCCGTACCGTATCCGCTGAGAACGTAATCCGCTATCCATATGGGCAATTCATCACCCGTTAAAGGATTTATTCCGTAAGCACCGGTAAACTCACCGGTAACGTTTTTAACTTCCGCCATACGTTCGCGTTCGGAACGGTTTTTAGCCCATTGAACGTATTTTTCAACTTTTTCCTTTTGTTCGGGTGTTGTTATCTTTTCAACAAGTTCGTGTTCCGGAGCCAAAACCATAAAGGTTGCTCCCCAAAGAGTGTCGGGACGGGTAGTGAATATCTCGATTTTTTCATCATGGTTTTTCACTGGGAAAAACACCGACGCACCTTCACTTCTGCCTATCCAGTTTCTTTGAATTTCTTTTAAGGAGTCTGTCCAGTCGATTTTTTCGAGTCCGTCAAGCAGACGTTGAGCATAAGCCGAAATACGAAGCAACCACTGTTTCATTTTTTTTCTTTCAACTGGATGTCCGCCGCGTTCCGATAGCCCGTCTTTAACCTCATCATTGGCAAGCACCGTTCCCAACGCTGGGCACCAGTTTACCATTGTCTCCGAGAGGTAAGCTATCCTGTAATTCATCAAGATATCTTGTTGCTCCTTTTCGCTCATTGCATTCCATTGACCGGCGGTAAAAATATCTTCTTGCGTTGTTGCCGCTTCAATGTTTTTGTTACCGTTTTTCCCGAATTCTTTTATTAGTTTGTCAATGGGTTCCGCTTTATCGGTTTTTTTATTGTACCACGATTTGAAAAGCTGTATAAAAGTCCACTGTGTCCATTTAAAATATTTCGGGTCGTTTGTTCTAACCTCCCTGTCCCAATCGAACGAAAAACCTATTTTATCAAGTTGTTCGCGGTATCTTTTTATATTTTTTTCGGTAGTAACGGCCGGATGGGTTCCGGTTTGTATGGCGTATTGTTCAGCAGGCAATCCGTAAGCATCGTATCCCATGGGGTGCAAAACATTATACCCTTTTTGACGTTTGTAGCGTGCATAAATGTCGGAGGCTATGTATCCTAAAGGGTGACCCACATGAAGTCCCGCTCCCGAAGGGTAAGGAAACATGTCCAAAACATAATATTTAGGCTTGCTTTTATCAATGTCAACCTTAAAAACTTTATTATCACTCCAATATTTTTGCCATTTTTTTTCGATGCTCTTAAAATCGTAACCCATTGTTTCTTATTATTTTATTAGTAATTATTATTTTTCGTAATCAGCCGGCTAAAATACTAAAAGATTGGTAATTAATCACTAATTAATGTGTAATAGACTACCGGACCGGAAAAATGTTTTTCGTCGGGATTTTTGGGAACATAGGGGATAAAAAATGTTATTCATCATAATCTTTATTAGTACATTTGTTTGAAAATAAAACTTGCTAAACTTATGAGTAACAAAAGACTTTTTAGTGAATTTCCTCCGGTTACTACAGAAGAATGGATAAAAAAAATAGAAAAAGATTTAAAAGGCAAGCCTTTTGAAAAACTCATTAAAGAAACGGAAGAAGGTTTTAAGATAAAACCTTTTTACCGCGAGGAGGATATACGGAATTTACCACATATGAAAAATCTCCCTGGTAAATTTCCTTTTTTGAGAGGGAATAAAACTGATGGAAACCCTTGGTTGGTAAGACAAAACATAAAAGTTGAAAATATTGAAAAAGCCAACGGAAAAGCCGTTGATATTCATTTAAAAGGGGCTGATTCCATAGGTTTTGTTTTTGATGAGGACAGCAAAATCGATGATAAAAATTTGGATAACCTCTTGAAAAATATCCGTGCCGATATTGTAGAATTAAATTTCAGCGGACTTGACGGTGTTTCTTTAATAAAGGCTTACGAAACGTTAATAAAAAAATATAACAGGGATTTTGAAAAAATAAAAGGTTCCGTTGATTATAATCCGTTGGGCTTTTATTCGATTTACGGATATTTTAAAAACGGATTGAAAACGGATTTCGATAAAATAGCGGAACTGTTTAAAGCCGGTAAATATTTGCCTTATTTCAGGTTGTTAACCGTGGATGCGGGTATTTTTCATAATTCCGGAGGAAACATTGTTGACGAAATAGCTTTTGCATTATCGGCTGCTGTTGAGTATCTTAACTTTTTAACGGAAAACGGTTTTGATATTGATGAAATAGCACCTAAAATGACTTTTAAGTTTGCCGTGGGTTCCAATTACTTTATGGAGATAGCCAAATTCAGGGTATTCAGATTTTTGTGGTCTAAAATTGTTAATGCTTACGGTTTGGAATCGGCGGACAATGCAAAGGCATATATTTATGCCACAAATTCAACATGGAATAAAACCGTTTACGACCCTTATGTTAATATGCTAAGAACAACTACCGAAACCATGGCTGCCGTCATAGGCGGTGTTGACAGTTTTTCGGTGTTGCCTTTTGATTCGGTATTTACCACTCCCGATGAATTTTCGGAAAGAATAGCCAGAAACCAACAGCTCGTTTTAAAAGAGGAGTCGTATTTCGATAAAGTTACCGATCCCGCAGCCGGTTCGTATTATATTGAAAACCTTACAAAAGAGCTTATTGATAAAAGTTGGCAACTCTTCCTTGAAATTGACGATGCCGGAGGTTACATCAAAGCCTTTGAAAAAGGGCTGATACAAAAAAAGATAAAAGATTCGGCAACGTTAAAAAATAAAAAAATAGCAACGGGAAAATCGGCGATAGTCGGTGTCAATAAATACCCCAATATAACCGAAAGGCTTGATAAAACGGATGATGAATCAGTTTTATTTCCGGTGGATTTATCAAGTGAAAAAAGTGAAGCGGAGCCTTTGGTTATTTACAGGGGTGCCATGCCTTTCGAGCGTTTAAGATACAAAACGGACCGTTATTCCGATAATAATCCGAGACCTGTAGTTTGGATGTTTACTTACGGAAATTTGGCAATGCGCAGGGCAAGAAGCCAGTTCGCCACAAACTTTTTCGGTATTGCAGGCTTCGAGATAGTTGACAATCCGGGTTTTAAAAACATCGAAGAAGGTATAAAAGAAGCTGAAAAATCAAAAGCCGATATCGTGGTTTTATGTTCTTCTGACGTAGAATATAAAGATACCGCATTGCAAATTTTCAATGCTTTAAAAGATGATTTTACTGTTGTTTTAGCGGGCTATCCCGAGGAATTAATACCGGAACTCGAAAAAGAGGGGTTCAACAATTTTATACATACCAAGAGTAATATTCTGGAAGAATTGGAGAAGTATCAAAAATTACTGGGAATATTCTAAAAAAAAACAGGCTACCGGATTAGATAGCCTGTTTTTTTTATATCAACATTAAATATTCTTATTCCTCAATAGGATCGTAAGCAATAGAATATTTGAAAACAAGGTCATTGAACATCCATACAGATTTTGTTTTCGTATCGGAAGCCGAATTGTCGTAATGCCATTTAACATACACTTCACTGTTTGTATTATCCAAACCGTTTACCGATTGGTTAACAACATTATTAAAGCTACCGCTTCCGGATGTGGGCCAGTCGGGATCATCTGCCGGCATTATATTGGTCCAGCTTGTTTGATCATAAGAATAATCCAATGTTCTAACAAATTCCGAGTAACAAACATCCTGTCCGGCACCCCATCCGTTTCTTTCTTTAAATGAAATGGAGAGAGTTCCCGTCCATGTGTTATCCATAGGCAATTTTGCAATAAACCACGAATTTAAAATTTTGTCGGTACCGTGATATCCTTTAATAATATGATTACCGTTATTATCCGTTCCGTATGAAAAATGTGCATCCGAACCGGGGTCGTATCCATATTCTATGTTACCTAAATCGGGATCGAGATCTTCATTTTTATAAGTAATTTGGTTCCATTGATTTTGGAATGACAGAACAAATTTGTCGGGGAAATCAACGGGCACTCCGCTAACTGATGTTACTGTTACACCTACACTTACATCCCCTTCGGGTATAGACGGGTCTGCGGCAACGGAAATTATACCGTTTTCATCAACGGACAAAGCGTCTTTTACAACTTGAGGAACGTCGTCGGCAACTAAAATTTCCCAACTTTGGGCTTCCATATTACTTAATTCGGGTTGTGTTGTCGAGTAAGCCGAACCGGGTGCCAAAGTAACCTTTGTAAGCTCTCCGGAACCGTCGTGTTTGTTATAAATTAAAACGGGAGCTCCGGTAACATTTACGGTAACCAAGTCTTTAAAAAGTTTGGTTCCCAAGTTGGTTGTTGCAAGAATGGAAAGTTTGTGAACACCTGCAGAGGCATTAACATTTTTCGATATTTCACCGGCATTATTAACCGTGAAACCGGGGTCAGAGGGAGATATGCTGTAAGAAACGGAAGTTATAGGTTGTTCGGGATTACCTATTATTTCGTACGAAAGATTTGAAATCACACCGACATACAAAGCGCTGGTTTCAACTTCCGAAGGGTCAGCCGTTACATTGATAGGAACATCTTTAATTTCAAATGTAAAAGCTTTCTTAATCGTAACGTAATTTTGAATACCGGCAACGGTTACATCTACGGTTAATGTACCGGGTAACAATTTACCGGACGTGTTATCGTAAGAAATCACACCGGTATTTTTGTCGATTTTAAGTTTTGAATAAACAAATCCCGGAGTATCTTCGGTGGTTGCCGTATGTAAGGCGGTATCTATACCGAAAATATGAACTTCCTGTGTTGCTACCGTCGGGGTGTCCGATTTCAGAATATTTTCAACAGGATACGTTTCCAAAACTGCAGGGTCATATTCCAAACCTACATTTTCCTCTGTTAAAGTAGGCGGATTATAAGGCTCGTAAGTATCCTCGTATTTACTTGTACACGATGTGAGGTATGCAATACCCAACATCATTATCAAAACTATATTTTTATTGAAACTCTTTTTCATAATATATTAATAATTAATTATCAATCAAGTCGTTAGTATTTATTTCGCTTTGAGGAATCGGGAAATGCATTGCCAAGTCGGGATTATCGCTTTGCAATACGACGTCAATGTTACTTTTAAATTTTTCGTAATTATTGTGAGGTTCTATAACCATTTCTTTAAAGAATTGAAAACCTCTTCTTCTGTTATTAAAGTAATCCTGAGCCTCAGCTAACAATTCGAACCTGTATTCCAGAGTTATGGCTTTTCTGAAAGCTTCCTGTCCTCCCATATAATCGGCTCCGGTTATTGGATCGGGTACAAAATCATTTATCGAAAGACCTACACGTCCCAGAACTTCGTTAACATAACCGTTTTGTTCACCGTTTTGCAGTTCATTCGAAATTTCAGCAAGCATTAATAAAAGGTCTGCGTAACGGTAAACAACAAAATTCTTTTGAGTATATGGTGTTGTTTGATATTTATCTTTTAACCAGAATTTATAAATATACGGGAAGCTTTTGTAAAAGTTATTTCTGTTAACGGCAGGATAAACTTTCTTGAGATGCTGATCGGTTTTGTCCATGTACACCCATTTGAAAGTTGAATTTAGCCTTATAGTATCGGCAGGATAACAATTCATAAAAAGGTCTATCACCTCGGCATTTGCTCTAACTCTACCCCAAGTTTGAGCCACAACGGCGTTATTTGGAGTAAAGAGCCTTTGGTGGTTGGAGTGAACAATTTCGTTATATTGTATTTCGAAAATGGATTCGGTAGTGTTATCGATGTTAGGATCGAACAGGTCGTTATAATTATCCACCAACGAATATTTACCGTAAACTTTTTTAGCATACTCGTAAGCTTTTTGCCAGTTCATCATTTCGTCCGTTTCGGGAACGGCATCATCGGTAGTAGCCATACGCATGTAAACTTTTGCCAATAGCATGCTTGCAGCTTCCGATGCAGGGTAACCTTTACGGTTTAGAGGTACCGGAAACATTAATCTTTCGGCATTTTTGGCATCGCTTATAATTTGATTGTAAATAACATCCGTAGGAGATTTTGCCATATGAATGTTTTCGGGTGTTGTGGGCTCAAGTCTCAAAGGAACAGAGCCGTAAAGTTGAACCAAATTAAAATATGTCAATGCTCTTAAAAAATAAGCCTCTCCCAGTAAATCGTTTTGCAAAAGCTCATCATTTGTTTTGGGATTTTCTACCTCTTTAACGTATTGAATAAAAGCATTTGCTCTGTCAATAGTTCTGTACATTCCTTCCCACGGTTTTTCAACGTAAACGGAACTGGCTTGGGGCTTTAATGAAGCCAGGTTTGCATTGTCGGGATGCTGGTTACTGTTACCGTTACCTGAAACAAAATTACCCGAGCCTATCAAACTGGCTGCTACAAAGTCATTTGAATAGTAATCGTATCTGGTTAAACCATTATAAATACCATCGAGGGAAGCTTTCATATTAATAATCCCGTCGTAAGCACTTTCTTGTGATAAAAACGTGGGGTGTTCGGTCAAGTCGCATGAACTTACCAATAAACCCGTTGTTATTACTACTAAAAATAATTTATATAATCTCTTTTTCATAGTCATAATTAATTAAAAGCCAATATTTACACCGAAAATAAACGTTCTGGTATTTGGAAACGGGTTCCAGTCAACACCGAGAATTGTACCGTCATACATAAAACTTGTTACGTTAGGATCGTATCCCGAATAACCTGTTATGGTAAACAAATTATTAAAGGTTGTATAAAGGTGGAAGTTTCTAAATACTTTTTTAACAGGTAAATCATAACCTATAGTTATGTTTGTCAGCCTGAAATAACTTCCGTCTTCAACCAATCTGTCGGTTATTGCAGCCCAGCCATGTTCGTTGTACAAGATTCTGGGGTATTTATTTGAAGGTTTGTCGGGTCTCCAAGCATCGTGGTAAGCGGCAGGGAAAACATTTTTATCAAGACCTTCGGCCATATAAAGGTCAATGCCCGTACCGTTTACTATTTGATTTCCGTAAACACCGTAACCTTGAATATTTACGGATAGCCGTTTCCAAGTGAAGTCGATATTACATCCGTAAGTAAAGTCGGGATTCGGGTCACCCAGGAAAACCCTGTCTTTTACATCTATAATACCGTCACCGTTTTGATCAACAACTTTTACGTCACCCGGTTGAAAACCGTCAGGAATATCCTGGTCACCGGTTTGAATAATACCATCGGTTTGATAACCGATAAACATACCTATCGGTTGACCTACTACAAAGATATTAGCCGGACATTTCATAACATTTCCCGTGGATATGTTATTTCCCAAATAGTAAGATGCGTAAACGGTGTCCGTTTCGGAGTAGAACAACGGGGAATCCGGAATACCCAATTCTTCAACCCTGTTTCTGTTTACCGAAATGTTACCACCTATTGATAAGTACATATCTTTTTTGGCTATTGCTACACCGTTAATTGTAAAATCAATACCTTTATTGGAGATGGTACCACGGTTTATCATCATCTTTTTATAACCGGTGGATGTAGGTATTTGGATGTTTTGAAGCAAATCATACGTTTTTTTGTAATATACATCTATTGAACCCGATAATCTGTCATCCCAGAAACCGTAATCAACACCCATGTTACTTTGCGATGTTGTTTCCCATCTAAGCGAAGTGTTGGCAATATTGTTAGGAGCAAAGGCATTAATTAACGAGTTGTTGTATGAAGAATAATATGTTACTATGTAATTGGAGAAGGTTTGATACGGTTGTATGGCTTGATTACCCGTCATACCCCATCCCAAACGAAGTTTTAAGGAACTGATTGCATTGGCATTTCTCATAAACCTTTCTTCGGAGATACGCCAAGCTGCAGCCAATGAAGGGAAGTAACTGTATTTATTACCGGGAGCAAATTTGGAAGATCCGTCTGCTCTGAAAGTTGCCGTGATGCTGTATTTTCTTTTATAAGAATAGTTGGTTCTGAATAAGAAAGCGTTCATCTTTTCATCCCGGGGATATGTATTTAAAGGTATAACCGGTATTTGACCGTATTCGGGTCCGTCAACGGTAAATTCGTAGGTGGTAAAATCAACCACTTCGTATTTTGTATCTTCTTTATGGTTTCCTTGAAATACGTAACCCAATGTAGCGTTAATTACATGTACTTTGTGGAATTGATGATAATACATAAAAAGGTTATCAATATTGTAACTGTATTTTTTCAACCCCGACATTCCTAATCTACCGTTATTTTGCTGTCCGGGATAAGTTGTAACGCCGTACCAAACACGTCTTTCTTTTTCCCATATATCACCGGCTACCCGTAATTGGTATTTTAAACCTTTTATCGGTAACTTATAAGTTAATGCTTCGGAAATATTAACCCTTAATTGTTTTGAAACATCTTCAAAATCATTAATCCAAGCGTTAGGGCTGGATAAACCGAGGTCTCCTTGTAAATCGAAAACATCATCACCCACAAGAGGTGAGTAGGTAAGTGTACTTTTTACAAAACTCCTGTTTGATCCTGCTTTTGATCCCGCTTGAGCAAAGTTGTTTTTGGATAAGTATAACGATATACGCGAATCGATTTTCAATTTTTTTGAAACATTCTGTGATGTGTTGGCACGGAGGTTAACGGATTGAATATTTGAATTATCCACAATACCGTTTATATTGTTGAAAGAGGTGGAAAGATAGTATTTCCCTTTTTTTGTTCCTCCGCTAAAAGAAACACCTCCGTTATAGGACATTCCCAAGTGGTATATTTCATCTTGCCAATTAACGATATCCATCGGAACATCGCTAACCTCGGGACTTCCGTTGGAAAAGTTAAGTTGATAAACTTTATCGTCTTTTATGTAAAATTGCGGGTTTCCACCTTTCAAAATGTTTGCTTCATTTCTGTACCTTGCATAATCAACGCCATCGAGGACATCAAGTTTTTTACTGATTACAGACATACCCGTATTAAAAAATACGTCTGTATTCATTTTGCCTTTTTTACCTGACTTTGTTGTTATCAACACTACTCCGTTTGCTCCTCTCGAACCGTAAATAGCAGTTGCGGAAGCGTCTTTCAAAATTTCTATACTTTCAATATCGTTGGGATTAATACCGGCAAGGCCGTTTTGAGCCCGTTGAATATCGTTACCGTCTTTCGAGGAATTAACAACATCTTCACCGGCGGTGGTTATTATAACACCGTCAACAACATAAAGAGGTTCGTTGTTTCCCATCAAACTGTTAGTTCCCCTGATTCTTACACTGACACCTTCGCCGGGGTTACCGTTGTTGCTGATAACCTGTACGCCGGCTGCCCTGCCTTGCAGTAATTGATCTACGGTGCGTGTAGTGTTTGCAACCTCTTCATTTACCTTTATTGTTTGAGTAGCACCGGTAAGGTCACTTTTTTTCATAGTACCGTAACCTACAACAACTACTTCGTCCAGAGTCTCTTTTTTACTGGAAAGAGTGACATTTATAACGGAACTGTTACCGACTTTAATTTTTTGTGTTTGATATCCCAGATAACTGAATACCAGAGTATCGCTGGAATAAGCCATAATAGAATATTTTCCGTCAAGGTCCGTAACGGTACCGTTTGTCGTTCCTTGAATGACAACATTTGCACCCGGTAAAGGGCCCGATTCATCACTTACAACTCCCGTAACCTTATGCTGGGCATGTGATACAGAAGCAAAAGTGCTGAAAATCATAAGCACAAATAAAAACTTCCTCATATTTAATAATTTTTATTGAATAATTTTTTCGAAATTAATGATGATTAATCTGTAAACGGGTTATATAAAACTATTTACAAATGTAGAAATATATTTTTAAAGTATTAAAAAATGTTAAAAATATTTGTTGATGAAAATGTTACGTTTAACGTAACTTTTTTGATAAAAACCCGGAAATTTAATATACTTTGCAAAAGTGTTTAATGAAAAATATTATCTTTTATATATATATATATATGATTACGCTTTATAATGA
>WFZS01000077.1 GCA_015489465.1 Bacteroidales bacterium | reverse complement strand
GGATAAAAATATTTATTGTTGAGCAGGTGCGTACGGCTAGGCGTTTCCTTAAAGCTATGGGTCACCCTCTCCCTATAGATAAAATGATCTTTTACGAATTGAATAAACACACCGATTTAAACAAAATTTCGGGTTACCTTGCCGCTACAGGTAACGGTGAAGACGTGGGATTGATTTCGGAAGCGGGAACACCTTGTATTGCAGACCCCGGAGCTTTGATAGTTGAACATGCCCATATTAAAAATATTGATGTGGTACCTTTGGTAGGACCCAATTCCATTATACTTTCATTGATGGCATCGGGATTTAACGGTCAAAATTTTGCTTTTCACGGTTATCTTCCCATTGATATTGCAGAGCGGAAGAAAAAAATAAAGGAATTGGAAAACTTGTCTTATTTGAACGATCAAACACAAATATTTATCGAGACACCTTACCGCAATAATAAATTGTTGGAAACACTTATTTCGGTTTTAAAACCGAATACTAAAATATGTGTCGCAGCCGATCTTACTTTGCCAAGTGAGTATGTTAAAACGTTACCGGCTAAAATGTGGAAAAAGCAGCGGGAAGATTTTCATAAAAGACCGGCTATTTTTTTGATTTACAAAGCTTGAAGCTCATGACAGTCGTCAAACACATTAAATGTGGATTTTTTGGATGATTAAAAGCTTAATTACATAATTTGTTGTAATTTTAAAGAGGTGATGTGTTACTTTATTTACAAATAGAAATATTGGCAGCCCACATCTTAAATTTTATTATACTTGTAAATAATTATGGAAGGAAAAGTTGTAATAATAACAGGTGCAAGTTCGGGTATAGGAAAAGCCCTTGCATATCATTTTGCTTTAAAAGGAAGTAACGTTGTTTTGGGAGCGCGTAACGGTGATAAATTGAAGGAAATTGTTGACGATATAAAAGCGAAAGGGGGTGAAGCTTCATATTCGGTTACCGATGTTTCAAAAGAGAACGATTGTAAAAGTTTGGTGGCAACGGCTGTTTCGGAATACGGCGGTGTGGACGTGTTGATTAACAATGCGGGAATTTCAATGAGGGCATTGTTTGAAGATGTCAAGCTGGATGTTTTAAAACATCTTATGGATGTCAACTTTTGGGGTGCCGTTTATTGTACCAAATATGCATTGCCTTATTTGTTGAAATCAAAAGGTAGTGTTGTCGGAGTTTCTTCAATAGCAGGATTGAAAGGATTGCCGGCACGCACCGGATATTCGGCATCAAAATTTGCCATGAACGGCTTTATGGAAACTTTGAGAATTGAAAATTTGAAAAAAGGTTTGCATGTTCTTATGGCGTTTCCCGGATTTACCGCTTCAAATATTAGAAACACGGCATTGGCTGCCGACGGAAGTATGCAAGGAGAGTCTCCCCGTGACGAAAGTAAAATGATGACTGCCGAAGAGGTGGCGCATCATATTTATAAGGCGGTTAAAAAAAGAAAAAACAGAATCATTTTGACAACGCAAGGGAAATTGACTGTTTTTTTGAATAAATTCTTCCCCGACTGGATGGATAAAATGGTATATAATCACATGGCAAAGGAACCCGATTCACCACTAAAATAAAAAATTGATTATGATAAAAACATTGGAAATTAAACCCAAAGTAGGTTTCGGAGAAATCAACTTCGGTGAGAGTCTTGATAATGTTATGACTCTTTTGGGCAAACCCCAGGATATTGACTCCCTTGAGGAGGACGAAGAACTTAATATGTTGATACTTCATTATTGGGATTTAGGATTCTCCATAATATTTGAAGGGGTAACAAAACAGGTTATTGCAGGTTTCGAAACCGACCATCCCGATGCCGAAATGTATGGGAAAAAAGTTATCGGTATGAGTGAGGAGGAGGTAATAAATATGATGAAAGAGCACGGTTATACCGAATATGAAAAAGACATGGAAGACGGTGATACAAGAATCTCATACGACGACCTTTTGCTTGACTTCTATCTTAAAGACGGTAAAGTTGTTTATGTAAACTGGGGAGTTTACGTTAACGAAGACGGAGAAGTGGAGGAGATATAACTCACTCCGTTCTCCTTTTCTTTAGCTGGTAAAATATACCTCTGTTTTGTTCGATGGTTTCAATTTTATCTTTACTTTCCAAAATATCCAGGTATTTGTTAATTTCATCAATATGATATCCGGTAATTTTCATTAAATCGTCAATTGTACAAGGACGTCTTGATATTGTTTCAAGTATGGCGGCTTCGGTATCTTTTCTGTAACCTTTTGATTCATCACGTTTTACCGAAGATATTATTTCAACGTTTTTTAATCCCCATGAATCGACAATTCTTTTAAGACTTTCGAAATCGGCAGGAGTAAGATTACTTACGGTTCCGGGCCGGTCCAGTGTGTTGAGTTGAACCGAGTCGGGATTTATTTTTAAGATAAGCTCCTTTAGTTTATCCAGCTCCTCATTATTCATGTTGTATCCGGGCAACAGAAAAATTTCCAGCCAAAATTTGCCTTTAAACTCTTTTCTGAAATCAACAATTCCCTGAATGTATTTTTCAATATCCAAACCTTTTGCCGGACGGTTTATTTTTTCAAAAATACCCGAAGTGGCTGCATCCAACGAAGGCAAAACAACATCCGCTTGCATCATCTCTTTTCTTACCTGCGGATCGAAAAGCAGAGAGCCGTTGGTAAGAACGGCAATCGGAATACCGGGTTTTCTTTCTTTTATATATTTGAGAACATCTCCGAACCTTGAATTTAAAGTTGGTTCTCCCGAACCTGAAAATGTAATGTAATCAGGGTCGGGATTGTTTTTAAAATAATCGTCCAGTTCGGTGGTAACTTTATCGAAAAGTACATATTCCTTTCTGTCCAAAGTTAATTTTGTTGTTTTCCCTACCTCGCAATAGACGCAGTCCATCGAGCAAACTTTTCTGGGAATTAAATCAATACCCAACGACATTCCGAGTCTTCTTGATGGTACGGGACCAAATAAATATTTATACATTTTTACTGTTTTTCAAATTGATTATAACTTGTATTTACCTTAATTTTAAAACCTTACCGTAATTAGTCCATTTGGTGCCTTTAGGTAAGTTGTTAAGTTTTAAGAGTCTTTTTAGTTTTATTCCGTAAATCTGTGATATTTGCCACAAAGATTCACCTTTTCTAACCTTGTGTGTTTTGTATTTTTTAGCGGCTTTACGTCTTTTATGTTTAATATAAACAATCTCACCCGCTTTTAAAACGTGTTTTCTGTTAACATCATTGTAATTTCTTATCTGATACGGATACAGGTTAAATTCGTATGCAATCTTTTTATAAGTATCACCTTTTCGTGCAAAAACGAATTTTACTTTGTTGTTGGAATAAACCATCCTGCCTGTCTTGCTCAATCCCTTTTCTTTATATGAAATATTGTACGGCAGCGTGTTGGCGTTTGCATAACCGGTTTCGTGTTTTTTTGAAGATTTGCCGCCGCCTTTGTAACCTTTGTCATACTTATAAAGTTCGTATTTTTCTATAAGGTTTATAAGGAGTTTGGGGTATTTCGGATTGGTTGCGTAACCTGCACGTTTTAAGCCGTAAGCCCATTTTTTGTAGTCGGTAATTTTATAATCGAACAGAAATGCATATCTGCTTTTGGTTGATAAAAACAGTGAGTGATCGCGGTATGATTCTTCAGGTTTTCTGTAATGTCTGAAACATTCATGCTTTTCGTCATCATCCATATAAAACTTTTTTCCGTGCCAATTTTTGTGACATTTTATACCGAAATGGTTGTTTGCAATTCTTGCCAAACGGCTGTTACCCGACCCGGATTCAAGGATTCCTTGTGCTAAAGTTATTGACGCCGGAATTTTATAAGTTTTCATCTCTTTTATGGCGATATCCTTGTATTTCCTGATGTAAGCTTTTGTAGCATCGTTATAACCTTGAGAAAACCCGAAAGAGGATAGAAATAAAAAAATTAAAAACAGGTTGGTTTTTTTTAAAAGAATTTCTATTGTTTTTGTCATGCTGTTCCGGTCAAATGTTTAATTATGCAAAGTAACGAATTATTGAGAAATACTTTCGTTTAAAAGTCAAATATTCCCTGTTCGAATGTTTTATTGGTATTATCTTTGATAATGTTAATAAATTGCATAAGAATAGATGTTTTTAACGTTATTCTTATGTGTATTTTTGTAAAAAGAAATGTAGTCTATGGAAGCAAGATTTTCACAAAGAGTTAAAGATGTGTTAACATTCAGCAGGGAAGAGGCTTTAAGGCTCGGGAATAATTACATCGGTCTTGAGCATCTCTTGTTGGGTATTATACGCGAAGGAAACGGTTTGGCGGTAAAACTTTTGAAATATCAGGGTGTTGATTTGGCAGAATTGAAAAAAAGTATTGAAAAAGCCATAGTTAACCCTCACAGGGTAAGAGGTAATATTGAAAATATTCCTTTGGTTAAACAAGCTGAAAAAGCTTTGAAAATAACCCATTTAGAGGCAAAAACGTTTAAGAGTGAAACTGTTGGAACAGAACATCTTTTGCTTGCTATTTTAAAAGATGAAAATAATCTGGTAACAACAAAATTGGAAAAAATGGGAGTAAATTATCAGTTGATAAAAAGTGAATTGAAAAATCTGGGAGATGATATCGATAAATTATCGGGACAAGATCAATATATTGAAAGGGATGTGAGAAATGAATTTCCCGAAGAGATGGAAAATCCATTTAGTGAAGGAGGAAAGTATAAACCGAAAAAAACGGAAATAAAATCCAAAACCCCCGTACTTGATAATTTCGGCAGGGATTTAACAAAGGCTGCCGAAGAGGGGAGACTTGACCCTATCGTAGGCCGCGAAAAGGAACTTGAAAGAATAGCACAGATATTGAGTCGCCGTAAAAAGAATAATCCTATTCTTATAGGAGAGCCCGGAGTGGGTAAATCGGCGATTGCCGAAGGCTTGGCGTTGCGTATTGTTCAGCGTAAGGTTTCAAGAGCTTTGTTTGACAAACGTATTGTTGTTCTAGACCTTGCCTCGCTGGTTGCCGGAACTAAATACCGCGGTCAGTTTGAGGAAAGAATGAAAGCCGTATTAAATGAACTTACCAAAAATCCGGATATAATTCTTTTTATCGACGAGTTGCATACAATTGTCGGAGCAGGAAATGCATCCGGTTCGTTGGATGCTTCAAATATGTTTAAACCTGCACTTGCCAGGGGCGAACTGCAAGTTATAGGTGCAACTACACTAGACGAGTACCGTCAGTATATTGAAAAAGACGGTGCTTTGGAACGCAGGTTCCAGAAAATTTTGGTGGATCCTACCACTCCGGAAGAAACAATTAATATTTTAAACAATATAAAAGAAAAGTATGAAGATCACCACTTGGTACGTTATACCGATGAAGCTATTAAAGCGTGTGTAACGTTAACCGACAGGTATATAAGCGACAGGTTTTTGCCCGACAAAGCTATAGATGCATTGGATGAGGCTGGAGCAAGGGTTCATATTTCCAATATTCATGTTCCCGCCGAAATTGTAAATCTTGAAAAATCGATAGAAGAGATAAAGCGAAATAAAACGGAAGCCATCAGGGCTCAGAAGTTTGAAGAGGCTGCCCAATTCAGAGACATTGAGCGTAGATACACCGAAGAATTGGAGCGTGCAAAAAAACGTTGGGAAGAAGAGGCTAAAATCAACAGGGAAGTGGTTACGGAAGAAAACGTTGCCGAGGTTGTGGCAATGATGACCGGTATTCCGTTGACAAACATCGCTCAGAGCGAAAGCGAACGTTTGATAAATATGGAAACCGAACTTCAGAAAGAAGTTATAGGACAGGATGATGCTATTAAGAAAATTGTTAAAGCCATTAGACGTAACCGTGCAGGACTTAAAGATCCGAACAAACCTATAGGCTCGTTTATATTCTTGGGTCCAACGGGTGTCGGCAAAACTTACCTTGCCAAACGTTTGGCAAATTATATGTTCGACAGCGAAGATGCTCTTATCAGAATAGATATGAGTGAATATATGGAAAAGTTTGCCGTTTCGCGACTTGTGGGAGCGCCTCCGGGATATGTCGGTTACGAAGAAGGCGGTCAGCTAACAGAAAAAGTAAGACGACGTCCTTATTCCATTATTCTGCTTGACGAAATTGAAAAAGCACATCCCGATGTGTTTCATATGTTACTTCAAGTGTTGGACGACGGAGTACTTACCGATAGTTTCGGCAGAAAAGTGGATTTCAAGAACACGATAATTATAATGACTTCTAATATCGGTTCGCGACAACTTAAAGATTTCGGTGACGGTGTAGGGTTCTCTACAAGTGCACGAAGAGCCAGTAGAGCCAGCCATGCTGCCGGAGTTATTGAAAATGCGTTGAAAAGAGCATTTGCTCCGGAATTTCTTAACCGTATTGATGATGTTGTGATTTTCCAATCGCTTGAAAGAGAGCATATTCATAAGATTATTGATATTGAGCTTTCACACCTCTACGACAGGATGTCAAAGCTCGGATATGACGTTGAACTTACAACGAAAGCAAAAGATTTTATTGCAGAAAAAGGATGGGACGAAAACTTCGGTGCAAGGCCGCTGAAACGTGCCATTCAAAAATATATTGAAGATCCTTTGGCTGAAGAGATAATAAAATCTTCACTCAAAGAAGGAGATGCTTTGGTTATAGATTATAACTCCAAAAAAGATGCATTGGAGATTAAAACCAAAAAAAGCCGTAGAAAGAAAAAAGAAGTAAAATCTTCAAAATTTGAAGAAAATGCGGATACGGCGGAAAACGGAAATGATAATCAAAAGTCTGCTGAAAAAGAAGATTCCGCTAAATAACCGGTTTGTTTATTGATGAAAAAGGTGGTCAATATAAAAAATGACCGCCTTTTTTATTTATTTCTTTCAATGGTGAATTTTACCAATTCTTTTAACATTTTGTTTGACTCATTTTCAGGAAAATCGGATAGAATATCCAAAGCTTTGTTTTTAAACTCATCCATTTTTTTTCTGGAATAGTCCATACCTCCCGAAGCTATAACCATATTAATAAGTTTTGAAACTTTTTCTTTGTCTTTATTATGGTTTTTAACGATGTTGATAATCTCTTTTTTGGTTGATTTATCGCTGTTGTTCAGAAGGTATATCAATGGTAATGTCATTTTTTTCTCCTGGATGTCAATGCCTTTGGGTTTTCCCGTTTTTTCCGACGGTTCAAAATCCAAAAGATCATCTTTTATTTGAAATGCCATTCCTAAATTTTCGCCGGCAAGACGCATTTTTTCTACTGTATCGCTGTCCATTTTGGCTGATGCGGATCCTATTGCAAAACAGGAAGCCAACAGAGAGGCGGTTTTTTTTCTGATAATTTCATAATAAATCTCTTCGGAAATATCCAATTTACGTGCTTTTTCTATCTGCAAAAGTTCGCCTTCACTCATCTCTTTAACTGCTTCGGAAGCTATGTGTAACAGTTCGTATTCCTTATTTTCCAAAGCTGTTAAAAGCCCCCGGGAAAGCAAAAAATCACCTGCCAACACTGCTATTTTATTTCTCCAAAGGGCATTTATGGAAAACATTTTACGGCGTTGATAAGAGTCATCCACTACGTCATCGTGTACTAGTGTTGCCGTGTGTAAAAGTTCAACCAAAGAAGCTCCTATATATGTCGATTTATTAATATTGTCGAAAAGTCCCGCGCTATATATTACAATAACCGGGCGCATCTGTTTCCCTTTGCTCTTAATAATATACTTCATAATAATATCCAGCAACGGGACATTCGATTTAACGGATTGTTTGAAAACCCCATCGAATTTGTTAATGTGTTCTTTTATCGGTTTTTTTATATCATTAAGCGACATATCAATTTATTTTGAAGTTCAAAGTTAAATTTAATTGATTTATATTTACTGAATAAATCATAAAACATTATAAAAATGAATGCACACGAAATAGATTACAAAATTTACGGCAATGACATGCAGTTTGTGGAAATAGAACTTGACCCTCAAGAAACTGTTGTAGCAGAACCGGGAGCCATGATGATGATGGACGATGATATTGTTATGAATACTATTTTCGGCGATGGCAGCGGACAAGATAACAGTATTTTGGGTAAGTTGTTTTCGGCGGGTAAAAGGGTGTTAACGGGAGAAAATCTTTTTATGACGGCTTTTACCAATACAGGTTACGGAAAAAAGCATGTTTCTTTTTCGGCACCGTATCCCGGTAAAATAATTCCTGTTGACCTTTCCGTATATGACGGTAAGATTATTTGTCAAAAAGATGCTTTTTTATGCGCTGCCAAAGGTGTTGCCATAAGTATGGAATTTACAAAAAGATTGGGAGCCGGCTTTTTCGGCGGTGAAGGTTTTATTTTGCAAAAACTTGAAGGCGACGGAATGGGTTTTATACATGCGGGAGGTACACTTTTCGAAAGAAAGCTCGAGAGGGGAGAAGTAATGAATGTAGATACGGGAAGTCTTGTCGCTTTTACTTCGGGTGTGGATTATGACATTAAATATGTCGGAGGTATAAAAAATATGTTTTTCGGCGGTGAAGGTGTTTTCTTTGCCCGGATGGAAGGTCCCGGAAAAGTTTGGGTTCAATCCTTACCGTTCAGTCGTTTGGCTGACAGAATTATTGCTTCGGCACCGCGATACGGCGGTAAACACAGGGGCGAAGGCGGTTTATTGGGTTCTTTGGGGAATCTTTTGGATGGTGATAACAGTTTTTAACCGTTAAAAATTTTCAGTTCGAAGTTTCCGCCGGCTAACTCCCCGTATGTGAAATGGGTAATCCAGTCACCTAAAATAACCAGTGTTGATTTGTTGTTTAATTTATGCACTACGGGGGTGTGCCTGTGTCCGAAAATAAAATAATCGATGTCTTTAAGTTCCGAGCTTTTCTTTAAAGCATAATTGTATAACATTTCTTTTTCCAAAGGCGGGTTTTTACCCGCTTTTTTTTCTTTGGCAATATTTGCCAACCGGCTTCTGTGTGAAAAATAAAGTCCCATAGCCGTACCGATATCGGGATGTAACCATTTAAACAAAAATTGATTGGGTTTGAACTCGAAAACTTTTTTCATTATTTTGTAACCCGTATCTCCCGGTCCCAATCCGTCACCGTGTGCCAAAAACAGTTTTTTACCTTGGGTTTCAACTATCTCGGGCTTTCTGTGTATTTGCAATCCTATTTCTTTTTTTAAATATCCGAATGCCCAAACGTCATGATTACCTCTGAAAATATGCACGGGGATTCCGGAGTCGGTAATCTCGGCTATTTTACCTAGAATTCTTATGTATCCTTTGGGAACAACTTGTTTATATTCGAACCAGAAGTCGAAAATATCGCCCATTAAATAGATGGCTTGAGCATTGGGTTTTATTGACTCAAGCCATCTTACAAGTTTTTTTTCTCTTACCAAACTGCTATCGTGATCGGGAATGCCGAGATGAAAATCCGAAGCGAAATATATCTTTTTTTGTTCCAAACCGAAACCGTTTTTTTACAACTCTTTAATTAGTTCGGTAACTATCATTTTTAATTTTCCCGCCGCTTTTTCGGCGGCTTCCAAAACCTCTTCATGTGATACCTTTACTATTCTGTTTTCCACTCCCAAATCTGTTATTACGGATGCGGCAAAAACGGGAATGCTCATATGCCTGGCGACGATAACTTCCGGTACCGTTGACATCCCTACGGCATCTCCACCTATTTTGTGGATATAAAAATATTCATGTGGAGTTTCAAAAGTAGGTCCTGTCATACCGGCATAAACTCCCGTTTGATATTTAATACCTAAATTATCTGCTATTTTTTTTGCTTTATCCAATATTTTCTTGTCATAAGCTTCACTCATATCAGGAAAACGCGGTCCCAATTCATCAATATTAGGACCTATTAACGGATTAGGCATCAGGTTGATATGGTCTGTGATGAACATTATATCGCCCACCTCGAAATCAGGGTTTACACCACCGCTGGCGTTTGAAACAATAAGAGTTTTTATTCCCAAAAGTTTCAAAACCCTGACGGGAAAAGTTACCTGTTGCATTGTATATCCTTCATAATAATGAAATCTGCCCTGCATTGCAACAATGTTTATTCCGTTAACTTTACCGAAAATCAAGCGGCTTTTGTGTCCTTTAACCGTTGATACCGGAAAGTTCGGGATATCTTTATAAGGCAATACATAATCTACTTCGATGTCGTCAACAAGGCCGCCTAAACCTGTTCCTAATATTATTCCTATTTGCGGCTTGCTATCGGTTTTACTTTTAATATATTCAGCCGTTTCCTTTATTTTCTCTAACATAATCCAATATTTTCTTGTTAAACTCTTCTTTATATTCCTTATGAAAACTCGTTTTTACCGGAAGGTAATATAAAGGTTTTTTATTAAGGAGGCTAAAATAAGGAGAATTTAATAATCTCATGGTATCTTTTTCCGTAGTTACTATAATTTTGTTTTTACTGTAATGGTCATTGTAAGTATCCAGTATTTTTTTAATATCATTACGTTTAAATTTGTGATGATCTTTAAATTTAAGGGTAATAAGCTCCGTACATTGCCTTTTAAGGTAAGATATGATAGGCCAACTGCAAGCTATACCGGTGAATAAAATTATGACATACGGTTTTTTATCAGGTAGTTCGGGAGCATCGGTACCCGGCACGGGTTTAAATTTACCGTATTCTTGATATGAAAAAAATACTTTTTGATAAGGTTCGGGTTTCAGTTTGTTGACAACATCTTTAACAACAATGGGAGATAATACTATGTCTGTTTTTGTTACCACTATCATGTCTGCTCGCTTAGCCGATGTTTTAACATCTCTCAAAGTTCCAACCGGTAATAGTCTGTCTTCAGTATAAAGTTTTGAAATCCTTGTTAAAAGTATATTCAGTCCCGGTTTGATTTTTCTGTGTTGAAAGCTGTCGTCGAGTAATATTACCTGAATTTTATTGTCGGTACTCAATAAACGCTTTACACCTTTTACCCTGTTTTCGTCAACGGCTACTATAATCTTATTTCCGTATTTATGGAAATATTGTAAAGGTTCGTCTCCTATTTGTTCTGCTGTTGTATATTGGTCGGCCAAAACAAAACCACGGGTTTCTCTTCCATACCCCCTGCTTAAAACTGCCACTTTAAAATCTTTATATAAAAGTTCAATCAAATACTCGGTCATAGGTGTTTTGCCTGTACCCCCAACACTTAAGTTGCCAACGCCGATAACGGGAATATCAAAAGAATAGCTTTTTATTATACCTTTATCAAAAAGCCAATTTCTTAATTTTATAATTAAACCGTAAATCCAAGCTGCAGGATATAATATGTACTTTAATAAAAACACAATGTAAAAATATTAATGTTTTTCTAAAGTTTGTTAAAAATACACTTTAGTTTGCATAAAATTTGCCAAAACCGTATATATTTAATACTTTTTTTAAAAAACAGGTTAAAAATATGAAAATTAAAGAGTTAATAAAAGTTATTGAAGATATTGCACCGTTATCATTGCAAGAGTCATATGATAATTCGGGTTTGTTGGTTGGTTCGGAGGAAACCGATGTAACATCGGCATTGATAACGCTTGACGTTACCGAAGAAGTATTGGATGAAGCAATTGATGGAGGGTTCGGGATTATAATTGCTCATCATCCCTTAATTTTTAGCGGAATAAAAAAGCTAAACGGGAAAAATTATGTTGAGAAACTTGTAATAAAAGCCATTAAAAATAATGTGGCGCTCTATGCCGTCCATACAAACATTGATAATGCCGCCAACGGTTTGAATGCCATATTGGGCAAGAAATTGGGTTTGAAAAATCTGAAAATTTTAAAACCGGGAGCTTCTTCACTGAAAAAGCTTGTGGTATTTTGTCCTGTTGAACAGGCGGAACAAGTACGAAATGCAATGTTTGAAGCAGGTGCCGGACATATCGGAAATTATGACGGTTGCAGTTACAATACGGAAGGTTTCGGAACTTTCAGAGCGTTGGAAGGGGCGAACCCTTTTGTAGGTGATGTCGGTAAATTGCATTTTGAAAAAGAAGTTAAAATAGAAACTATCGTTCCGGACACCAAATTGGGAGCGGTTTTAAATGCTATGTTAAGCAATCACCCGTACGAAGAAGTTGCTTATGATATCTATCCTTTGGATAATGTAAATATGAATACCGGTGCCGGAATGATTGGAGAGCTTGACAAGGAGCTTGATACCGTTGATTTTTTAAATACGGTTAAAAAAAGATTGAATGTAAAAGCATTGAAATTCAATAAACCGGTAGAACGTAAAATTAAGAAAGTGGCATTCTGTGGTGGTAGCGGTGCTTTTTTAATAAATGATGCATACAAACAAGGCGCTGATGTTTTTATTACCGGTGATGTAAAATATCATGATTATTTTGAACACTTGGGGAAAATGACAATTGTTGATGCAGGGCATTATGAAACGGAACAATTTATAAAAGAACTTTTATATGAGCTATTAACGGAAAAATTTCCTACTTTTGCAGTCCGAATTTCAAAAATAAACACTAATCCCGTATTGGTTTTATAATAAACTATAAATCAAGATAAAATGAGCGATAAAAAAGAACAGAAACAGGATGAAAGAGCAGTATCCGTAGAACAAAAGCTTATTGCTTTATATACTCTTCAACAAATCGATTCCCAGATTGATAAAATCAGAATTATCAGGGGCGAGCTTCCTTTGGAAGTTAGAGACCTTGAGGATGAGGTAGTTGGTCTTGAAACAAGAATTTCAAAATATAAAGAAGAAATTGAAAACTTGAATAAATTCATTGAAGAAAAAGATAATGCCATAAAGGAAAGTAAAGCTCTTATCAAAAGGTATGAAGAGCAGTTGATGAATGTTAGAAATAACCGCGAATACGATGCA
Source organism: Bacteroidales bacterium (assembly GCA_015489465.1). GTDB lineage: Bacteria > Bacteroidota > Bacteroidia > Bacteroidales > F082 > B16-G9. Next base: position 26,425 of record WFZS01000077.1, on the reverse strand, counting down.
TTGTCTAAAGAAGTGGAGTTCCAAAATCTGGAAATTGAATTGGCTGAAAAAAGGAAAAGGGAGGCTAAAGAAAAAATTGAGCAGTTGAAAGCTGCAATTGAAGATGCTGAAGCAAAATTGGAAGAGAGAAGAAAAGACCTTGAAGCCAAAAAAGAAGAACTTGACGATATTGTAGCGGAAACGGAAAAAGAAGAACAAGAACTTCTTAAAAAGTCAAAGGAAAATGAAAAATATATTGAAGAAAGACTTTTGACGGCTTACAAAAGAATTAGAAAAAATGCAAGAAACGGACTGGCTGTTGTTCAGATAGAACGTGATGCATGTGGCGGTTGTTTCAGCAAAATACCGCCGCAACATCAAATGGATATAAAACTTCACAAAAAGATTATTGTTTGTGAATATTGCGGTAGAATCCTGGTAGATAATGCAATAGCCGAAAAAGTGGCTAATGCAAAATAATAGACGTAATTAAAAGTTTGAAAAGGAGTGTTATCTTTGTGGTAATGCTCCTTTTTTGTTATTTAATACTTTTTTGAGTGAAAATATTCGTTGCCATATTTTTTTCGTTATTGACATTATATTCCGGTGCTCAAACTGTTAATATAACCGACAGTTGTAAAAAGGCTTACGGTGATATTATTTCTTTAAGATTCAAAAACGCTCAAAAATTGCTTGAAAATGAGAAAAAGCTGAATCCTACCAATTTATACCCGGATTATCTGAATAGTTATATTGAATTTCTAAAGGTGTTTATTAGTGAAGATAAATCCGTTTACGATGAGTATTTGCAAAATAGAGAGATGCTGTTGGAAAAATTGGAGTTGCTGCCCGAAAATAGTGAATACAAAAATTACTTATTGTCAAATGTAAGTCTTCAGACGGCTATTGCGGAATCGAAGTTCGGAGATTATTTTTCGGCGGCTTATAACGTAAGAAAATCATTTTTGGAGGCAAAGGAAAATTATTTACGTTTTCCGGATTTTAAACTTCAACTGATAACCCTTAGCGTACTTCATATTTTGATAGGAATGATACCTGACAAATATCACTGGCTATTGTCGTTAATATCTATGGAAGGAACGGTCCCGCAAGGATTGGACGAGTTGGATACGGTTCTTTTTTATACAAAAAAATATCCTGATGAATTCGGATATCTAAAATCTGAAATTTTGTTCTACATGGGGTTTGTTGAGATGAATATCGGTATAAACGAAAAAAAGAAACAAATTCTGATGAGCGAAATAGAACCGTTGGCGGAAGAAAATCATTTATTGGGATTTTTATATGTAAATATGCTGAGGAGAGGAGGTGAAAACGATAAAGCGCTCTCATTACTGAACAATATAATTGACAACAATGACGGTTATTACGAAGTTTATTACCTGAATTATTTAAGAGCAGACTGTAAACTCAGGAAGCTTGAAAGCAATTCGAAAAACGATTTCGAATATTTTTTAAAAAACTTTAAAGGAATAAATTACATAAAAGATGCAAAACGCAAAATAGCATGGGGTTTTTTAATACAAGGAGATACGGCGGGATATTTAAAAAATATCAAGGAAGTTGAAAGAGTAGGTAATTTATTTGTGGGTATCGACAAAGAAGCTCAAAAAGAAGCTCAATCGGGGAGAATACCAAATGTGGATTTGCTTAAAGCAAGGTTGTTGTTTGACGGAGGTTATTACGATAGAGCTTTAAATCAACTTGCATTAACGGATACAACGGGAATTTCGATTAATGACAGGGTGGAATATTTTTACCGAAAAGGAAGAATTTTTGATAAAAAGGGGGATTTTGACGATGCTGTTTATAACTATAATTTGGCGATAGCCTACGGAAAAAATATAAAAAGATATTTTGCGGGAAATTCAGCATTGATGTTGGGGAGAATTTATGAAAAAAAAGGTGATTTCGATAAGGCTTTAAAATATTATAATCTGTGCAGATCGCTGGATTTTGATGAATTTGAAAACAGTATAAAAGAAAAGGCAAAACAAGGTATTGAAAGAATTAAAGAAAACCGGAAAAATGGATAGTATTGATATTTTGTTAAAATATTTCCCTGATTTAACAGATGAACAAATTGACCGTTTTAGCTCTTTAAAATCGCTTTACGAATATTGGAACGACAAGATTAATGTTATTTCCAGAAAGGATATGGATAATTTTTACTTGCATCACGTATTACACTCATTGGCAATTGCTAAAGTTGCCGGTTTCAATTGTTCTTTAAAAGTAATGGATGCCGGAACGGGTGGAGGTTTTCCGGGGATACCACTTGCGATATTATTTCCCGGAACGGAGTTTTATCTCGTTGATAGCATCGGTAAAAAAATTAAAGTGGTTAATAAAGTGGTTAACAATTTGCAGTTGAAGAATGTATGTGCAGAGCAAATAAGAATGGAACAGGTAAAAGGAACTTTTGATTTTATTGTAAGCCGTGCGGTTACCGACTTGGAAAAATTTGTTAAATGGACAATCGATAAAATAAGCGGAGTATCAAAATGTGATATTGAAAACGGTATTCTCTACTTAAAAGGAGGTGAAATTTCCGATGAAATAAAAAGGACAAAAAGAATCAAAAAGGTAAATGTAAAATTACACGGAATAAATAAATTTTTTTCCGAACCATACTTTGAAAATAAATATGTTGTTCATGTTTTCAAGTAAAAATTATTTTTTCCTAATTAGGCTTTTTTACCGGAAATTTACCGTACGGGTTTATTTATCCTTTTTTTCCAAGTACAACGGGCTAAGATTATATTTTTCGGGATATTTGGGATTTATTCCTTTGAAAAATTCTTTGATTTTTTCAAAATCTTTTTCGTAATCACCGGAAGGATAAAAAACAGGGCCGAATTTACCTTCTTTATTTTTGTAATCTATATATGCAAGGAGTATCGGAACTTTTGCTTTTAAAGCAATGTAATAATATCCTTTTCTCCAGGTTTCCACGTACGACCTTGTGCCTTCCGGGGTAATACCCAAATAAAGCCGGTCATACTTATCGAACAATGATGCGATAGCTTCGGTTTTGTTTTTTGTACCGTGCCTGTCGATAGGGATTCCGCCGAGTTTTTTAAGAATTCCGCCAACCGGCCAAAAAAACGCCTCTTTTTTTATTAGAACATTTACTTTAAAACCTGTTGAAAATACGGCAAGCATACCTATAATGTAATCCCAGTTGGAAGTGTGCGGTGCGATTAAAATAACAAGCTTTTTATATTGAAAAGGAAATTCCCCTGAAATTTTCCATCCTAAAAGTTTTAAAATAAAACCGGCTAACTTTTTCACTTTTTTATTTTTAATTATGATTTTCAAAAATAACATTGATTGCCGAAATGACAAATAATACCGGTTATTTAGGAAACTTTAACTACTTGAGGGATGTCTTATAAATTTTGCCGTTTATTAAAACTTACTTTTGCACATTATAATTAAATTTTTTAAAGTGGCGGAATCAGTAATAAAACCGTATGACCCGAAAGAAGAGAAGTTCAACATAATTTCTCACGGAATAGGCATATTATTTTCAATAGTGGCTTTTTTAATGATGATTAATGTTGCGTTGGGGAAAGATATTGTTTATCTCGTTGCTTCGTCGGTTTACGGTTTTTCTTTAATTACTCTTTATTCTGCCTCTACTTTTTATCATTCAGCTAAAAAGTTAAGTTTAAGAAAAAAGCTTAAAGTTTTTGACCATGCCGCCATTTACGTGCTTATTGCAGGAACATATACTCCTTTTTTGTTGATTACGTTACGCGGAATTTGGGGTTATACACTTTTAGCGGTAGTTTGGGGAACGGCATTGATAGGTGTGGTTTTTAAGATTTTTTACGCGGGAAAATTTAAATTGGCTTCAACGGTTGCTTATGTATTGATGGGGTTAATAATAGTTGTAGCAATAAACCCTCTAAAACAAAACTTGGCTCCGGAAGGTTTGACATTATTGTGGGTAGGAGGTGCTTTCTACATTATCGGAGCGGTTTTTTACGTGCTTGACAAAATTCCTGCAAACCACGCTATTTTTCATACGTGGGTACTTGCCGGTAGTGTGGCACATTTTATTTCGGTTTATAATTACGTTTTAAAATAAATTTTCCGGAGGTTTAATTTTCCATATTCTTTTTATGACGGCTGTTATATTCACGTACTATTTTTTCCAAATCGGACTTTGAACGGTAACCCGGCTCTTTATTTTTTATTTTGTTATACAACTCTTTGTCGTCCGATACCGCTTTTAAAATATTTTTTCTGAAACCGGAGTTAAGAAAAATTATCTTTTCGCCGTCTTTTTTAATTAAAGGAACAAACGGCAGGTCATTTTCACTAAAACTTAAATCGATTTTAATTTTTGAAGGGTTTTCAAAATCTATATTGGCTCTTTGTTCCGATCTGGTAGTGCTTTCGTAAAACCACTTGTAAAGTTTTATTTTACCGTCCATTTTCCTTAAAATAAAATGATACCCTCTTGCATTGTTTGTTACATATGTCGGCACGTTAGGCCAAAATTTATGGGATTCGTAAAACCGAGGTCCGACTTTATAAGCCTTAATATCTTTGGGTTTATACTTTACGGCATCCTTTTTCGGAGTCTCTTTGGTTTTGTAAAACCAAACTTTGTCCTGGTTGCTGATAACGTTTTTAAGCATAAGATACCCTTTTATGGTATCATCTTTTTTGGTGATTATGTATCCCGGATATAAAGAAAAAAGTTTTACGGGTTTAGTAGTGTCGGTATTTACGGGTTTCTTTTGTAAATCCTGCGACTTTGACACAATTGTTAATGCAATAAGTAATATTACGGCTATTAAACGTTTCATGGTATTAACAGTTTGTTATTCAGTGCCATAAAATTAATAAATTAAAAGTTTGAAGTAAAGCTGATTTGATAATTTTTAACACTAATTTTATCGGAAAGTTTAAAAGCAGGATTATGAAATTTGAGAAAAAATTGGTAAGGGGGAAACTTATAAAACGTTATAAAAGGTTTTTGGCGGATGTTGAGCTCGAAAACGGTGAAGTTGTAACGGCACATTGCACTAATTCGGGTTCCATGAAAAGTTGTATTGAAGAAGGTGCTCCCGTTTATTTATCACCGGTGGATGACCCTAAAAGGAAAACAAAATTTACCTGGGAGATGATTTATATAAACGGCGGGTGGATAGGTATTAATACGTCGGTACCTAACAAAATTGTTTATGAATGGATGAAAAACGGTACATTGGAAGATTTAAAAGGATATGATATTGTCAGGAGGGAAGTTAAATTTTTCGACAGCCGTTTTGATATTTATGCCGAAAATAGCAGCGGAGAAAAATGTTTTGTGGAGGTTAAAAATGTTACTTTAAAATGCGGACGGTTTGCCCGATTTCCGGATGCAGTAACAAAAAGAGGTAAAAAACACCTTGAAACATTAATTAAAGTAAAAGAGGCGGGGATGAGGGCGGTTATGGTTTATGTTATCCAACGAACGGATGTTGATATTTTCGGACCGGCGTGGAATATTGACCCTGAATATTCGGAAACGATGTTAAAAGCCATTGAAAAAGGGGTGGAAGTTATTCCCGTTCAAGTAAAAGTAACACCCCAATCAATAGATTTTTATAAAATATTAAAACTGTCCCCGGTTAAAAAAGATATTTAACCGGAAACAGTTTATAATGTATATAGGTGAAACCGGATCTAATCAAGGTTAACGGCTCTAACCTCTTTAATTTGAGGAAGAACCTTTTTTAACGTAGCTTCAACACCGTTTTTTAAAGTCATGGTGCTGAAAGCACAGGCACCGCATGCACCCGTTAACTCCACGTCAACGGTAAGGTCATCGTTTAAACCGACAAACTTCAAATCGCCACCATCGGCTTGCAGATAAGGTCTTACCTGGTCGAGTACATTAAGAACCTTTTGTTCCAGTTCTTTTTTTTCATCTTTTTCTTCAGCCATAATTATTTATGTTCTTATAATTTTTCAATTTGTTCAACAACTTTTTTGGCTATATCTTCGAAAACTTTAGATATTTCATTATCATCTTCCAAAGCCAAAGGTTTGCCTTTGTCGCCGCTTTCAACCACTTTTTCAATTATCGGCACTTTGCCCAAAACCGGAATCTTCAACTCTTCCGCAAGTTCTTCCGTAGCGCCTTGTCCGAATATGTAATATTTATGGTCGGGGCAGTCCGGAGGCGAGAAATATGACATGTTTTCAATGATCCCCAGCAACGGGATTGTAAGTTTGTCCTGACGGTACATCATTGCAGCACGGCGTACGTCGGCAGCTGCCACTTTTTGAGGTGTTGTAACGGTTACAATACCTCTAACGGGATATGATTGTGCCAATGTAAGCTGTATGTCACCCGTTCCGGGAGGCATGTCAATTACCAAATAGTCCAGGTTTCCCCAGTCGGTATCTTTCATAAGCTGGTTAAATGCGTTGTTAATCATGGAACCACGCCACATCAGTGCTTGATCCGGTTGAACGAAAAACCCCAACGATAAAATTTTAATACCGTAATTTTCAATGGGAACCATTACATGTTTGCCTTCTTTTTCGTAAACTCCGGGTTGTCCGTCTTCAACACCGAACATTATAGGTATCGAAGGTCCCATAATATCTGCATCAAGGATACCTACGCGATATCCCATTTTTTTAAGAGCAACGGTTAAATTTGCCGATACGGTTGATTTACCGACACCACCTTTGCCCGCATTTACCGCAATAATATTTTTAACACCTGCCAAAGGACCTCTTCCTTTTTCCGCCTCGGAAACGGGTTTTACATCAACAATAATGTCGTCACCCAGTTCTTGTTTCAGGGTTTTAACAACCGAGTTGTAAACAATACCCACGGCAGGATCGTCGAGTTTCGGGAAAACGATGGTTACCTTAACCTCTTTTCCCTTTATCTCGATGTCGTCAATCATATTCAAATTGACGATGTTATCTTTCTTGGCAAAAAAGATAACCTGCTTTAAAGCATCTATAACTTCTTGCCTTCTTATCAATCTTTCGCTCATATTACTTATTCTTATTTAGATTTAATATTAATAATACCGAAGTGCAAATTTATATAAATAAATAGAACAATTCTATTTGTTTAAAAAATTTAGAAAGCTAACTAAATTATGTGAGTTTTATAATGTTAAACGGGCTTTGTATAAATCATTTGCGTGGGATAGGCAAACTCCAGTTTTTCTTCTTCAAAGCGTTTCAGTATTTCCATATTTACGGAGTCCATGGTACCGAAAATATCGGCTCCTTTACGGATATAATAAATGTATCTTATGTTTAACGCAAAATCGCCGAAAGATGTGAACGCAGTGATGCAGTTTTCAACATCCGGATTATTTTCCGATATCTCTTTTAATATTTCTTCGGCTCTTTTCATCTGTTTGTATGATGTTTCGTAAACCAGACCTAAATCCATGGTTACTTTTCTTGACGGTTCGGATGAAACGTTAACAACGGCATCGTTCACCAAATTAGAGTTCGGCATTGTAACCAATCGTCCGTTTAACAACCTTATTCGTGTACTTCTAATACCGATTTCTTCTACAATACCATCGTATCCGTCAATAATTATTCTGTCTTTTAATTTAAAAGGTTTGTCGGTGAAAATTGTAAATCCGGCAAAAAGGTTTGAAATCGAATCTTTTGCTGCAAGGGCGAAAGCCAAACCTCCGAGACCTAAACCGGCAATAACCGCCCCCACGTCATAACCCATATTATCCAGGCCTATAATTATGGAAAGCGTCCAGATGGCTATTTTCATGCTTTTCCTGGCTATAGGAAGCAATTGGTCGTCAAGGTCACTTTCCGATTTTTCAACTTTAGGAGTAATATATTCAAGAATCAATGCATCTATAAAACGTGTAATAGCCCAGGCAAAATCAATAAGCAAAAGAAAATAATATGCTTTATTAACGGCATCGTCAAGTGTTACGGGAAGCGATAATGTTTTTACTGCAAAATAAATCCCTGTAAGAACAAACAGAAAAACTACAGGGTCTTTCATCTTTCTTAATAAAAGATCGTCCAGTTTCGTTTTGGTTTTTGCGGTAAGTTTTAATATCAACTTGCTGAATATAAAATATATGAGTTTAGCCAATATTACCGTTCCTACGATAATTATCAAAGCGATACTCCACTGTCCTACCGTATTATTATAAAATGTTTTGTCGAAAAAATCCATACCGGTTTTTATTAATTTCTTAAAGCTGACAAAAGTATATAAATTATTGAACAAGTTAGGTTTACAAAAGGTTTATGTTTTTCCGGTACAATTAAAATATAGGGTTAATATTTTTTTAAAGAGGGTTAATGTTAATTATAAAAAAGGTGTAAATAAAAACACCGGTTGCTTTGAATATTTAAGCGTATTTTGATATTTTTATGACGATATCAGGCTACACTTAAAGAAATATCTAAATGAAAAACTTTAGTAAAATCATAATAATAGTAACCCTAATCTTTTTTGGACAGGTAGTGTCGGCGCAAATTTTAAGTGCATTATACGGTATAAAGAAAATAGAAAAGGTTGATAGTGTTACGGTTATGAAATATGCAAAAAAATATGGAATACCTTTATCGGAAAGTTTTGAATTGGATACAACATATGCAAAATTTCTTTCATCATTTGACACATCGGTATTTAAAAATCAAATTAAAAATCATTATCAACCGTTACAAGCACTTTATTACGACAGTAAAGGAGAGTTAAAATCTTTTCAAGTAAATTGTTATGCCGGAGGTTTCCCTAATTTGAACTGGTACAGAAACAAAATTATGACAACATTTCCACCTAAACGGCAAGCCCCTGTTGATACTATTGTTCCTCTCGGCACACTGTTGAATTATTTGAAACCTGTAGGAAATGATGTGCCGAAGATGATAAATAAAAAGTATGATTATACCGTTGTTGTTTTTTGGAGTGTATTTACGGGAAGACAAAGCAAACGGTTAATAAAAACTGTTCAAAATAATGTTAGACAGGGAAAAAGTGAAAATATTAAGATTCTTTATGTAAATACCGATAATTTCTTTTTTTGTTTAGAAAAAGATAATTAAAATGTTTTAGGGAGAAATTGCTTGTTTTGAGTATATCGTTACTATTCGCTTAATTGGTAAATATGTTTTTCCCGGCGGGGTTACCCGCCGGAATGCTGAAAATGACCTCTCTTATATTTTTAATTTTGCAGATAAATTTTATTATTTAAGTGTAAAAGAGATCTTCAAACATGCTTTTTCGCCGGCGTATTTTGAAAATTTTCCGTTGTTGTGAAGATTTTCTATTTGCGAAGTTACGGCATCTTTCATTTCTTTATTTTCACTGTTTACCGTAACGACTTTAAAACTTCCGTCTTTCTGTACTTCTACTTCAACCCACACACAACATACCGGTTTTTCACCGAAGGGAAGTTCGGGGTATTTGAGGTTATTATGCAAATAGGCAGCAATTGTTTTGGAAGCGGCACTGTCACGTGCCGGAGAGGTTTCGTATGCAAACGTCGGTGTTGCAAATAGTGCAACAATGGTAATGATAATGATTGTAACTTTTGTTTTCATGGCTTTGGATTTTTAGTTGTTTTCCGAAACAAAGGTATTTCCGTATATGCCGTATTAAAAGAGTTTTTAGGTGAATAGAGGTAAAAGGTACGTAAGCGCGCTTATGGAATTTTGCCCCGGCACTTACCGTTATTTCGCCGATTAAAAAATGATATTAACTCCATTTTTTAACGACTATTTTTATTTTTGTCGTCAATAAATTTTTGAGTGATGGATAGAGCTGAAAACAGAAAAAAGGTTTTGGACACACTGGATAAATTGGGAATTAAATATGAGATTTACGAGCATCCCCCATTGGATACCATTGAAATAGCCCAAAAATATTGGAAAGACATAGATGCGATGCATTGCAAAAACCTGTTTTTCAGAAATCATAAAGGTAACCGCCATTATTTATGTATTATTAAAGATACCACCAAGTTTAATTTGAAACCTTTGGAAAAACAGCTTAAGCAAGGGAAACTATCTTTTGGTTCGGAAAAAAGACTTTTAAAATATCTGGGTGTAAAACCCGGTTCCGTATCTCCTTTCGGATTGTTAAATGACGAAGAACATCATGTTCATCTTTTTATCGATAAACAGTTGCAGCAAGCCGACAAGGTGAGTTTTCATCCAAATGACAATACCGCAAGTGTAGTGATTTCATTCAAAGATTTGATAAGATTTATTGAAACCATGGGAAATTCTTACGAGTTTTTTGATCCGACACGTGAATTAGTTTAACTTTACAAAAAAATGATTTTATGAACCCTTTACCTATCAATGTAAACTCCGAAATAGGAAAACTCAATGGTGTTATAGTGCATATACCGGGCCCGGAAGTGGAAAAAATGACTCCCGAAAACGCCGAAAGAGCTTTATACAGTGATATTTTAAATCTTTCAGTAGCATTACCCGAATACAACGGGTTTTATGAAGTTTTAAAAAAATATTCTAAAGTTTTTGAAGTAAAAGACCTTTTATCGGAAGTTTTGGAAAATGGTATTGCTAAAAACGAACTGCTTGAAAAGATTTGTAAATTGGGTAATGTCAAGCCTTCCATGTGCGAAAGGATTAAAGAGATGCCTGCAACGGAGCTTGCAACAGGGCTTATTGAAGGAATAGAAAGGGTAGTGGAATCGTTGACAGAATATCTTAGTGATGACAAATTCAGCATTCGTCCGTTGCCTAATCTTTTCTTTACCAGGGATGCAAGTTTTACCGTTCACGATAAGGTTATGATAAGTAAAATGGCCAGCCGTGTCAGGCAAAATGAAGCCTATATAATGGAAACCGTATTTAATTACCACCCTGCATTTATCAACCGTACTTTGAATTTGACCGAAGAGTTCGATACTTCCGGAAAAGCTACAATTGAAGGAGGTGATGTAATAGTTGTTAGTGATGATATATTGGTTGTAGGCAACGGAACACGTTCGTCAACGGAAGGTATTGACACACTTTTGGAATATTTTAAAGCTTTACCGGGTGTCCAGCACATAATCGTTCAGGAATTACCTCCCAAACCAGAATCTTTTATCCATATGGACATGACTTTTACCCTGCTTGATGTTAATAAAGCTATGGTTTACAAGCCTTTGATATTGGATTCGCAAAGATATCCGACGGTTCACATAACTGTTGACGGTAATAAAGTAAAGTTTTCGGAAGAAGGCAATGTTTTGAAAATATTACGGAAACTGGGTAAAGATTTTGAGCCTGTTTTTTGCGGTGGTGATGACAGGACTTATATGGAAAGGGAACAGTGGCACAGCGGTGCTAACTTTTTCGCTTTGAAACCCGGTCATGTTATGGGGTATGAAAAAAATTCCAGAACCGTTGAAGCTATGAATAAAGCCGGTTTTGAGATTATAAGTGCCGAAGAGGTTATTTCCGGTAAAAAAGATCCCGGAAACTATGACAAGGTCATGATAACGATAAAAGGAAATGAACTCTCAAGAGGTGGTGGCGGTGCCAGATGTATGACCATGCCCGTTAACAGGGACAAAGTTGATTGGTAATAATATTGCTATGACTCCGGAAGAAGCCAAAAAAAGAATAGAGCAGCTTACCCGCGAACTCCAGCGGCATAATTACAACTATTACGTGTTGAATAATCCTGTTATCAGCGATTATGAATACGATATGATGCTGAAAGAGCTGGAAGAGCTAGAAAAAAAATATCCTCAGTTTAAATTACCCGACTCGCCCACACAACGTGTCGGGGCTGACATTACAAAAGAATTTAAAACGGTAAAACATAAATACCCTATGCTTTCGCTGGCAAATACCTATTCCGAAGGCGAGGTAAGGGATTTTTTAAACAGGGTGGAAAAAGCTGTGGGCTCACCTGTTGAGTATGTTTGTGAACTGAAATATGACGGCGTTGCAATAAGCCTTATTTACAATAACGGAATTTTGGTGCAAGCCGTTACAAGAGGTGACGGAATTCAAGGTGATGATGTAACAAACAATGTAAAAACCATAAGAACCATACCTTTAAGATTATTGGGTGATTATAAGGATGAGTTGGAAGTCAGGGGCGAAATATTTATGCCTCGCGAAGGTTTTGAAAAGTTAAATAGAGAAAGGGAAGAAATAGGGGAACCGCCTTTTGCCAATCCTCGCAATGCTGCTGCAGGCTCTATTAAAATGCAAGACCCCAAAGAAGTTGCAAAACGCCCTCTTGATAATTTTATGTATTACGTACCTCACGATCTTCCGGGTGTTGAAACACACTATCAGGCATTACAGTTTATAAAAAAACTCGGACTTAAAGTTTCCAATAACATTGCACTTTGTAAAACGGAAAAAGAAATTTTCGAGTTTATTAACGATTGGGATGAAGGCAGGAAAAACCTTCCTTTTGATATTGACGGAATAGTTATAAAGGTTAACCGTATCGACATACAGAAAAAACTTGGTTATACCGCAAAAAATCCGAGATGGGCAATAGCATACAAGTTTAAAGCGGAAAGGGTTGAAACCGTATTGCTATCGATTGAATATCAGGTCGGTAGAACGGGAGCGGTAACGCCTGTTGCTAATTTAAAACCCGTATTGCTTGCCGGGACGGTTGTTAAAAGAGCGAGTTTGCATAATGCCGACATTATAGCCCAGCTTGACGTTAGAATAGGTGACTATGTATTTGTGGAAAAAGGAGGCGAGATAATTCCCAAGATAGTCGGCGTAAATCTTGAAAAACGTAAACCCGGTGCCAAACCTGTTAAGTTTATAGAATATTGCCCTGAATGCGGAACCAAGTTGGTTAGAAAAGAAGGAGAAGCTGCTTATTATTGTCCCAACGAAGATGCCTGTCCGCCCCAGATTAAAGGCAAACTGGAGCATTTTATATCACGGAAAGCCATGAACATAGAAAGTCTTGGAGAAGGGAAGATAGAAATTCTTTACGATAAAGGTTTGGTGAAGGATCCGGCGGATCTTTACGAACTTACATATGATGATTTGTACGGACTTGAAAAAGTTATTCCGGCCGGAGAGGGTGAAAAGCCTAGAAAGATCAGTTTTCGCGAAAAGACCGTAAAAAATATTTTGCAAGGCATTGAAAATTCGAAAAAGGTTCCTTTTCCAAGGGTTTTATATGCTTTGGGAATCAGATATGTCGGCGAAACCGTAGCGAAAAAACTTGCTTATCATTTTAAGAGTATAGATGCTTTGAAATCCGCTTCTTTCGAAGAGCTTGTTGTTGTGGAGGATATTGGAGAGAAAATTGCCGAATCGGTTATTAAATGGTTTGAAAAACCTTCTCATATTGATATGATAGAAAGGTTGAGAAAGCACGGGGTACAACTTGAATTGAAAGAAGAGGAAAATGTTGTTTCCGATGTTCTCGAAGGGAAATCATTTGTTGTAAGCGGTGTTTTTGAACGTCATTCACGCGACGAGATAAAAGAACTAATTGAAAAATACGGAGGCAAAAACGTAAGCTCGATTTCATCCAAAACCGATTATGTTCTAGCAGGTGATAAAATGGGTCCTGTCAAAAAAGAAAAAGCAGAGAAACTCGGAATCCCCATTATTTCGGAAGAGGAATTTGAAAAAATGATAGGGTTGGCATAATTTTTTTACGAGGTAAATTTAATAGTTTACTGGAAAGTCTGGAAAGTCGGAAGCAGTTTATCGTACTGAGTTAATTGTGTTACAATCGCTGTGATCCGTAGCGCTGTTGTGTTTTTCGTTTTATCGTTTGTAAAGTTCAAAGTATTTTAATATTGTTCAAAGTTGTTTTGTAATGTTCAAAAGTCTGAAAGTCGGGGCGGGTGTCATCTTGAGGGGGAAAAAAAAATTTCAACAATCGGTAAATGACGTTTTACGGGTACTTTGGGCAGGTGTCAGTATGAGCTTGTCGAATACTGGCAGGGTAAGGAAATTGCCTCCGCGCACACGCTTCGATACGCTGCTCCCAAAAGTCGCAGCACTCAGCGTGACAATGCCGGCACGATAGTCTGAAATGTCCGGAAAGTCACGACGTCACGGGTTATAAGTTTAAAAAGTTAATCGTGATTACTGTAATAACATCTTGTCATCGGTGGTATTGTAAAAAATTTTTTTCTTATTTCTATTTACAATACCCACTTTTTCATTGCTTCTATATTTCTTTCGTTTACTATGTTTTTCCCTTGAGGAGTGTAAAGAAAATCTATTAAATCTTTATACCTCTCGGTAACCTTGCCGCGTATTACCTTCATGGTTGCATTCATCAAACCGTTGGTTTCATTAAAACTTTCGTCGGTAATACCAATAGATGTAGGTAACCATCTTGGGGGAAACATATCTCCGAATTTTCCCCCCGGTATATATTCATCAATTTCGGAACGTATCTTTTTCAATGCCAATACAATACCCTCTTCCGTTTTTATATCTTTTCCTTGAGATTTTACATACTCCCCGAGAGCCTGAATATTCGGTACCACCAAACCTACTGTAAAAGGATTTTGATTGTTGTGCAATATTATTTGGTCTATGAATTTGGAATGGTCGGTAATAGCTTCTTCAATGCCTTCGGGACTATATTTTTCGCCATCGGCACCGATAAGCAAGCTTTTGAACCTACCCAAAACAAACAGGAAGCCGTCTTCATCCATATAACCCATATCGCCGGTATGCAGCCAACCGTTTTTTATTGTCTCTTTCGTCGCTTTTTCATTTTTCCAATAACCTTTCATAACATTTTCGCCTTTTACAACGATTTCGCCTTTTTCACCTGTAGGCAACTCTTTTCCGTTTTCGTCCAGTATTTTAAGTTCCAGGTTGGCAACGAGTTTTCCCGAACTGCCGAATTTATGTGCGTCGGGTGAGTTGGACGAAATAACCGGTGACGCTTCGGATAGTCCGTAACCTTGGTACATGGGCATTCCCAAAGCATAAAAGAATCTTTGGAGTTCTATATCAAGTAATGCCCCGCCACCGATAAAATACCTTAGTTCACCTCCGAAACCTTCTCTTATTTTACTGAATAAAATTTTATCGAAAACGGTTAACAACGGTTTTAAAACAAAAGTACCTCCCGTGCCTTTATTATAACCTTCCTTATTATATATGTATGCCGTTTTTAAAGCAAGATTAAATAATTTTTCGGCTTTGGTTCCTTGTTTTTTTATGTTCGACTCAATTCCTTTACGGAAATTTTTTGCCAGTGCGGGAACACTAAGTAGAAAATAAGGTTTTATTTCTTTTATGTTTTTCGGAATATTTTTTAACGTTTCCATGGTGGTTTTCCCTCTTTCCACAACCGCAATGCTAGCACCGTTGCTAATCATGGTATAGAGCCCTACCGTATGGGCAAAAGCATGATCCCATGGGAGAATCAGAAGCAAACGGTAGTCGGGTGTAATAGTAAAAAGCGAGTTTCCCTGTTCGGTGTTGGCAGTGTAGTTTCTGTGTGTTAGCATAATCCCTTTGGGATCGGCAGTAGTACCCGATGTGTAGCTTATGTTTGCCAAATCATCACCTTCTATAGAATTGTAAATTTCCTCAAGCTCTTTATCGAATTTTTGCCGGTTTTCTTTTCCTTGCT
The DNA here is from genome assembly GCA_015489465.1 of Bacteroidales bacterium. Classification (GTDB taxonomy): domain Bacteria; phylum Bacteroidota; class Bacteroidia; order Bacteroidales; family F082; genus B16-G9. The sequence continues at coordinate 10,845 of WFZS01000077.1, read as the reverse complement.
TTTCCAAATCTCCGAAAAACAGCTCGTCTTCATTAAGTTCATCATTATCAAAAACAATGACTTTTTCTACACTTTTCGTGTCTTGAAGGATATTTCTAACTTTTTGAAGTTGCGACCCCGAAGTTATCACCATTTTACTTCCCGAATGATTTATTCTGAAACTGAGTTCTTTCGGCTCATTGAGTTTTACTGATAAAGGTACGTCGATAACACCAAGGTAAAGTAATGCAAGTTCGGCAACAAGCCATTCCCTTCTCCCTTCCGATAATAGTGCTACCCTGTCGCCTTTTTTAAGACCCGACTCATGAAATGCCGTAGCGGTATTTTTTACCTGCTCCAAAATTTCTTTATATGTTATCCCTTCGTATTTACCGTTATATTTCTCATAGATTAAAACATTACCGGCATACTTGTTGGCGTAGTGTTCAAAAAATTTGGGTATGGTTTTCATAATTTAAAATTCTATTTGTTATCAAGCATTGTTTTACAAATGAATTCTGCAGCTTTTCCATCACCGAAAATTCCCGGAAAATTCAAATTGCCGCTATTTTCAATGAAATGATAATAAGATTCTTTTATTTTGTTTTTGTCGGCATCAGTGATAATGCCGCATCCTTCATCCACTATCTCAATCCATTCGGTTTCACTTCTTAAAATAATGACGGGTTTTTTAAAAAAGAAAGCCTCTTTTTGAACACCTCCCGAATCGGTTATTACAAGTTCACAATTACTTTCAAGCATTATCATGTCCAGAAAAGAAACCGGCGGTATAAGTTTGATAAATTTTGAATTTATTACCTTATCATATAAATCCTGGGACAGGTTTTTGTCCAATATTTTTGAGGTTCGGGGATGCAAAGGTAAAACTATATCTTTTCCCGATTCTTCCGCAATTTCGTATAAAGCACTGAAAATATTTTCCAATCTTTCGGGATTGTCGGTATTGTTGTCACGGTGTATTGTTGATAAAATAAACCGTTTGTTTTCAAGATTATTATCTTTTAAAACCGGTGATTTGTCTTCCGCTATTTTTTTAAAATAGAGGCTGTTGTCATACATCACGTCACCGCAATGAAATATGCCGGGATTATCGGCGGTAAAAGGTTTTACATTATCAGGGTTAAAACCTTCTTTTACCAAATTATTGAATCCTGTTTTTGTCGGACTGAACAACAATGTGGAAGCATGGTCGCACATTATCCTATTAATTTCTTCGGGCATCGACTTGTTGAACGACCTTAATCCCGCTTCAATATGAACTATGGGAACATGTATTTTGGATGCTGCTATTGCCCCTGCTAATGTTGAATTGGTATCACCGTACAACACCAGATAATCAGGTTTTTCTTTTAAAAGAATTTCTTCAATACCTTTTATCATCCCTGCGGTTTGAACACCATGCGAGGCGCTTCCTATATTAAGGTTGTAATCCGGCTCCGGAATGCCTAATTCATCGATAAAAACCTGCGACATGGTGGTATCGTAATGTTGCCCGGTATGAACAATAACCTCTTTTATGTAGTTTTTAAAATTTTTTTTAATAGCCCTGCTCAAAGCGGCAGCCTTTATTATCTGTGGTCTTGCGCCTATTATTGTCACTATTTTCATTTACTTAAATATTAAATTTCTCCTTCATCGGCAAAACTGTAGTATCCGTCGTTAACAACTATTATGTGATCCAGAATGTTTATGTCAAGATGTTTTCCCGCCTCAACCAGTTTTTTTGTCAGCGAACGGTCCGCATTACTGGGATTTTTATTTCCGGAAGGATGATTATGAGATAAAATAATAGACGATGCATTATGCTGTAATGCTTCTTTAAAAATAATTTTAGAATCGGCACCGGTACTTGAAAAACCTCCCTTACCGATTGTTATATTATTGATGACTTTGTTTGAATTATCCAAAATGAGTATCCTGAATTCTTCCGCGTATTTATCCGTTAAAAATGGAACCAAAACTTCATAAGCGTCTTTGCTACTTTTTATTTGTTTTCTTTCGAGCGCTTGTTCCATAAGTCGCCTTTTTCCCAACTCTAAAGCAGCTACTATGGTAACGGCTTTGGCGGTTCCTATTCCTTTAAATTTTTTTGTAAGATCGTTAACGGTGAATTTTGAAAGCTCTATGAGGTTGTTATGTGCTGCATTCATTATCTGCTGTGCCAGTTCAACGGCTGACATATCTTTATTGCCCGAACCTATTAATATTGCTATAAGTTCCGAATTTGAAAGTGAGCCTTTCCCTTTTAAAAGAAGTTTTTCTCTGGGTTTATCATCTTCAGCCCATTCTTTAATGGGTTTTTTGTATTTATCGCGAAAATCACTCATGCGAGGATAAAAATAACAAAAAACCCGAACACATAAAGTATCCGGGTTTTTATATTTTCAAATGAATCAGACTATGAAAGGCTATTCATGTATTTGGCAATCTTAGATTTTAAATTACCGGCTTTGTTTTTGTGAATTATCCTTCTTTTAGCCAATTTGTCAATCATAGCGGTTAATTTCGGTAATTGAGCTTCAGCTTCACTCTTGTCAGTAATTCTTTTGAATTTACGTACTGCATTTCGCATTGTTTTGGCATAATAACGATTATGCAGCTTTCTTGCTTCATTTTGTCTGATTCTCTTCAGCGCTGATTTATGATTAGCCATAATACTAATGTTGTTAAATGGTTTTAATTTTGGGCTGCAAAGATATATAAATTAATTATATGCAAGGTAAAAATGTTATTTATTTTTGTCAAAATCCATTTTTACAACTTCCACACCTGCTCTTTTTAAAAGCTCGATGCCGTCAATAATTCTGTATTCCCTTGCGTAAACCACCCTCGAAATTCCTGATTGTATTATCAATTTGGAACATTCCATGCACGGTGAATCGGTTACGTAAAGTGTTGCACCCTCACTGCTGTTGCCCGATTTGGCAACTTTGGTTATGGCGTTTGCTTCGGCATGTAATACGTATGGCTTCGTAACATCCCCTTCTTCGCATACGTTCTCAAAACCTGACGGCGTTCCGTTATAACCGTCCGAAATAATCATTTTATCTTTTACCAAAAGGGCTCCCACTTGACGGCGCTTGCAATATGAATTTTTTGCCCAAACAAACGCCATTTCAAGATAGCTTTTGTCGAATTTGGTTTGATTATCCTTTTTGTCCATCACAATTTATTTTTCATAAGGTGTGCAAAGTTATGTAATTTAGCTGATGTTAAACCTTTAAAGAGTTTGTTATGAGTAAAAGTTTTTATGTTTTTATTTTGATACTGTTAATGTCATTACGTGTTTATTCACAAACCGGTAATAGAGTTTATATAACATATGGTCCCGAGGTTATTATGTCGTTCGGGTTGATTGACGGCATTAACGATGATGCGGGTACGGTAATGCGGTTTACACCTGCATTCAACTTTGCTGTTCAGGCTAATAAGGATTTTGGCAAACATTTTGGTTTGACTTTAGGAGTGACCGTACATAATTCGGGATTTATATTAAATTATTCTGATACCTCTTTACGATATAAGTTCAGGACATATAATGTTGGAATCCCTGTCGCAATCAAGTTGGGAAATATGAATAAAGGTTATTTCTATATGGGTTATGAACCCGAGTTTCCGGTAGGTTACAGGGAGAAAAAATATATTTATAATGATGAGAGTGATTTCAAGGAATGGTTTTCGGACAGAACTCCCGTTGTTTATCATTCTGTATTTGCCGGTTACAATTTTGCCCCCGGGGTAGGAGTAAAAATCAAATATTATTTAAGTGAATTTTTTAATCGTGATTTTGTTGATTCCGCAGGTAATAAGCCTTATAAAAACTTAAAAGTCAATGTTTTGTATTTGGCTTTTGATTTTATGCTGTTCAGGAATAATAAATTTGCATTTAGTAAGAACTAAAATATATAAAGTAAAAATTATGAAATTGAAATATTTTTTAGCTGCTTTCATTGTCTTGTTTTCAATTAACACTTTTTCACAAGAAAAAAGCGGTGATGAAGAAATAGGTCTGAAATGGCCGAAAGAGATAACAAAAAACGGAACCGAAGTGGTTCTTTACCAGCCCCAATTGGATAAATTGGAAGGCAATATTTTAGAAGGTAGAATGGCTTTGTCGGTAAAACCTAAAGGCGAAGATGAGATTTTCGGTGCATTATGGTTTAAAGCAAGGATTTCGGCCGATTACGATACCAGAACGGCAATTTTGGAGAAATTAAATATAATCAAGATTCATTTTCCCGATTTTGATGATACGGCCCGTGTCAACAGATTCGCAAAACTTTTGACCGGGGAAATTGAGTCGTGGGATATGGTAATGTCTCTTGACAGGATATTAGCCGCTTTGGAGGAGTCAGGGAACATTAAATTATTGTCTGATAAAGTTAATAATAATCCTCCCCGCATTTTTTTCAGAACAAAACCCGCAGTTCTTGTTACCATTGACGGCGATCCGATTTTAAAAAGTGTTAGCGGACAAAAATTCGAATATGTTGTAAATACTCCTTTTTTTATAGTTAAGAAAAAGCATGACTATTATATAAAAGGAGGAAAATTTTGGTATAAATCCAAAGATGTTCTTTCCGGTTACAAGAATACTGATAAAGTTCCTTCCGATATAGTAAAATTTGCTGAACAAAACATGCCTGAAACAAAAGAGGATTCCATAACAAAAAATATGAAAACGGCACCCGAAATCATTGTTTCGACAAAACCTGCCGAACTTGTTTCAACGGACGGTGAACCCAAATACGGTACTATTGACAGTACCGGACTTCTTTACGTTACAAATACCGATAATGATATAATAAGGTATATAAAAACACAAGAACTTTATGTTTTATTGGCAGGCAGATGGTACAAATCGAAATCATTGAAAGACGGAAGTTGGCAATTTGTTGAGCCCGAAGATTTGCCCGGAGACTTTAAAAAAATTCCCGAAGATTCCGAGATGGCGGAAGTAAGAGCTAATGTTCCGGGAACGGAAGAGGCGAAAGAGGCCATTTTGGAACAGACAATCCCGCAAACGGCAGAGGTTGACAGAAAAAAGACAACATTGAAAGTAAAATGGGACGGGGCTCCGAAATTTGAAAAAATAAAAGGGACGGAATTGTCGGTTGCAAAGAACAGTGATAAAACCGTTATTTTAAGCGGGAACAAATATTTTGCGGTTGATGATGGAATTTGGTTTGTTTCCGATAAACCCGAAGGTCCTTGGAAAGTAAGTGATAAACGACCTGAAGATGTGGATAAAATACCGCCTGAGTCTGAAGCTTACAATGTTAAGTATGTTTATATTTACGATTCATCACCTGACATTGTATATGTAGGTTATCTCCCCGGATACACCTGGTCGTTTGCATATCATGGATGCGTGGTTTACGGAACCGGTTATTGGTACAGACCTTGGTATTATCACTATTATTTTCCCCGTCCCGTTACGTGGGGATTTGGCGCTCACTGGAATCCTTATACAGGCTGGGGATTTTCATTCGGGATTAGCTTCGGTTGGGTAGGATGGAGGTTTCATCCTTACCGGGGTTGGTGGGGTCCCAGAGGATTTTATCCGGGATACCGTCATGGATATTACCACTGGTATAGAAGAGGTTATTATCACGGATACAGGCGTGGTGCTGCGGCAGGTTATTATGCGGGTAGAAGAAATACGTATAATAATGTTTACAGGTATAGGGCTAATAACGGAGTTATTAGGACAGGTTCACCTCGACAATCCCGTGACTTAAACAGAAAAGCAAGACCTGTGAAAAGACCTAATAATGTTTATACCGATAGAAAAGGAAACATTTACATGAGAAATAAGAACGGCAACTGGAAAAAAGTGGAAAATAAACGTCAGCCGAGAAACGCATCAGGTAAACAGCCTGCCCGTCCTTCAACAAGACCTGCAAAACAACGTCCGCAATCCCGTACTGCAAGAAGTGGTTCAAGGATCTCTCAGCAGCAGCGTCAGCAGTTACAACGTTCCTATCAAAGCCGTAGCAGGGGAAATCGCAGTTATAACTACAATAGATCACGAAGAACCGGATCCTACCGTGGAAGAGCCGGGATGAGAGGTAGAAGAAGGTAACAACCGTCAAAGTATGTAATGTAAAAAAAGCAGGTTGTCTTTTCAGACAGCCTGCTTTTATTATTTGATGAAGTTTATTTTTTAGTCTATTTCCCAGGTGTTACCACTGTTCAAAAGATCGTCAACATTTTTATAAGGTGAAACCTCTTTTTCATGTTCAATCGTATCCCAAATTATTTGTTCAAAGGGTTTTTCGGGAACTGCTCTTATGACACCCAAAGCAACAGGATAGTCGGGAGCTTGCATACTTGCAAGCATCATATGTATTCCGGCATCTTTTGTTGTTGGATCATGAACAAGGATATCATCTTCGGTAATACCGTCTTCACCTATGGTAACAACTTTAAGTTTGTTGTTTTGCAGGATTATTCCTTTGTTTTTCTCTTTTCCGAAAATCATCGGTTTACCTGCTTCAAGTATAAGCTGATAATCATCTTTTGTGTCTTTTCCGGTTATCAAGCCGTGTGTTTTATTGTTAAAAATCACGCAGTTGGCAAGTATTTCAACTATTGAAGTACCTTTAAACATTGCAGCTTCAATAAAAGTTTTTTGCATTAATTTGGGATTGGTGTCAACCACTCTTGCAAAAAACCTTCCTTTGGCACCGATAACCAGTTCGCCCGGGTTAAAAGGTTCTTCAAAAACACCTTGAGGTGATGTTTTGGTTTTTTGACCTTTATATGTGGTTGGAGAATATTGTCCTTTTGTCAACCCGTAGATCCTGTTGTTAAACATTAAGTAGTTCATGTCAACATTACGGCGGGCTGCGTGGATAAAGTGGTTTCCACCTATTGCCATTGAATCTCCGTCACCACTTATTACCCATACATTTAATTTGGGATTGGTAAGTTTTATACCGGTGGCAAGTACTGCGGCTCTTCCGTGAATTCCGTGAAATCCATACGTGTTCATATAATAAGGAAATCTGGAAGAACATCCTATGCCCGAAACAACAACAAAATCCTCTTTTTTGAGTCCTAACCTTTCACCTATGGTGGGGAAAACGGCTTCAACGGATCTTAAAATGGCATGGTCACCACAACCCGGACACCATTTTACCATTTGATCGCTCTCAAAATCTTCCCTGGTGAGTTTTACAGGTTTTGTATCTATTTTATTTTCCATTTTATTTTTCATTTAAAAGGTCGTTAAACTGTTCTTTTAATTCGTTAACCATAAATGGCAATCCTTGAATCTTATTGTATTGACTGTATTTAAAGTCAGGTAACTTCATTCTTAAATAATTAACAAACTGACCGTTGTTTATTTCAACGACAATGTGTTTTTTAAATTTGGAGAACACTTCGGCGGTATTTTTAGGTAAAGGCATAATATGTTTAAAGTGGGCATGACTTACATTTTTACCTTCCGCTCTCATTTCTTCTATGGCTGTCAAAACTACTCCGTATGTACCGCCCCAACTGATAACGAGAAGTTCTCCTTCTTCATCGCCGAACACTTCCAAATCGTCAATGTAGTTAGCTACCTTGTCAACTTTTTCCTGACGGAATTTGGTCATTTTTTGGTGGTTTAACGGGTCATGCGAAACATGTCCCGTAATATCTTCTTTTTCAAGTCCGCCTATTCTGTGACGTAATCCTTCGGTACCCGGTAATGCCCAATACCTGTTAAGCTTTTCCGGGTTACGACGGTAAGGAGCATAATTCGGGTCGTTAGCTTTTGCCACCGGAGGATTTATCTCGGGCAGGTCTGCAACTTTAGGGATTTTAAAAACTTCCGAACCGTTTGCTATGGAACCGTCCGTAAGTAAAATTACGGGAACCATGTGCTCCATTGCTATTTTACAAGCTTCGTAAGCCGAATAGAAACAGTCGGCGGCACTTTTGGCAGCCATAACTACAACGGGAGCATCTCCGTTACGTCCGAACAGTGCTTGATATAGATCCGATTGTTCCGATTTGGTGGGCAATCCTGTTGACGGACCGCCACGTTGAACGTCAATAACCACAACCGGCAGTTCGGTCATAACAGCCAGACCCAGAGCTTCTGTTTTTAAGGAAAGTCCTGGACCTGATGTAGAAGTTACCGCAAGAGCTCCAGCAAAACTTGCTCCTATTGTGGAAACAATACCGGCAATCTCATCTTCCATTTGAATACCTATTGCCGAAAGGCTTTTGTGTTTTGTTATTTCCTGTAATATTTCGGATGCAGGAGTAATGGGGTATGATCCTAAAAACAGATTGTGCCCCGATCTTTCCGCAGCAGCCAAAATACCCCATGAAGTTGCAAGGTTACCAGTAACGTTACGGTACCTTCCTTTATTAAGAGGTGCCGGTTTTATGGCATAAGTTTGAGGAAAAAGCTCTATTGTTTCCGCATAATTATAACCTTCTTTAAGAACGGTTTTGTTAGCTTCCACAACTAACGGGTTCTTTTTAAATTTTTCTTCGAAGAAGGGGAAAGTTTTTGTGTAATCACGGTTAAAAAGATAATAAACGATACCCAGAGCAAACATGTTCTTGCTCTTCATTGCCGATTTGTTATCCAGATTAAGATGTTTTACAGCCTCTTTGGTCAAAGTGCTAATGGGAGCTTGTATAACTGTATAACCGTTTAACGAACCGTCTTCAAGAGGGTTTGTTTCATATCCCGCTTTTTTCAGATTTTTTTCGGTAAAAGCATCCGAGTCAACTATGATAATGCCGTGGGGTTTCACCCATTTTAAATTTGCTTTTAAAGAAGCAGGGTTCATTGCTACCAAAACATCCGCTTGATCTCCGGATGTATGAATATCAGTATGTCCGAAATGAATTTGAAAACCAGAAACTCCGGAAACCGTTCCTTGAGGTGCCCTGATTTCTGCAGGGTAGTCCGGGAAAGTAGCAAAATCGTTTCCCGCAAATGCTGTAGAGTCTGAAAAGAGTCCACCGGTTAACTGCATTCCGTCACCTGAATCTCCGGCAAATCTTACTACAGCACTTTCCAACTCAACTGTTTTTTTATTGTGTTTTGTCATTTATCTTTTATTATTTAAGATTAACAATCTAATACGTTTGCATCGAGCAAAATTAAGTCAATTATTAATAGATATAGAATTCTTACATATTTTTTTAATTAATTACGGATATTACTTAAAAATATCTAAGGATTTGTAAATAATGTATTTATAAAACTAAACCCGGGAATAGCTCTGCCGTTAGGGTTGTTTCTATGAAATTTATATTAAGAATAAATTCTAAATAAGTTTAAAATATTTAAAATGATTATGAATTATTTTTTGGTAATGAATTTGTATGTTTAAACAATTGCATATATTTGCAACGATAAATAACCAAAATAATAATTGTTATGGCTTATGTAATTACTGATGATTGTACTGCTTGCGGTACATGCATCGACGAATGTCCGGTAGAAGCTATCTCTGAAGGTGAAATCTACAAGATTGATCCTGATTTATGTACGGATTGCGGCGCTTGCGCTGATGTTTGTCCAGTAGAAGCTATTCATCCGGAATAAAAACATTTGGTTTTTTAAACCCCGGCACTTTTTTAGTACCGGGGTTTTTTTTTATGGTAGTTTTTTAAGCGGGAGTAATAATTAACACTTTTTAATCTTTTTTAGGGAAATTTAATTTTGGTAATTATCGAACATTTTTAATTATTTATATTTTTGCGCTTTAATTTTCAACAAAAAATCACAAATTATGAAAATGCATAAAAGATTATTTACTTTGGTAGCAGTATTGTTTTTAGCAATAGGTGTATCTGCACAAACGGTAGATCAGGTTGGTCAGAAATATAATCAAGCCATCGAGCTTGTAAAAGCTAAAAAGTACGGAGATGCCATTCCGGTTTTAAAGGAAGTTGTTTCAATGGGGGAAAAAGTTGGTGATGCCGCTTCCGATATGACGGAAAAAGCAAAATCGGCTTTGGTAACTTCTTATTTAAAACAAGGTGTTATCTTATACAAAAAGAAAAAATTTGAAAATTCTTTGAAAGTTCTTGAAGAAGGAAAAGGTGTTGCCGAAAAATACGGTAATACAAAAATGGCAAAGAAATTCACAGCTATTATTCCTCAAGTATTATATGGTTACGGAAATTATTATTTAAAGCAGAAAAAATATGACGAAGCTTTGGCTCAATTTGATAATGCATTGGCAAAGAAACCCACATGCGTAAAAGCATTTTTCGGTAAAGAGGCTGTTTATAAAGACAAAGGCGATTATGCCAAGATGATGGAATTTGCCGATAAAGCTATTCAGCTGAAATCAAAGGGATCAAAACAGGCTGCTATTGCTTCAAAAGCCGAAAAGATGGCTTATTTGGCTCTTTACAAAGCCGGTGGTGAAGAACTTTCAAAAGGTAATGCTACAAAAGCCGTTAATTATTACAAACAAGCCTTGAAATACGGTAAAGGTGATGCCGATTTCTATTTGAATTTGGCTTTGGCATATAATTCGGCAAAACAGTTTAATAAAGGTGTAGAAGCAGCAAAAAAAGCTTTGGAATTGAAAAAAGAAGGTGACAAGAATCCTATTTACTTTGTTCTTGCTCAAGCTTATCAAGGTGCAGGCGATAATGCAAATGCATGTAAATATTATAAAATGGTAAAACAAGGTCCTAACGTTGATGCAGCAAAATATCAAGTTGAACAGGTACTGAAATGTAAATAATACCGGGTAGTTAGTTAAATAGTTATATTTTTAAAAGCCGTCTTGATTTTATCAAGGCGGTTTTTTTATCTGTTAAATTTAAAAATACATGTTTTTAAGTTGTTGAAAAACAAAGTGTAAAGTATTT